>DLZQ01000039.1:11829-22664 GCA_003447295.1 Lachnospiraceae bacterium
CTTTTGACCCTGGCATCATAAAAAAGAGAACCTGCCTCTTGTAACAAGTTCTCTTTCGTGTGTTGTGTGTAATTGTCTGATGGTATGTTGCAAATTTCCTACTGTGCAGTATTCTCTGCCAGCTGGGAACGATATCTCTGGGCACTTCTGGCAGTCTCGGTATTCGGGAACAGCTCTATGATCTTATCATAAGTAGCGATGGCATTCTGTGCGTCGTCGCTCTTGCGATAGGAATTGCCCAGACTAAGCCAGGCGTCCTTGTTCGTCTCATCATAGATGACTGCCTTGGACAGATTCTCGATAGCCGCTTTATAATCCTCACTGCGGTAAGCATTATAGCCTGTCTCATAATACTGCGCCGAGAGCTGCGGTCCGATCAGGCCAAGCAATGTCTTATACAATGTCTGAAAAGCTTCGGAAGTATCATCCACATTCACAGAAGCGGAAATCGTCTCCAGGTTCGTCGCAGTCTGTGTAATATCCTGATTCTCCAGATAAGCAGTAGCTGCTGCCAACAGGTTATCAATGGTCTGCAGCGTACCATCGGCTCCCACATATCCCTGGAGCTCCTGATTCAGGGTATCGTTCTCTGTCTGCAATGCCTCCATCTGTGTCTCAAGCTCCTGGATTCTGGAGGTCTTGGTGTCTAACTGGTTACCGATATCCGTGATGGTCTTCTGGGCTTCATTATTGGCATTAGACACTGCCGCCGGAACCACCAGGAAATACATTACAGCCAGTCCGATGACCAGTCCGATAGCGATATTGATCAGAGAGGACAGTCCTGCACTCTTCTGCTCTTTCACGTTCAGTGGCTGGATGATGATCTCGTTGTCACTCTGGTAGCGGACTGCATCGTCTTTTTTCCGTCTGCCGGTCTGTTTGCCGTTCTCATCCGGCGTCAGCTGCATCTCCACTTCCTTCAGATAACGAAGGGTCAGTGTATTGTTGCGGTCGATATCCATGCATTTACGCAGTTCTCTCTCCGCTCTGTCCCACTGCTCGCTGTCCATGTAGAGCAGTGCTAACAGCTGATGTGCCCGGATGAACTTCGGGTTCAGGGACAATACCTTTTTCAGCTGGATAATTGCCAGATCCTTGCTGTCCTGATTACAGTAGACCAGCGCCTGGTTGTATTTTTTGATGGTCTGATTAATGGCATCCAGACGGGAAGCGTTGGACTGCAGCATGTTGATATAGTCGTCCGCGATATTTTTCTCGGGACGCATATTTTTGCTGATGACCCATTCGCTGAGAGCCGCAACAACCTCTCCGGTCTCAAAATATACCAGTCCTAACAGATTTCTGGCTTCGATATTGTTTTTATTGAATTTCAGGCTCTGCCGTAAGCTGTTGATCGCACCTGTAAGATCCCGTACTCCCGCTTTCTCCAGTCCGTCGTTGTAGAAACGGTTGGACATGCACATGATCTTTTTATAGAGGGATACATCTGCTCCACAGGATGTACAGAAATCATGCTCTGACAGATGGCAGCCGCAGTTATAACAAAACATGCTTTCCCTCCTATTTCTCTTCTTTTTCTTCAGCTTCTTTCATCATCTTCACCAAAAGATCCGCCGCATCGGTCAGATCCTGATTGTAGATGGCTTCTTCCGCATCTTCCACTTCCAGGCTTGGATGAAACTTCTTCAGTTCTTCTTCAAAATTGATCATGGTCCAAAGACTCCTTTATTTCCCCGACAAGATACAGGCTGCCCGCGATATAGAGACGCTCTCCGGGGCGTTGCTCCCCAAGCTGCTCCCGCAGTGCCGTATCCGCTTCCGTATACATAGTATAATGTCCCGGATAAGCTGCCAGCAGATCTCTGAATTCTTCCATGGAGAGAGATCTCGCCGTCCGCATATGCGTAAAAGCAATCCGATCAAATAATCCCGACGTGATCACCCGCTGTATCATATGCCTGCAGTCCTTATCCGCCGCCACACCAAATAACAGTCTCCTGCCTCCTGTGCAGCCGTCCTGTTCCACGGTATCCAGAAAAGCCCGGATGCCGTCATCATTATGCGCACCATCCACATACACCTCGGGAAGCACCTCTTCCATACGCCCCTGCCAGAAGCAGCCAAGGATTCCCCGACGGATCTCTTCCGCAGTGGGGCATCCGACTCCTGCACAGAGCCTGTCGCCGTTCTCCTCCGTATCCGTACTGCGAAACAGCACTTCCACGGCTCGAACCGCCAACGCCACATTTTCCATCTGGTAGCGTGCAATGGTATGCAAAGTAAGACTAATATAATTATAATACTCAGAGCGCAGGGAAAAATCAATGTATTTCTTCCGAAATCCGAGGAAAGTATAGTCCTTTTTCGACACCGGTATCCGTGGGGCACCAAGTTCTGACGCTTTGCGGCAAATTACCTCCGACGCGTCCGCATCCCCATCCAGGTACACCACCGGAACACCGGGGCGCAGGATCCCTGCCTTTTCCGCAGCGATCTTCGCCGTAGTATCTCCCAGGTACTGTACGTGATCCAGACTGATCCGCGTAATGACGGTCAGAAGCTTATTGTCCACGTAATTCGTGGCATCCAGTCTGCCCCCCAGTCCGGTCTCAATGATGCAGTAGTCCGGCTTTTCTTCTGCAAAGCAGAGTAATGCCATGCAAAAAAGATATTCGTAAAAATTGAGTACAAATTCCGGGTTAGCGGAATTTGCCTTCTGCACCGCATCCCCTACTGCACGGTAAACCTGTAAAAAAGCTTCTTCGGATATCATTTTCCCATTGACGGTAAACCGCTCCCGCATATCCACCAGATGAGGTGAAGTAAATACGGCCGTGCGATAGCCTGCTTCCTGCAGGATCGAACTCATGTAGGCACAGACGGAGCCTTTTCCATTGGTGCCCGCCACATGGATGATCCGCAGATTCTGCTCCGGATTTCCCAGTTTCTTTAAAAACCATTTAAGGTCCCTGTTGTCCGCAGGATTTTTTTTAACAGTAAAGCGGGGCATATCCTTCAGATATGCCACCGCTTCTTCAAACGTTATCATGTCATTACCGAATTTCATCGTATTCCTTATGCTTTACGTTCTTCTTATTCTGTACGCTTCGTTGCAGATCATGCCAGCTGCTCTAAGCGCTTTGTCACCTGTTCCATCATCTGCTCGTATTTTGCCAGCTTTTCTTTTTCCTCGGCGATCTTCGTTTCGGGAGCCTTGGACAGGAATCTTTCGTTGGACAGCATTCCCTTAGAACGAGCCAGCTCGCCTTCCAGTCTCTTCTGTTCCTTCTTCAGACGCTCGATCTCCTGTGCGATGTCTACCAGCTCCGCAAACGGGATGTACAGGGTTGCACCGGGGATCACTACGGATACCGCGTCATCTGCGATACCGGTCTTGTCAGCCTGGATCATGATCTCATTGGCATAAGCAAGGCTTGCGAAGAACAGCTTACCTTCTTCAAAAATCCTGCGGATCTCGTCATTTTCGCTGACCACGTACACACTTGCCTTACGGCTGGGTGCCACGTTCATCTCGGTACGGATGTTACGGATACCGCGAACGGCTTCCTTAATCGTTTCGATAGCCTTCTCCTCTGCGGGGAATGCACGATCTTCGCTGTACTCCGGCCACTTGCTGATCATGATGGACTCTTCTTCATTCTGAATGGTGCAGAAGATTTCCTCGGTGATGAACGGCATGTAAGGATGTAACAGCTTCAGAGCGTCAATCAGGACGGTCTTTAAAGTCCACAGTGCCGCATTCTGGCTGACTGCATCATCGGTGCTGTACAGACGGGGTTTTACCATCTCAATGTACCAGTCACAGAATTCATCCCAGATAAAATCATATACCTTCTGTACGGCGATACCCAGTTCGAAGTGATCCATGTTGTCGGTCACATCTTTTACCAGAGTGTTTAATTTGGACAGGATCCACTTATCTACGGGCTGTAAATCTGCTGCCGCAGGGGTGGTGATATCTTTTCCGGTCTTCTCCAGCGCCTGCTCCATGTTCATCATAATGAAACGGGAAGCATTCCATACCTTGTTGGCGAAGTTACGGCTGTTCTCTACTCTCTCATAGTAGAAACGCATATCGTTGCCCGGTGCGTTGCCGGTGATCAGAGTCAGACGCAGTGCATCGGCACCGTACTGACTGATGATCTCTAAGGGGTCGATACCATTGCCCAGAGACTTGGACATCTTACGTCCCTGACTGTCACGTACCAGTCCGTGGAACAGTACGGTCTTGAAAGGCTTCTCTCCCATCTGCTCATATCCGGAGAAGATCATACGGATAACCCAAAAGAAGATGATATCATAACCGGTTACCAGAACATCGGTGGGATAAAAATACTTCAGATCCTCGGTCTGCTCCGGCCAGCCCAGGGTCTCAAAAGGCCACAGTGCAGAAGAAAACCACGTATCCAGCGTATCGGGATCCTGTGTAAAGTGGGTGCAGCCGCACTTGGGACATACCTTCGGCATCTCCTTGGCTACAACTACCTCGCCGCAGTCATCGCAGTAATATGCTGGAATCCTGTGTCCCCACCACAGCTGACGGCTGATACACCAGTCGCGGATGTTGTCCGTCCAGTTGAAGTAATTCTTCTCCATACGTTCGGGGATCAGCTTGATCTCGCCGTTTTTTACAGCTTCTCTTGCAGGTTTGATCAGCTCGTCCATCTTAACGAACCACTGGTCTTTTACCATGGGCTCGATGGTGGTCTTACAACGGTCATGGGTACCTACGTTGTGTACATGATCCTCGATCTTTACTAACAGACCCATCTGATCCAGTTCTTCCACGATGGCTTTTCTTGCTTCGTAACGGTCCATGCCCTCGAACTTGCCGCCGTTTTTATTGATCGTAGCATCATCGTTCAGGATGTTGATCACGGGCAGATCATGACGCTTACCAACCTCAAAGTCGTTGGGGTCATGCGCCGGAGTGATCTTTACAACACCGGTACCGAACTCTCTGTCTACATAAGCATCCTCAACGATAGGGATCACACGGTTTACGATAGGAAGCAGTACCTTTCTGCCATGCAGATGGGTGTAACGCTCGTCATCGGGATGGATGGCTACTGCGGTATCACCTAACATGGTCTCGGGACGGGTAGTGGCAAAGGTCAGAAACTCTGTGGTGCTGGGAGTTCCGTCCTCATTCATCAGCGGATACTTGATGTGCCAGAAATGTCCTGCCTGCTCCTGATATTCTACCTCTGCATCGGAGATGGAGGTATTACATACGGGACACCAGTTAACGATACGGGCGCCCTTGTAGATATAACCTTTTTCGTGCATCTTCACGAATACTTCAGTGACCGCCTTGTTACAGCCCTCATCCATGGTGAAACGCTCTCTGTCCCAGTCACAGGAAGAACCCAGCTTTTTAAGCTGACTAATAATACGTCCGCCGTATTCCTTCTTCCACTCCCAGGCTCTCTCTAAGAACTTTTCACGACCCAGATCGTGCTTGTCGATGCCTTCTTCCTTCAGCTTCTGGATGATCTTGACCTCGGTAGCGATACTTGCATGGTCGGTGCCGGGCTGCCACAGTGCGTTGTAGCCCTGCATTCTCTTATAACGGATCAGGATATCCTGCATGGTGTTGTCCAGTGCATGCCCCATGTGGAGCTGTCCGGTGATATTTGGGGGCGGGATCACGATAGTGAAGGGAGTCTTACTATGATCTACCTCCGCATGAAAATACTTTTTGTCAAGCCACTTCTGATACAGTCTGTCTTCTATGCCGTTTGGGTCATAGGTCTTGGCTAATTCTTTGCTCATTTTGTCCTCCTTTTTTGCATTTGCTCCTATTCAGACCTCATGCGCAAAATCGCATCTACGATGCTTTCCTTTTGCTTATTGAGGTTACTTCGCCCTATAAATCCGCATGGATATTCTTACGAATGCAAGCATTCGACGCCTATCCATGTGAATTTACATGGCTCTGAATAGTCGCAAAAAAGCCCTTTGCCGACTCTCGTCAGCAAAGGGCGTCAGTAACGCGGTACCACCTTTGTTCACAGCTTGCGCTGCCTCGCGACTTCTTACAAAGTCCTATCCGGTAACGGGGATAACTCGTGAGAACTTACGCCCGGAATATCCGGTCTCGGCTCTCCGGCTTGGAAGCTACCTTCCACATTCCTGTCTTGAAGCAGCCTTCCAGCGCATACATGCAGCCACTCTCTCTGGTAAGGGGATATGTGTACTCCTCTTCGTCATTGCCTTTGTTTTCATAAAAGCTACTGTAACTATTCAGAACCCCATTCGCAAAACCGCCTCTACGAGGCTTTCCTTTTGCTCATGTGGTTACTTCGCCCTATAAAGCTTATCAATTGTTCTTACGAATGCAAGCATTCGACGCTCATTTGATAAGCTTTACAGGCTCTGAATAATTACAAACTACTAATAAAAAATATAGTACAGAAATTCCGACTTTGTCAAGGAAATCTTGTTTTCCTGCAGAATGTATGTTTTTTATGTGTAAACTGGTATGGTAAAAAAAACACATTCTGGCTCTTTTAAGCAAGCCACTTTTTCTATACACTGAATCCTAACATATCCCACTGAACAAATGGGAATTATGAAAAAGAAACCCAAAGAGGAGATCATCATTATGGAAAAGAAAAAATCATATGGCGTATTGATCGCGGGAGCCATTCTCCTGATCCTGGGAATTATCCTGGCAGTCATTACCCACAATAACAGTTATCAAGAGTCCGTTGCTTATGGCAGCCAGTTAAGCGATGTCAAGGCACAGTTAGAAGAAGTAGGTGCGTCCATTGAAGCAATTAACGCAGGTACCGCAACCGGAGATCTGGATGCCCTGAATGCACAGAAAGATGAGTTATCCGCTCAGAAATCCACACTGTCCGATGAGAAGCTTTCCGCAGAACGCCCTTATTCTTACAGCCTAGTTCTTGTATTCTTCGCTATTTTGCTGACGATCAAGGGATTGTATAATGCGATTGCAGGCGTTCCTTCCGCAGAAAAAAAGGTGGATGTAACCAGACTGGCTCAGGCAGGATTATTGGCGGCTCTTTGCTACATCGGCTTTGCTTTTTTGAAATTTGACATTCCCGTTCCCGGCAGTCTGGAAAAAACCGCAGTGCACTTCGGCAATGTTTTCTGTGTACTGGCTGCTCTGCTTCTGGGTGGTTACTGGGGTGGACTTGCCGGTGCCGTGGGTATGACCATCGCTGACCTGACTACTGCTTATGTAACCAGTGCTCCCAAGACTTTCCTATTAAAACTGTGCATCGGCCTGATCGTAGGTCTGGTAGCTCACAAGATTTTCCACCTGAGTGCTGAGCATCCGAAAAAATATGTGGCTCGTGTCGCTATTTTGGCTTCTGTCTGCGGTATGGCATTCAATATTGTAGCCGATCCTTTGGTAGGGTACTTCTATAAGACATATTTGTTAGGGGTGCCTCAGGATATTTCCAAGGCATTGGCAAAAATTGCAACCGGTGTTACTGCCTTTAATGCTGTCTGGGCAGTTGTTCTGGCAACCGTCCTTTATCTGGCACTTCGTCCGGCACTGAAGAAAGCAGGATTATTCCATGAAATGTAATGCTAACAATTGTAATACTACTGCTCATAAAGGCGGGGATTTCGTTCCCCGCCTTGCTATGATCAATGATATTGCCGGTTTTGGGCGCTGCTCCACCACCGTGTCCCTGCCCGTGATCAGCGTAATGAAGGTACAGGTATGCCCTGTACCTACTTCTGTTTTATCAAACCATTTGGGATTTCCTCTCTGCCATTTTGATGACTACACCTCTCATATGCGAGATTATATAAAAGTATGGAACGAACTGGGGCTTACCTTCGATGGGTTATACTGTGGATTCTTAGGAAATGAAGAGCAGATCGACATTGTACGGGAATTCGTGGAAATGTTCCGGCCGCCCCTGTTTTTGCTGGATCCGGTCATGGGAGACCACGGCAGGGCCTACTCCTCCATCACAGAGACGCATGTTCAGAAGATGAAGGAACTGCTGCCTCTTGCGGATATTATCACGCCGAATATCACGGAAGCCTGCCTGCTGACCGGCACTCCCTGGAAGGATAGGGAATGGACGATGCCGGAGCTGTCCGGATTATGTGAACGGCTGGCTGACATCTGCCAGCAGGAGTCTGTTTCATCCGGCGAAGCCTCCGTTGGCACTGTCTCTAGTGCATCCATCGTCATCACCGGAATCCGCCAGGGGGATTCTCTGGTGAACTTCCTGTGGGATGATGGTGTCTATACCACTGTTTCCACCCCCATTGCCGGAGCCTCCCGCCCCGGCACCGGAGACATCTTCGCCTCCATTCTCGCCGCCGATGCCGTCCGCGGGGAGACTCTGCTAACCTCCGTGCAGAAGGCAGCGAACTTCGTAGGTCTGTGCAACGCCGGAAGTGAAAAGGCGGGAACGCCCGTGCAGGAGGGCGTGGTGTTTGAGAAGTATCTGACGGCGCTGTTGTAAAAAAGGCGACGGCTTTTTCTTTTACCGTCGCCCGACAGAGCGGATTATTTAGTCATTCCAATTGGGTTCACCAACATTATAACTCTGATCTGCAACAGGTTCGTTAGGGTTATCGTAGCAGCTTTCAATAGTCAGGTGAAACTCCGGTAAGCTATCACAAGTGTTCGACTTATTTTCCAGTTTACTTGATGCATCGTTTCCGGTTACATTCTCTGTTGTTCCGCGCCCCGTGTCAGTTCTATAACCGAGAAGTGTTCCCATGTTATCACGATAGTAGGTATAAATGTTCTGAACTCGTTCCCAAACCTGCTCGTCAAAATAAACGTCGCTCCTTTGGCTAACCATGCTTTCCACATACTGACGAAGATCGGAATAGAACAAATCGCTGACATCATAGCAGACATACTGTTCGTCCTCATAGATCTTGTACTGCTCCATCTGTTCAAAGGTCAAAAGTTGACCGCGGATAAAGGCATAGTCCTGCGTGGTATGAATTTCATTTTTTTCGTATATGAAAACATAAATCAAGGGAATATCCACACCGCCGTCGATTTCACCTTTGTGCTGCGGGATGTAGGCGCTTAAAACCATCGCACATTCTTCCGCGGAGGCACCAATGATTTTGTCATACCCGTCCGTTGATCGGCGATGCAGACCAGTTAGCTGCAATTGCATATCCGCAGGCACAGCAGGGTCAAAAAGGACACTTTCGGCGCTGTCAATCAAAGTTAACTCATTTGGTGACACGGAGGGCACGATGTTTATATCCATTTGTTCCAACACCCTCTGGCAATGTTCCAGATATTCGCCAGCGAGCCGATTTCTTTCATTAATATCCAAAGTGTATCTTTCAAAGTATGGTCTGAATTCTTCCATAATTTCTGATATCAGTTCCGGATCAGCGTCAACCGGAGTAATCGGCGCCACGTCAACTTTTTCGGTTGGGACAGATTCTGCAAATTCAACCGTACACATCCAATCCTGTCCAAATAAGAAGTTGTTATTTGTCAACACCAAGTAGTACCAATCATCATCCGAAATCGGTGTCTCCAACAATGATATATCATAGGCATCTGAAAGATCAATTACCATCGTACCGCTTGAGTTAGCAGGTATCTCGGTGTTGCTGAAAGACACCTTTCCCGAAAGCGGTTTAACTTCCTCGCTGGTAGACCAGCGCATTAGTTTAAGTTTCGATTGAAAATTAAGCTCTTTGTCAGACCTATTTTCTACTTGAACAGAAATTACACCATTTCCCTCATATGTGGCAGACAGAGAAAGTTCATCTCCGGATAGGGAGGAAAACAAACTGTTTGCAAAAACAGTCATAGAAAAGAAACAAAAAACTGCTGCAACTACTCCCCATTTCACCCATACCGGCTTTTTCTTCACCCGTATGTTGGGAGCTGCTTCCTGAATATACTTTGTGCTGATGTTACCAATCGCCTCGGAAATATCTTCACGTTTCATACTGTAAATCCCTCCCCCTTCAAATAATCCCGCAGTTTGTCCCTAATACGGGAAAGTCGCACTGACACGGTATTACTCTTCAGACCAAACTGTTTTGCAAGTTCCGAAATAGAATAGGCATACCAATATCGACGAACAAAGAGTATTCGACTCTCTGCATCCAGTGTATCCAGAAAATAGTCAATCTGCCGGGTAAGCTCCTTTGCGGAAATCTCCGCCTCTACACTTTCAGAGGAGGATACACATTCCTCCAGTTCGTCTAAAGCCGCATCGTAAAAGCTGTTGCGCTTGACAGATGTATTCGCGTGATACTTTTTTATGGAGAGGTTACGGACAATTCGACAGATATAGGTAAGCAACGGGTTTGGATTTTGAGGCGGTATTGTATTCCATGCTCCTAAATAAGCGTCGTTAACACACTCCTCTGCATCTAGGATATTGTTCAAAATATTTTTTGCGACCTTGTTACAGACATTTCCGTACTTCACCGACAACTCTATGATTGCCTGTTCAGAGCGCATATAGAACAAATCAATAATTTCACTATCGTTCAAATCATCACTTCCTTTCTGCCTCACCTATATACTACGAATTAAGAGAAAGATATTACAAGAAAAACAAATATTTTCAAATTTAACAGACAGTGTCTGGGATATTGAGTATTCCTTCCTGATGATCGAAAAAAGTCAGATTTCTACTTTTCTCTATGAAAGCTAAAAAGCAAAGATTCCATTGACAAGTCTGTTATTATACTCCAAGCGGTATTATTTTTATCAAATCATAGATAGAACTTTCAAAAATACCGCCTGATGGATAATAACTCCATTCAGGCGGTATTATAACGATAATTTTTCAAATGAAAGAAGATTTTTTACTGCCGCGATATAAAAGTAACTCTGTCTGGCAGTATTTTACTTA
>DLZQ01000039.1:22702-79996 GCA_003447295.1 Lachnospiraceae bacterium
CTACTTTTCTCTATGAAAGCTAATTACCTTTTGTGCCTTTTCATTTATAACAATTTTAGAGTCTTCCGTATTCACTTTTACCTCCCATGGTATCATAAGTTCAATTTTAGCTTTGAATATACTCCAAGCGGTATTATTTTNNCCGGTCATGGGAGACCACGGCAGAACCTACTCCTCCATTACAGAGACCCATGTTCAGAAGATGAAGGAGCTGCTGCCTCTGGCGGATATTATCACGCCGAATATCACGGAGTCCTGCCTGCTGACCGGGACTCCCTGGAAGGATGGGGAATGGACGCTGCAGGAGCTGTCCGGATTATGTGAACGGCTGGCTGACATTTGTCAAACAGCTTCCATTACATCCGACGAAGCCTCCACGGGCACTACTGCCAGTGGTTCTGACGGGAGTTCCGTTGGCGCTGTCTCCAATGGCTCCGCCGGTGCATCCATCGTCATCACCGGGATCCGTCAGGGCGATTCTCTGGTAAATTTCCTGTGGGATGACGGTGTCTATACCACCGTTGCCACCCCCATCGCCGGAGCCTCCCGCCCCGGCACCGGAGACATCTTCGCCTCCATTCTCGCCGCCGATGCCGTCCGCGGGGAGACACTACTAACCTCCGTGCAGAAGGCTGCGAACTTCGTAGGACTGTGCATCGCCGGAAGCGAAAAGGCCGGAACGCCCGTGCAGGAGGGCGTAGTATTTGAAAAGTATCTGGCGGCGCTGTTGTAAGAATATTAAAGCTCAATGATTTAGTTGACTTTTCATTTCATCTCTTTTATATTTTATATAGAAAAGGAATTGTGGTTGTTCTCAAGAATGAGATCCCGTATAGCAAATGCTTAAACGGTGTGCTGCGATTCTTTTTTTATATTATACTGGCTATCCTCCATCTGGAAAGGGGGCATTAAAATTGAGTAATTTGACACATACTGATTCTATGATGAATGAAATCAGAGAATTGTTATTAAATGCACGTCAGCGCGTGGCGGTACAGGTAAATACGGAATTGCTGTCTACCTACTGGAATGTAGGAAAGATCATTGTTGAGTATGAGCAGGAAAGCAAAGATCGGGCAGATTACGGAAAGCAGACCTTAAAGGAACTTTCTAAAGGATTGACAAAAGAATTTGGAAAGGGATTTTCTGTTTCCAATCTATACAATATGCGCCTGTTCTATATGCACCATCAAAAATTCCAGACAGTGTCTGGAAAATTGTCGTGGTCGCATTATTGTGAGCTGTTGACGATTTCGGATCCAGACAAACGCAGTTTTTATGAAAAGGAAACCATCAACTCCGGGTGGTCGATCCGAGAATTAAAGCGGCAGATTTCCACTTCTCTCTATGAACGATTATTACTGTCAGAAGGAAAGACAAACAAGGAAACGGTACTTGCCCTCGCGGAAAAAGGTATTGAAATGACTACGCCAAGCGACATTATCAAAGACCCCTATGTGTTTGAATTTTTGGGTGTGCCGGAAAACAAGCCCCTGCTGGAAAGTGATCTTGAAAAAGCACTGGTCGCGCAGATTGAAAAATTCCTGTTGGAATTAGGTCGCGGTTTCATGTTCGTCGGGACGCAGCAACGCATTACGTTGAACAATACTCACTACTATGTGGATATGGTTTTCTATAATAAAATTCTCCGAGCGTATGTGCTGATTGAATTAAAGACAACCAAGCTCACACCGGAAGCCGCCGGGCAACTTAATATGTATCTGAACTACTACGCCGCAGAAGTAAATGATGAACATGATAATCCCCCCATCGGTATTATCCTTTGTACAGACAAAGACAGTGTAGCTGCTGAATATGCTCTCGGAGGTCTGTCCAACAATATCTTTGCTTCACGTTATGTTTCTTATATTCCAAATAAGGAACAACTCATCGCACAGGTAGAAGCTGTTTTGGATGAATGGCACAAACCGGAAAAAGAATAACAAAAGAATTCTAACATTACCGCCTGAGGGAATCACAACTCCACTCAGGCGATATCGCGTATCTTATTTTCCGAATTTAGCAGCTTTTTTACCGCCGCCATGTGAAAACCGTTCTGTCTGGCAGTATTTTACTTAAACTCCACCACAACGCTGCCCATGGCACATTCCAGCTCCATATTTTTAGAAGCGTTGTTGTTGATCTGTTTCTCCTGTGCCAGGCCGTTGTAACTGTCATCACCGACTTTCAGTTCACCCATACCGCAGCTTAAGTCGTAGTTGAAATCTGTCTGCGCTCCTGCCAGTGTCAGTTTCAGTTCTCCCATGGAGCACTCTCCGTCCAATCGTTCGGTCACATCTCCGTTCAGACGAACGGATCCCATTCCTACGGAAACCTCTGCCACGCGACTGCTCAGTTCTTCTACTGTCATCTGACCGGCACCACAGTCTAACTCTGCCTGATCAGCATCCAGTTTCTCAAACGTCATCTTGCCGGCACCCACATTGGCTTCCAGTGCCCCCGTCTGCAATTCCTCTACACTGAGGCTTCCGGCGCCCAGATCCAAAGAGGTATTTTCAAAATAATATCCCTCAGGCACATACAGGCAGATGGAACCGCCCAGATTGCCATCACTGTTGCTGTTTACTTTCGAAGTACCGCTGATCTCCATCGTACCGCCTTCCACATATCCCTGGAACTTTCGCATTCCGTCGGCTTCTACCCGGAAGCAGTTGTCCTCTGACACCTGAATCTTCATGACACAGCCACCGGCCTGCACCTGTAGATCCGTGATGCCCTGGCTGTCATCCCCCAGAACATACAGCTCTATCTTTCCCGACTTTACTTCATAATCTGAGTCATAATCCACATTGTCCTCCAGATCATAGTGCACATCGCCCATATTTTCCCGGATCTGCTCCGTCACACCGTCACTCCAGTCATCTACCTTTTCTTCCGAGATTCTTCCCAGGGTAACCGCTGACAGGATCTCCCCCGGTGAAAAATACGTGGAACCATTCCCCAGGCTTCCGCTCACTCCCAGTATCAGTCCCAATAATATAAATAGCAACGCTGTGATGGCACAGCCCTTCATAAATTTTTTCATGCTTCTTTTTTACCTCTTTTCTGGAATAATCCTCCGATCCAACAACAGATCGCCGGTGTGGCGATTCCCGCCATGGCCACGGTCAGCATCAGGAACAGAAGTCCGACACCTCCGCAGATCAGTCCGGCACCGATCAGGCACATTCCCACAAATGGATGCGTAAACATACTGATGATCCCTACTGCCACCAGTGCGATCAGAACCAGTATCAGTGCTGCTGCCGTTGCCCCGAAACCGATGATCAGTCCGAACCATCCGGCGATCAGCCCTGCTGCCACGCCGATACCGGCGGAAGCTGCTCCCAGGATCACCGGGGATGCCAAAATACATAAAATTACAATCAGCACGATCATACCGGTGGACATCCCTTCTTTTTTCTGTGGAGATACCACCTGTGCCTGTGCAGTTTGCGACGTATCACTCTGACGGTTGTTACCATTTTCTGTCTGAAAATCTGCCGGGTAAGTGATCACTGCCCGGCTGTCGGCTCCTGCTCTCTGGTAGTTGTTCTCCCCGTAACCATTGCCGAAAATGTCCTTTTTGATATTCTCCGCCACCTTCACAGGATTCCCCAGTGCCTCAATAACATTCTGTTCATTCTCAGGTCCCGCATCGTTAAAATATTCATTATAATATTGTAGCGCTTCTTCCCGCTCCGTAGCAGAAATATTTTGCAGCAGGCTCTCCAGCTGCCTCATATACTCCGTTCTGTTCATCCTACTTTTTCTCCCATCTGTGCATCTTTATGCCTCTGACCTCTTCACCGGTCTTCCCTCAAACAGTCCTGTGATCTTCCCGCTGTAGCTTCGCCACTCGCTTTCATATAAATGAAGCTGTGCCCAGCCCCTGCTGGTGACCTTGTAATAGCGTCTCGTCCTGCCGCTGCATTCCCTGTCATAGACCTCCAGACATTCGTCCTTCTGTAGTCTCCGAAGCACGGGATACAGGGTGGATTCCGACAGTTCGATCACCTGACGGACCTCCTGGGTGATCTTGTATCCATAGGTTCCTTCCGGTTCCCGGGCGACCACCGCCAGCACGATAGCATCCAGCAGAGCTGCTCCTGTATTAAAAAGCATCCTATCGCTCCTCTCTGAAATTTGCGGCTATCCGCCTTTCCTTACAATATTATATGCCGTATAGTATTGCTCTGTAGCTATACTATACGGCATATAATATCATGCGTCAATATAGAGAAACCGTAAGAAATTCTAAAGACTTTCCAAAGATTCCGTCGCCTCCTCCAGAAACTCCTGACGGATACTGTTTTTATGGATCACAATGGCAGAGATCAGAAGTGCTCCCCAAAATACCTGCCGTGGTATTCTCTGTATCATCAGTAGAACCGCTGCTCCCACGGCAAAAAAGATATAAGTGATACGGGTTCTTCTGGTGTGCGGTCTGATCAGAAGGGCAGACCCCGACAAATACAATATGATCAGCAGCATCAGCAGTTCCGGCTGTACCGGTGCCAGTCCGATCAACACGCCGAAGGATACCGCAATGGCTTTGCCTCCGTTCCCATGATAAAACAGGGAATAGGCATGCCCCAGTACCGGTGCCGCCATGATAAGCGGAAACCAGCTGTCTGTCACAAGCCCCATGCCAACTGCCACGTATACCGGCAGTGCTCCCTTTAACAGATCTCCCAGCAGGCACAGGATCCCGACAGGCACTCCTGCGTATTTCATGGCATTGGCAGTCCCCGGATTATGATCGTTGCTGACCTCAGTGACATCAATTCCCTTGATCCATTTCGGCAATGCCCTGCCGAACAATATACTTCCGCATAACAATCCGAAGACTGTCATTCCCAGTTCCCGTATGATCATCTGGCACTCCTATCTCTCTTTTGCTTCCGCACTTATTCTTCCTGTTTTTCCGCTGCTTCCTTTTGTCCGCAGATGAATTCACAGACTGCATCTGCTGCGTAAGGCTTTCCGTATTTTTCCTGACACTTCCGCATTTTTGCCTGTGCCTCCGGATCCCGCAGAAGCTTTAGTCCATTTTGTATCACGGCATCTTCCGTATCTCCTGATACAGACATCCCATGTTGTGTGAAAAAGGCAACATTGCGATCCTCACATCCGGGGATCGGCTTAGTGTGTACCAATGCAGCTTTCGCCGCCACCGCTTCCGTGGAGGTCAGTCCTCCCGGTTTGGTAAACAGAATATCCGCCGCTGCCATGTAGAGATGCGCTTCCGTGGTAAAATCCAGCACATGCACCCGCTCTGTATCGGCATATCTATCCCGGAGTGTCTTCTTCAGCTCTTCATTGGTTCCCCCCAGGATATACAGATGGGTATCCTCTCCGGTCTGCTCCACCAGCTTCGCCGTCATGCTTTCCACACGGCCATACCCCATGCTGCCCGTCATCATAAGGATACAGGATTTATCTGCCGGAATCCCCAGCTGCCTTCGCGCTTCTCTTTTTTCCGGAAGCTTCAGGAACCTCTCCGATACCGGAATTCCCGTGGGAACCAGCTTCTCCGCAGGGATGCCGCGTTTGATGAACTCCGTCGTCAGTTCCTCATGCGGGATAAAATAGTAATCCACCTTTGTCTCCTCGGTAAAAGGAATACAGGTATAATCCGTGGCAATAAAATAAGTCTGTACATCCAGCTTATGCTGTCGCAGCAGCCAGGTCATTGCCTCCGCCGGGAACAGATGTGGCATTACCACCGTATCATATCCGTTCTCTGTGATATAGCTGCACAGCTTATCCGCATACAAAGCGTTGGCAAAATACACCGGTGACTTTAATCTGGCAGACGAAATGGCTCTGCCTACCCGGTACGCTCCGGCGAACACCTTTTTCGCCCGGACCGTGCTCCAGATGTAGATCCGGCGTCCGTAAGCGCTGGCCTTGTCCGAAGCAAAATTAAGTACATCCGCCAGTTCACAGGGAATGCCCCGTTTTTCAAACTGTTCTTTCACCGCTTTTGCAGCGGAATTATGTCCCTCACCGGTTCCGGTGGATAAGATCAGTACCTTCATAAATAAATTCTCCGTTAGTTTTCCATCAGCCAGAAATATGCACTGTACGCAGGCAGAAGACTGCCGCCGCCAAAGTCATGTTTCTCTCCGGTGATCAGATCTACCGCCGTTCCGCAGCCGGCATCAAAATGTGCCATGAAGTCCTCTCCGTCTGCATTGATAGCCACCAGTACTCTCTCATGCTCCGACTTTCTCTCGAAAATACACTGCTTATTGGTCAACAGTACCGAACGAAAGGCTCCGTAATTCAGTGCCTCGGAATGCTTCTTGGCCTCTGCCAGTCTGCTGATCCAGTCGCACAGACCGTTCCACTCCGGCTTGTCAAAGCAGGGACGCAGTGCGGGGTCACCATCTTCTTTTCTGGCTTTGAAGCCCCATTCGCTTCCATAGTAGACACAGGGAATCCCCGGCATGCCGAATGCCATGGCATAGATCAGGGGCAGGTGATTTTCATTATTCAAAATACTTGCCACGCGGGTCACATCGTGGTTATCCACGAAGGACAACAGGTGCTTTCCCTTATACAGTGTCCAGTTCTCCGGTCCGAACTGGCGCAGCAGGGAATGCACGATCTCGAACATATTCATGCTGTTGAAGCTGCTGTAAAGTCCCTTATAGCACTCGTAGTTCGTCGCGGAATGTAACATCTGATCATTCATCAGGCGGTTATAATCTCCGTGAAGCATCTCCCCTAATAAGAAGAAATCCTGCTTGTAGGCACCGGTCACTTCCCGCAGTCTTCTGACAAAGTTCTCATCCAGGCTGTACGCCACATCCAGGCGCAGACCGTCAATGCCGAACTCATCGATCCAGCCCTTCACGCTGTCTAACAGGTAGTTCACTACCTCCGGGTTCTGCAGGTTAAGCTTCACCAGATCAAAGCAGCCTTCCCAGCCCTCATACCACAGTCCGTCGTTGTAGTTGGAATTGCCGCCGAAATCGATACGGTAGAACCAGTTCACATAGGGAGAGTTCTCCCGGTTTTTAATCACATCCTGAAACTGTGCAAAGCCTCTGCCCACATGATTGAACACACCGTCTAACACAACCCGGATTCCTGCCGCATGCAGTGCATCGCAGACTTCCTTAAAATCCTCATTGGTTCCCAGCCTCACATCGATCTTCCGATAATCCCTGGTATTGTAACCATGGGTATCCGATTCAAATACCGGAGAGAAATAAACGGCATTCACTCCCAGCTTCTGCATATGGGGGATCCACTCCTCCACACGTTTGATCTCATGTCTCTGTATTCCGTCATTTTCAAAAGGAACTCCACAGAATCCCATAGGATAGATCTGATAAAAAACACTTTCATAAGCCCACATATTAGTCCCCATTCCTTTCTGCCTTAATTTCATGTTGCCTTAATTTCATACTTTGTACTCGTAAGACTTTTCCATTGACTGGTTCAGTACTGCTTGTATTTATTTATCCACATCAATTCTTTTGCTATTATACACCATTTTTGATCCATCTGTCGTTTTTTTTGTAAAAAAGCTCAAATAATCCACAAAATCCACCGAGTTATCCACATATACACACGTGTCATATGTGGTTATGTGGATTGTCATGTTGTATATCAATTCTGTTATCATATCGAATGTCATCGTTGCTGCCACAACCAGGCGTCCCAAAATCGCTCCACCTTTTTAGCCACCGTATCCACTGTCACAGGCACTACCTGTTCCCACTCCCTGGGGAACATTCTACGATAAGAATACTGCCTGAAACGCTCATCCAGCAGGACGATAATTCCCACATCTTCAGAGGTCCTTATCACCCGGCCCGCTGCCTGCAGTACTTTATTCATTCCGGGATAACGGTAGGAATAGTCAAAGCCATTTTCCCCATTGTCATCAAAATAGTCCTTGAGGATTTCCCGTTCACAGCCTACCTGTGGCAGTCCGGTTCCTACTACGATCACACCGATGAGGCTGTCCTTTTTCAGGTCGATCCCCTCTCCGAAGATACCTCCCAGCACGCAGAACCCGATCAGCGTCTGTTCCTCTTCCTCCTCGATCTCCATGCCGATAAGACTCTGCAGGTCGCAGTCTTCATTGCCCCGGAAGCGGTTCAGAAAGTATTCTCTCTCCTCTTCGTTCATGGATTCCTGCTGTACCAGGCATTCCTCTTCTTCTGTCATAAAATATTGCCCGTAGATCTCATAGATCTGATCCATGAAGGAATAGGACGGGAAAAATACCATGTAATTGCCGTGCCGGTTCTTCACGACTTCATGAATATAGCGGGCAATATTGTAGTACTCCTCTCTAGATCTGCGGGTGAACTTGCTGGTCACATCCCCGGCGATCAATATGGTGCGCTTCTCGGGATCGAACACCGAGTGAGCGTATACTTCATAGTCTTCCTTCTCTCCCCCCAACAGATTCTTGTAATACTGGATCGGCAGAAACGTGGCGGAAAACAGGATCGTACTGCGTCCCCTGAGCATGCATTCCTTCAGATTTTCTCTGGGATTGACGCAGAACAGCTTCAGTTCAAAGCTGCCGTCCTCACATGTTCTCGTATATTTGACGTAGTTCTCATCGATCCTCTCGTAAATATCCAGAAAATGACTGAGCTTGAAGTAGAAGTCCAGCAGATTCTCCCTCACTTCCAGACTGACCTTCTCCTGCTCCTCCAGATAATCGCTGATGATGCCGTGAAGTCTGGTCAGAGGCTGCACCAGCATGTCAATATCCTCCACCAGCCGGTATCCGTCGCAGTCCCGTTTCATGGACAACAGCTGCGCATTGCACTTTTCCAGCAGCTGGCATATCCTCTCCGCATAGCCTTCCCGCACAAAGGTACTCTTTCCGTCAGACTTTTTTCCCTTATGTCCTTTGATATAGATAGAGTCCGTACCGTCCATTTCCACGAAGGTATGCTCTTGTGGCAGTTGTTTTGACATGTCTGTCATTTCTAATGTCATTTGTCCGGAAATCTCGTCTTTATCGCGCTTTTTGAGCGCTACCTCCTCCATTTCCGACATGATTGTCTGTTTTATCTCCCGCTTCAGTTCCAGCAGGTCTTCCTTCCGCAGAGGCGCGCTGTACATCTCTCTGCCGCGCTCTAAGAGGTTATGTGCCTCATCGATCAGAAATACATAGTCCCCCTGGCTGCCATCTCCGAAAAACCGCTTCAGATAAACATGGGGATCAAATAGGTAATTATAGTCTCCGATGATGCCATCCGCGAACAGACTTACGTCCAGTCCGAATTCAAAGGGACACACCTGATATTTCAGGGCATATTCTTCTATATTATTTCTCGTAAAGCTCTCTTCGTGGGTCAACAGATCATAGATGGCATCATTGATCCGGTCAAAATGTCCCTTGGCATAGGGGCACTGCTCCGGATTACATTCGGTATGTTCCTGAAAACAGATCTTCTCCTTCGCTGTCAGAATAATACTTTTGAATCGCAGTCCCTTCTCCCGCAACAGAGAAAAGGTATCCTCCGCCACTGTCCGGGTGATAGTCTTCGCCGTAAGGTAGAACAGCCTGTCCCCCATATCTTTCCCCATGGCTTTTACCGTGGGAAAGATGGTGGAGATGGTCTTGCCTACTCCCGTGGGAGCTTCAATGAATAATTTTCTCTTATGGTAGATGGTCTGATATACATAACTGACCAGTTCTTTCTGTCCATCCCGGTAGTCAAAAGGAAATTGCAGTTCGGCAATGGACTGTTGTCTAAGTTCCCTCCACTGCCAGGTATAATCCGCCCATTTACGGTAATCACTAATCAACTGCTGAAACCATGCCTCCAGCTTCGCAAATTCATAATCCTCATAAAAATAGCGGATATCTTCTGTCTCTATATTACAATAAGTCAGCCGTACGCGGATATAAGGCAGTTCCTTCTGCAGACTATACATATAGGCATAGCATTTTGCCTGGGCAATGTGCAGGGGTAACGGTGCCTTCAGCTTCGCCAGATCTCTGTAAGTTCCCTTGATCTCGTCGATGGTGGTCTCTCCGTTCTGTTCAATGATACCATCCGCCCGTCCCTCCACGATGATGACATAGTTCTCCGTGGGATGGGTGTATTTCAGCGCCACTTCCGCCTGATACTCCGCTCCCATGCGGCGTTGGATCATACGGTGGATCCGGCTGCCCTCCTGCATTGCATTCTCAGGGGAACCCTGTCTCCTGTCATCGATGTCGCCACTGCGCAGAATGAATTCCACAAGATTCCTCACCGATGTTCTGACTTCTCCTGCCATGCGGCTTCACCTCCCTTGACAAATTCCTATCATAACCGCATACCTGCGGCTTGTCCCGTGCTGCACACTCTCACAAGCCCGGTATACGAAAACTCCCCAGGTAAATAGTACTCTATCTTACCTGGGGAGTCAAATCACATTCTGTTATCACAAGATGTTTTAGCACGCAATCGCATACTGTCTCAACAGCTCTTCAAATTCATCATTGTAGCCGTCATAAGATACAGACAGTGGCTTTGTGAAATCCAATCCATACACTCCAAGGAATGACTTGGCATCGACTACGTATCTGTTATAGCATATATCAATATCAAAATCACACTTTGAAGCTACATCAACAAAATGCTTCACGTCTTCAGGTGTCAAACGGATCGTCTTTAACATTTCTTGTTCCTTCCTTTCAATAGTAAGTTCGATCGTAAGTTAAAAAATACACCGGGTACTTTCCCCTCATATCTGAAATCATTACTATTATAGCCAACCATCCCCAAATGTAAAGCGGTTTTTTTCTTCCAAAAAACGCTCATTTTAGGCATTTTTACCACTCTTTTATCATTTTGACAACAGTTGGTCTCCATC
The DNA here is from genome assembly GCA_003447295.1 of Lachnospiraceae bacterium. GTDB lineage: Bacteria > Bacillota > Clostridia > Lachnospirales > Lachnospiraceae > Acetatifactor > Acetatifactor hominis. Next base: position 33,554 of record DLZQ01000039.1, read on the forward strand.
CGGAAAACCTTTTCGGCGATTTGTATATTTGTTACTTTATCACGATAAAATCCAAATCTCAATTTGGCGAAATCTATCGAAATTCCACCATATATTCTTGGAACCTGAGGGGGAGCATATTTCGTTGTAATTCTCTGTTTTCCCGCTCTTTTATAGCTATTGTATGACAGAAGGAGCGGAAAAGTTCCCGATAATGCAGCTCCGCCGTGGACAGTTTCTCTGTCTTAGACTGTACTCTCTCCCAGGCATCCTTCCCCTGCAGCGTATACCACGGTCTCCCGGCCGGATGTACCCCGAACAGGTATCGACCCGCATCGAACAGCAGAAAATCTTCCATAGGAAAACGGTCGGCGAAATGTACCATTAAAAACGTCAGGATATTGTTCTTCGGTGCGATCTTCGAGTAGAGGATCGTATTCTCCAGTTCCTCAAACCGGACGAATCCCTTCAGATGATGATATTCATTCCCGGCTGCCCTTGCCAGGCCGAAGGTCTGGTTCACATAAGTGTCTGCAAGGGCATCCATAAGATGCCCCGCCGCGCACTTTTCAGCCAGTCCCTTCGCAATGGTCCGGTATACCGCCTGTGCCTTCTCCGGCTTCGGCGATGCCAGCGCCAGACACAAGGTCTCATAATCCGATTCCCCGAATCTGCGCTTTAACGTACGTATCACCTTGATCGTCTTCTCCGGATCCGGCACCACCTCCACCGACTCCGAGAACAGCAGGTTCTCCTCGATGGTGGTGACCATAGTATCCCGGACAGGAGAATGATCCTCGTAGGTATTGTAAATGGCAGTGAATATCCCTTCTAAGGAATCCTCGCAATGATATATCTTCATATAATAAGCTTTTCCTCCTGCCGTACCCCGTTCGGGAACATTCCGTCATCAAATAAAGTCATCTGCCGGTAACTCATACCGTCGCTTCCGAACCGGATCCGGTCCTTCGGATCCGTCAGATTCCGCACGATATAATCCTCCTCTAGCTTCGTGGGATACATCATCCTGCCGCTGCAGGTAATAAAATACACTGCCCGCTTTAATACCACTCCTAATTTCTTCAGATCCTGAAAGGTCAGCTTTGTACTCCTCCTGGCAGCAAGGATCCGCCTGGCGCTCTTCACACCGATCCCCGGCACCCGCAGCAAGTCCCCGTAGGGAGATCTGTTAATCTCCACCGGGAAGCATTCCAGATGCCGCACTGCCCAGTCCTCCTTGGGATCTAACATGACATTAAAATACGGTCTTCTCTCATCCAACAGTTCCTCTGCCCGAAATCCATAGAACCGAAGCAGCCAGTCCGCCTGGTACAGACGGTGTTCCCTCAGAAGCGGCGGTCCTCCCGGAAGCGCCGGCAGGCTTTTGTCCTCGTTGACTTTTACAAACGCGGAATAGAAGACTCTCTTTAACTCAAACTTCTGATACAGACTCTCCGCTACATTTAAAATCTGATAATCCGTCTCCGGCGTCGCACCAATGATCATCTGTGTAGACTGCCCGCCGGATACAAAGTGGGGACTCTTACGGTACAGGATCAGTTCCTCCTTATTCGCATGAATGCCGTTCTGAATCTGCCGCATGGGGGTCAGAATATTCTTCCGGTGCTTATTCGGTGCCAGTGTCCGAAGCCCCTCCGCTGTAGGGAGCTCCAAATTCACACTCATACGGTCTGCCAGATATCCCATCCGCTGCACCAGCTCCGGATCTGCCCCGGGAATCGCCTTCACATGGACATAGCCGTTAAAGTGGTAGTGATTCCGCAGCAGCCAAATAGTCCGGTATAATAATTCCATGGTAAACGTGGGGTCCTGTACAATGCCGGAGCTTAAGAACAGTCCCTCGATATAATTCCGTCGGTAGAACTCCATGGTCAGCGTGCAGATCTCCTCCGGTGTGAAAGTGGCTCTGGGGACATCGTTGGACTTCCGGTTCAGGCAATATTTGCAATCGAAGATACATTCATTGGTCATCAATATCTTAAGTAAAGAAATGCATCTGCCGTCGGAAGAAAAACTGTGACAGATCCCTGCCTTCGCACAGTTCCCCATGTGCTTCCCGTCTCCCTTACGTTCCACACCGCTGGACGTGCAGGCTACATCAAAACGAGCGGCATCCGTCAGGATCTCCAGCTTCTGCATGATGGATAATTCTCCATTTTGTATAAGATATTCCAAGTTATCACCGCCTTTTACCGAAAATACCCAAAATCAGAACGTCTGTTCTGTTATGTATCTAAATTAGCACATATGTTCGATTTTTGCAAGTGGTTATTTTTTCCGAAAAAAAGCTTGCAAAATCACGCATTTCGCAGTTAAATAATATAGGAGTATTTTGTATCACAAGCCGCCAGGCGGCAGAATGAGAGGTCAGTATGTCAGATATTGTCATACCTAAAAATTATAAGTCTCAGCTGAACCTGTACGAAACACAGGTTGCCATCAAGACAGTGAAGGACTTTTTCCAGGGATTGTTAGCAGAGCGCCTGCACCTGTTGCGCGTATCTGCTCCTTTATTTGTGGATCCCACATCCGGACTGAACGATAACTTAAACGGTGTGGAGCGTCCTGTAAATTTCCATATTGCTGCACAGGGAGACCGTGAAGCAGAGATCGTACAGTCTCTGGCAAAATGGAAGCGCTATGCCCTGCAGAAGTATGGTTTTAAGCCCGGTGAGGGTCTCTACACCGACATGAGTGCCATCCGCCAGGATGAAGAAACCGACAACATCCACTCCATCTATGTAGACCAGTGGGACTGGGAGAAGATCATCACCAGGGATGAGCGGAATCTGGAGACTCTGAAAGAGACTGTCCGCACCGTATACAAGGTTCTGCGCAAGACTGAGAAGTATATGTCCATCCATTATGACTACATTGAGGAGATCCTTCCTCATGACATCTTCTTCGTGACTACCAGTGAGCTGGAGGAAATGTTCCCTGATTATTCTCCGAAGGAACGCGAATACTACATTGCCAAGGCTAAGGGGGCTGTCTGCATCATGCAGATCGGTGAGACCTTAGAGAATGGTAAGCCTCATGACGGTCGTGCCCCGGACTACGATGACTGGTCTCTGAATGCGGATATCGTGGTATATTATCCGGTTCTGGATATCGCTCTGGAGCTGTCCAGTATGGGTATCCGTGTAGACAAAAAGGCTCTGTTAGATCAGTTACAGAAGGCTGGCTGCCCCGAGCGTGCCGAGCTTCCTTATCACAAGGCAGTCATTAACGGTGAGCTTCCTCTTACTATCGGCGGTGGTATCGGTCAGTCCCGTATCTGTATGTTCTTCTTAAGAAAAGCTCATATCGGCGAAGTACAGTGTTCTCTGTGGTCCGATGAGGTTATGGAGACTGCAGAAAAGAACGGCTTACAGTTGTTATAAGATCGTTTTATTTCCAAAGCAAACTCCCCGAAAGAGAAAGTCTTTCGGGGAGTTATTTTATATATTTTCTATTCATAGATCACAAATTTCTCATTTTCAAAAGTCTTCTCATACCCATAATCTTCCATGAACTTTCCGATCAGCATAAGCTTGGGATTATCCACGATATATTCCCACTCTTTTTCCGTAGGCTGCATGGCCTTAAGTGCTGCTTCTCCTTTTTCCAGATACACGGCATATTTTTTCTCCAACAGTACCACCGGACGGTAAGTCGCATCCGTATCCATCCGCTCCTGCATCTTAAGCATATCCTCTTCCATCTGTGCGATCTGATAGGAATCCAGATCCGGCCAGGGATTGAATGCCGCAGGCATCTGCAGATAATAGGACAATGCCGGGATCTGACCGTAGAGCAGCACATCCTTTCCCGCAAGTCCCCCGGTATTCACATACTCGGAGATCTCCTGCATCCATCCGGCACGTTCCTCACTCATCCATACATTCTGCAAAGTCTCGTTATTGGTCACCTGCGCACTGAGCTCCTGCACACCGGTACCCTCCACGAATACAAAACTTCTGCCAAACAGTCCCACCTGGATGAAAAATAACAGAAAGAACCCACCAAAGATACATTTTGCGGGAACAGCGGATATAGTGACCCGCTTCCACCGGAAGCTGCCGGCATATTTGCAGAACCGATAAAACTGCCAATACATATAAGGCAATGCCAGAAACAGATTATTCATGCTGGGGTAAAGCTTGTTATTACTGCCAAGGGATGTGATCCATATCACAAGGAAGATCAGACCGCTGACCAGTTTTTCCTCCCTCGGTGCAGAAGGCGTAAATATCCGCCACAGCGTCACCAAAAGCGTCAGTGTTAAAAAGGTCACTCCCGGCCAGATAATAGCGCCGTAATGTGTGTATTCCGTAGCACAGAACCCCTGCCGGTACAGCCAGAATACCATGATCACAGTAAGCAGCGCACTTACGGTCCATTCCAGGATCCGCAGCACCTTTTTTATCGTGTCCTTCCCTGCATAAGAATCTCTTACACAAGCAGCGGCGAATTCCAATAATCCCACCGGTATCATTCCCACGATCAGGAATACGCACATCCTAAGCTCCCAGTACAGATTCTGGAGATACCAGTCGAACATTCCCAGGATCATGGATGCGGCAGTATAATCCGTAGCTACCTCCGTCATGGAGAACAGCCTCTGAATGCCTCTTACATACGCATCCATGCCATAGCGGATCTGAATGTAACCGAATAATACCAGCAATGCAGTAAGATACCCCGCCAGGCACATCCCGGTATCCTGTAACAGCTTCTTACGAAGCCTCCTGCCTGCTTCCTTTTTTCGTGCTTTCTTATCTTCCATTTCAGCATTTCCCGCAACGCCACCACAATCCTGCGCAATGCCTTTGCGCTCTTCCAGCCAGCAGATGATCCAGTATGCCCACACACCCACGATCATCGCGGCTTCCGGCAGATTGGAAAATCTTGCCAGCACATTACAGCCCAGTGCCACCCCTGCGGCAAACAGTAAACCTCCTTTCCCCCGGGACAGCCCAAGATACAGACAGATCACGGAGACCAGGAAGAATACATACGTCACATAATTATAAAAAGATCCCGTAGGGCACCAGCAAAAGCTTACTGCTGTAAATTCGCCCAAAAAGGCAAGCCCGGCAGGTATCTTCAGCACTTTTGTACAAAAATAATAGCCCAGAACCGCCAGCAGGCTGATACTTAAGCCCGTATAAAAATTCATGCCGACCAGCGTTTTCGCTCCGGGCAGCAGACTAAGGAAATGTCCGATGGCAGTGGTCAGATAAGTGGAAAAAAGCCACATAGGATCCATATGCCGGGTTCCCATATATTCAAAATTCGCATAGCCGTAGCCGGTATCCCACAGATCCAGCCCCCAGGCTATATGCCGCAGGGGATACAGTACCAGAACAGCCACGAATAAGAACTCCCAGAGGCGTCTATGGCTCTGACCGCCGGTTCCCGCTATTTTATTTTTAACGTTATCTGTCACGGTGTTACCTCTCTTTTGAACATAGTATCTACGGTCTGTATTTTTTCCGTAAGAACACGATAAGGACGAATGTGCAGGAATATCTTATGCAATCCTTCACAGATATTTTTGCGGATAACATCCACCAAAATTCCCAGGACAAATACCACGATTACTGCGATAACAGTCCATAAGAGCAACGATACGACACCGTCTATGCGGTCCGAACCAAGCCAGGGCTGCCAGGCATAACGCACACCCAGGTTCTCATGCAACAGATACACTCCTAATGTGTAAGGTGCGATCTTCACCACCACGCTGCCGATCTTCCCCCGGATGTCACTGTCCAGAAACAGGCAAAACAGCCCGACAGAAGCTAAGAACGGGAAAATATGGTTATATTCATACGGAAGCTTCAAAATCAGTTCCAGGCTGCCTGTCCGCAGATAAAATAAATGCAGCAGCATTGCCTCTCCAAAAGTTCCGAGGACGCCGATCAGATACAGCAACAACGCCCGGGATTTTTTCTGTAAAAAAGGAATTCCGAATCTGCGAAGATATGCGGCTGCACAAAACACACACAGATACCAGATGCAGTCATAGCCCTTGCTATCCTCCTCCAACCGGAAGGGCAGAATGGATTTAACCAGACAAAATGCAGCAAATAGCAGCACCAGTGCCACCCGAAACTGCTGCTTCGTCATCCGTCTGAGCCCGATTCCCACGAAGGGTAACAGAATATATAAAAATACATACGCCGTCAAGAACCAGTAATGCCCCATGGTCACCGGGAACAGTAATGTCAGATAATAATGCGTACTCACTTCCGCCGCAGGAACGATCCCAGTCACCGCAGCCAGCACACCGATACCCACAGAATACAGCCACAGCTGCAGCCACAGCGTAAGCAGCCTGCTCAGTTTAAAAGAGCTTTCGCATAAAAAGTATCCGCTGATCATCATATACACATTCACGGCTACAATGCAGATTGCTTCTAACAGCCAGGCTGCCATATCCTGCGCTGATAAAGGCGCTGTCAGATCCGGCAGCAGTCCTCCCTTGCCCAGGTAGTGCAGCACCACGACCATCATCATTGCCACACAGCGCAGTACTTCCAGATTTGCCATACGTTCTTTTTTCTGCATATCGATTCCTGTTTCCTTCCCGCCATTGCTTCCTTCATCTGGTATCATTATATTACTTTGTAACATATTATGTAAAGCAAAAGCGCTCCTGCCTATTAATGAGGCTCATTTTAAGAAATCGTTTTCACATTAATGTAGATATTTGGATAAAACTTTGGTAAAATGTATCCATCAATACTAAATCTGCATCGGAGGTGTCTATTTTGACAAAAAATACTAAGAAAAACCCTATTCCTATCTGGAATCGGATACGCTTTAAGCTGATCTTCGCTTTTCTGATCCCTGTGGTCTTCATCATTGTCTTAGGCTTCGTATCCTATCAGAAGGCTACCACACAGATCATTGCAACCTACCGCGACTCCGTGGACCAGACCGTCAGCATGATGAATCAGTACCTGACGCTTTCTTTTGACACGGTCCAGTCTAACTACAAGGGATATATGAATGAGGATATCCTGAAGCAGTATCTGAACGGTCTGTATGATAACGATGCCACTACCTTGTACAATACTCCAAACACCTATGAAGACACCTTTATCAAAGCCGTGACCACGGATGCCCTGCTCTCCAATATTTACGTGCTCTCTGACAAGGAGAAGACGATCTCTACCACGAAAACGAAGGAGACCGGTCTCTTAAGTGCGTACCTTGAAAGCTCCCAGGGTCAGATCGTATCTGCAGACAAGGCAAAATATTACCTTTTCGGCAACCAGTCCGAGGTCGATGCAAAGCTTGGCACGGATTCCTCCAAATACAGTGTCCGCCTCGCCAGATATTTCTCCAATGCTCCGGCGATCCTGATCATTGATTTCAAACCGAGTGTCCTGGATACCTCCTTATCCTCCCTGGATGGCGGTGAGGGCAGTCTCGTAGGCTTTGTCACCTGCGATGGCATCGAATACCTCTCCTCTAGCTCCGATACGGTAGCAGAAAATACCTTTGTCGGTAAATCCTATGTAGATGAGGCATTTGCCTCTGAGGAAGAGAACGGCTCCTCCTATGTGGAAGAGGCAGGCGCAGAATATCTCTTTCTCTATTCCAAGATTGGTGCCCGTAATGCCATGATCTGTGCCCTGATCCCTCAGGCAAATATCATCGGTCAGACAGCGGAGATTAAAAATGTATCTCTGATCCTTGTCGTTGCAGCAAGTGCCGTGGCGATCCTACTTGGGTCTCTGTTAGCCGGGCAGTATGGCGGCTCCATCTACTATTTTATCCGCCGGCTGAAAAAAGTCTCTGACGGAGATCTGACGATCGAAGTCCACTCCAAGCGCAATGACGAATTCCAGCTATTAGCTGATGGCATCTGTGATATGATCGCACACATGAAGAAGCTTGTATCCGGGCTGAAGGATGTCAATGAAGAATTATCCCGGGCTGCCACCGATATGTCTGCGGCTTCCTCACATTTCCTGGCTACCTCCCAGGATATCCAGAATCAGGTAGGTGAAATGCGCCAGGGTATTGAAAAACTGGATGAAAGCTCTGAGGACTGCCTGCAGCAGATGGACTCTCTGTCCGACACCATCGGCAACGTATCCTCACATTCTGACCAGATCAGTGCGCTTGCCACCGGCACCACCGCTGCGATCCATACCGGTATCGAATCCGTGGAACATCTGAAGGAGAATACCTCTTCCACCATGCAGATCACCTCCAACATCGTAGATACCATCGGCAGGCTGAACGAGAAATCCAAAGCCATCGGCTCCATCACTGAAGCCATTAATGAGATTGCAGAGCAGACCAACCTCCTGTCCCTTAACGCTTCCATTGAAGCTGCCAGAGCCGGCGAATCCGGAAGAGGCTTCGCAGTGGTCGCTCAGGAGATCCAGAAGCTGGCGGATCAGTCCCTGCACTCCTCCGGTGAGATCTCCCGGATCATCGAAGAGATTGAAATTACCACAGACGAAGCTACACAGGTTGCCAGACAGGCCAAGGGCATTGTAGCGGATCAGAACCAGTCCGTTGGCAGTACCACAGACTCCTTCCGTGAGATAGATTCCAAAGTAACAGAGCTTCTGAAATTCCTGCAGCAGATCAATGCAGGCGTGTCGGAAATGGAACGCCAGCGCACCACTACCCTGTCCGCCATCTCCGGTATCTCCGCAGTATCCGCAGAAACTGCTGCCGGATCCTCCAATGTACAGACTGCTGCCGAAAAACAGCTGCAGGCCATTCAGAATCTGGACAAAGCCACCTCCGCACTGGCAGCCCGCTCAGAGGAGCTGACTACTATTCTGGAAGGTTTCATTGTATAGAAATGGCTATACACCCTGGAGAAAATATGTTATACTGGTAACATCTTTTGACGAAGAAATTCTTAGGAAAATACATATAGAGAGGTAATCTTATGAGCAAAAAAAGAGTTGTCGTATCTCTGGGACATGACGCCCTGGGCTATACCACTACCGAGCAGTGGGATGCGGTAAAAGTAACCGCCAAGGCTCTGGCAGACCTGGTGGAGGCAGATTATCAGCTGACGATCACCCACAGTAACGGTCCGCAGGTCAGCATGATCCATAAGGCCATGACCGAGTTACGCCGTGTTTACATCGACTATACCCCCGCACCTATGTGTGTCTGCTCCGCTATGAGCCAGGGTTATGTAGGCTATGATATCCAGAACTCTCTTCGTGCAGAGCTTCTGGATCGCGGCATTTCCAAGCCGGTGAGCACGATTCTGACCCAGGTGACCGTAGATCCTTATGATGAAGCCTTCTATGAGCCCACCAAGGTCATCGGTCGTTACATGTCCAAGGAAGATGCTGAGATTGAAGTAAAGAAAGGCAACTATGTCAAGGAAGATCCCGGCAAGGGCTTCCGCCGTGTCGTTGCTGCCCCCAAGCCTATCGACATTGTAGAGATCGAAGCCATCCGTGCGCTGGCAGCCGCAGATCAGGTAGTCATCGCCTGTGGCGGCGGCGGAATCCCCGTGATCGAGCAGAAGCATGCGCTGAAGGGTGCTTCCGCAGTCATCGAGAAGGATGCCATCGCCGGTAAGCTTGCTTCCGACCTAAGCTGTGACGAGCTGATCATCCTGACCTCAGTTCCCTATGTTTATAAGGATTTCGGTAAGGAGGATCAGGCAGTACTGGAGACTCTCACCGTAGCAGAAGCAAAGGATCTGATCGCAGCAGGACAGTTTGAGGAAGGCACCATGCTTCCCAAGATCGAGGCAGCCATTGCTTACCTCGAGAAGGTTCCCACCGGCAAAGTCCTGATCACCTCCATGGATCATGTCAAGGATGCCATTAAGGGCAAGGCAGGCACTGTGATCACCGCATAATTTCATTCGTATGTAAAAGGAGATATCCATGTGGACATCTCCTTTTTATTACTCATATTTTTCCAAGTAGAAGGAATACAGGATCCGCTCCTTCACGGGCATCTGCATCAGCTTCGTCAGCGCTTCCTCATAGTACTGAATCTGAACGTTGTAGCGGTTCCAGAGGGCTTCCAGGGAGTCGATCACATCGGTCTTGTAGTCCAGCAGAACAATCTCACCGTCTTCTATGAAAAAGACATCGATGATACCCTGAATGAGCACCTTTTCTCCCTCGGGCAGATCCGGATCCAGGCGTTTCGCATCAATGCCCAGCACAAAGGGCTGCTCTCTGTATAGAAGCCCCTGCTCCTGCGCACGCCACATGCGGTATGCCAGCTCCTGTTCCAGAAAATTGAGGATCTTCGGCAGACTGACTGCTTTGGCATATTCCTCCGTCAGGCGTAAAGATACCGTTTCCCGCTGTAAGAATTCTTCCAAACGCTTCTTAAGTCTCTCCGCGTCCAGTCTCTTACGGTATGTCTCATAATCTCCGGGGCATTTTTCAAACAGTCCCGATTCGACAAATACATACGTAAAATCCAACAGCTCCATAACACGGTGGAAAGCACTTCCCCGGACAGCTCCGCTGACCTTCTCCTGCGCTCTGCGGAATGCAGGAATATAGGGAACGACTTCTTTTTCCTCAAAGGTATGGAATGCCTCCTCATCTTTTTCCGCCATGGCTGCGATTTTTAACTCTGACACTGTGGTCTTGGTATACAACTTCTGTAACCCTGGATGGGGATATTGATAAGCAAAACGCTCCCTTAACTTAGAAAGTTTTCTTTCATTTTCTTCCGGATCTCCGGGTAAAAGTACCTCCCCATCCGCTACCCGCTGCAGTTCCTCCCTACGGTCACCCATTCGCAGCTGCTCTCTGATCTCTTCTGCCGTCAGGTCTTCCGTTCTCATTGTCTTCACCGCAATTCCCGTCTTCGGCAGGATCGGCAGAAGGAAATCCATATAGCTTCCCGCCTCACAGAAATCCAGATAAGTCAGCCTCTCCTGTCCGGTCATCTGCGCCAACTCCCACTTTTCGTCGGCCTTGTCCAATACCGCTGTTAAGATCAGCTTCTCTCTGGCACGGGTCAGTGCCACGTAGAGCACACGTAATTCCTCCGCCAGATTATCTTCCTTCATTTTTGCGGACAGAACCGCTCGGCGGAGGGTCTTATTTTTAATACGTCGTACGGAATCTACATAATCCACCGCGACACCCAGATCCATGTCCACGATCAGGGATTGGTTCGCATCCTGCATGTTGAAGCGTTTCGACAGTCCGGAGACAAATACCACCGGGAATTCCAGTCCTTTACTTTTGTGGATACTCATGATCCTGACCACATCTGCATTTTCATCCAGGGTGTCCGCCTCGCCGTAATCCACGTCATATTTTTCCAGCTGCTCCATATAACGGATAAAGTGGAACAGTCCGAAATAACTGGTCTTCTCGAAAGCGGATGCCTTCGTAAGCAGCATCTCAACATTCGCGCGGCGCTTGCTGCCGGCGGGAAGTGCCGTCACATAATTCAGATAATCATAATCGTCAAGTATCCGCTGCAACAGTTCACGGATCGAGGTGAAAGGAGTCCGGTCACGGTAATGGCCAATCCGTTGTAAGAAGGTATCTGCCTTTTGTGAAAGCTCTGTTTCTTCCCCGGCGCTTTCGCCCGCTGATGTCTCTTCTCCCTCTTCCACCGTCCGGCCGCTCTTCGCCACTTCCTTCAGTGCTTCATATAATGTCATCCGTTTTTTGGAATGCCCTTCCCCGCCACTGCGGATCTGCGCGATCTCTTCCTGGGTGAATCCACCGAAGACGGATTGCATCACGCCAAACAGCGGGATATCCTGCCTTGGATTGTCCAGCACCCGTAAAAACTGCAACAGCTCCTGCACCTCCAGCGCCCCGAAATATCCGGTCTTAGATGTGATGTAGACAGGGATTCCCTGCTGTTCCAGTATCTTTTTGAATTCTTCGTCCCAGCCGCTGGTGGTGCGAAGCAGGATGACCATATCCGAATATCGCACCGGGCGAAGTTCTCCCGTGGACTTCTCCATGACCTTCAGACTGCCCTTCAACTGCTTTATACGGGCGGCAATGGCGAGCGCTTCCAACTGTCGTACATTATCGTAATCCACAAGGACTCCCGCACCCTCGGCATGCTGCTCTCCGATGCCGCTCTCTTCGCGCTCTCCCTTTTCCGGCTTGCGGATCAGCAAAGCTTCACTGCCGTACGCAGGATCCTCCGCAGCAGGATAGGTTGCCCCTGGATACAGTGCCGCCTTGTCATCGTAAGCGATACCGCCGATCTCCCTGCTCATGATACGGGAAAATACATCGTTTACCGCATCCACCACCTGTACGCGGCTTCGGAAGTTCTTCGCCAGGTCAATCCGGCACAGATCCCCGGTCTCCTGATAAGTGTCGTATTTTTCCAGAAACAGTTCCGGTCTCGCCAGACGGAATTTGTAGATGCTCTGCTTCACATCGCCTACCATGAAGCGGTTGTAATGTCCCTCAGCTTCCCCGGAGATGGCGCTTAACAGATACTCCTGCACCAGGTTACTGTCCTGGTATTCATCGATAAGGATCTCCTGAAAATACTGGCGGTACTCCATTGCAACGTCACTTGGCACAATACGATATTTTGTTTCAGCATGATCCGTTCCTGCGTCGCCTTTTTCTTCCGCTTTTTCCCATTTTAACAGAATCTGCAGAGCATAATGCTCCATATCGGAAAAATCGATCAGATGTCTCTCCTGCTTTGCAGCGAGAAGCCTTCTGTCGAACTCTAACACCAGATCAAGCAGTATTCGCAGCGGCTCTCTGCAGGCTTTTCCCTGCTCCACCACCAGTTCTAACGGGGTCTTAAAATAGCTCTCTGAAAGGTCACTTAAGGTATCCTTCACACTGTTTCGGATTGCCTTTGCCAGTTCCCGTTTGGCGGGATCCACGCTGTCATCCTTTTTAGAAGGGAGCCGTGCGAAAGTCACGGCGGGAATCTTAGCAGCCTGTTCCTCCAGGTTCTTGCAGTCTGTAAGTTTCTCCAGCTGTTCGATCTCTGCATCGGTCAGTTCCCCGTACATATACGGACCGTCCGGCAGTTCACACAACCGCTTCACTTCCCGCAGTTTTTCCAGGCATCCCTCCACGGTGCGGTTCACCCGTTCCGTCAGATATTGTCCGTAATCGCTGCGAACCAGTGCTTCCATATCTCCTGCGGCATAATCATTTTTGCGCTCCTCCAGCCATTCCTCCGGCCATGGAAAGCTTCCCGCATAGTGGGACAGGTTCAGGATATGCTGCTCCAGCACGCTCTCCCTGCCTCCCGGGCAGAAATACTCCACACAGGCGTGGAACTGCTCTAGGGCTTCCGGAACAAAATTCCCTGCATAGGCATCCTCTAAAAGCTGCGCCAGTACTTCCTGCTGAAGCAGCTTGATCTCGCCCTCGTCCGCCACGCGGAAATCCGGATCCAGACCGATCTCATTAAAATGGTTCCGAATCAGGAACAGGCTGAAGCTGTCGATAGTAGTGATCTGCGCATTATGCAACAGTGCAGACTGCTTCTGGATATGCTCGTTGCCGGGATCCGCCTCCAGTCTGGCGGCGATTCCGGCTGCGATACGTTCCCGCATTTCTGCTGCGGCGGCATTGGTAAATGTCACGATCAGCAGTCTGTCGATATCCGCCGGATGTTCTCCGTCACAGATCATACGGATGATACGTTCCACCAACACTGCCGTTTTACCACTTCCCGCGGCCGCCGATACCAGAATATTACTGTTATGCAGTTCGATTACCCTTTGCTGTTCCGGGGTGAATTTCATTCCCATATACTACCTCTGTTCCTGATTCTCTTATCTTATCTTTATCCTATCTCTATCCTGCCATCCTGTCTCTATCCTGCCACCCTGTTTCTGCGTGCGGCAGGCACTTTTCTTCGTGCTTTCTGACGGACATGCACTCCCACCGGGCACCTTTTGCCCTACGCTTCCATTGTCTCCTGCATCCGCTGCATCAGCGTCTGCTTATCCAGATCCTCCAGCTGCCTCTTCTCATATCCGGGAATACTGCCGTCAAAGCCACAGACTTTTTTATAGGCACAGTACGTGCAGGCTTCCTCGTTCCCCTTCTCGTAAGGGTTCGCCGCTATTTTTCCATCCAGGATCTCCCTGCCGATATCACGGATCTTCGCATCCACGTAAGCAGATACCAGCTGCATCTCCTCCCGGCTTAAGATTCCGCTTCTGGCACTGAAGCTTCCGTCCTTTTTCTTCTCCACCGGAATGACTGCAGATTTATCCTGCAAGTAATGGTCCAGCCGTTCCACGACCTCGGGATCACTGTTTACCACACCATTCATCCGAAGCTTCGCGAGGATCTGCTCATTGATCTGTTCATCTGTCAGTTCCACCGGTGTCTCTATGGTAGGATCATCGATGTGATAGTACAAAAGTGCCGCCGGTACGATCTCCTTGTCCGGATGCTTTCTGCTCTCCAGTTCCATTGCCGCATTCATATAGACCACCAGCTGTAACTGCAGTCCGTAATACAATGCCGCCAGGTCGAATTTCTTATTGCCGGACTTGTAATCGATGACCTTGACATAGACATGCTCCGCGTCCTCCGATACATCAATACGGTCAATACGTCCCTGCAGGTGCATCTTCTCTTCTTCGGACAGATCCACATGAATGCTATCCAGATTCTCCGCGAACCGGAAGGACAGTTCATAGTCATCCGGCTGAAAGCTTCCCTGCTTCAGATGCTGCTGTAAGGTCAGTACCGTCCGTGTCAGTATCCTGCTCATACGTGTAATGGCATATTCATTCCTTGCAGAACTGTATAATACGGTCTCTCCGTAAGTTGCTGCGTAGGCTTCCACCGATTCTTTGACCGTTTTTAATGCAAAATCTTCGGAAAAATTCCACCATGTCAGGTTGGATTCTGCAAGTTTTCCTGCAAAATTTTCTAATACCGCATGGTAAACATTACCCATATCCGACACTTCAAAGCCGAATTCTTCCCGCTCCCGCAGGGACAGACCGTATTGCAGAAAATGTCTGCAGGCGCAGGCAGCATAGGTCTCTAAGCGGCTCACACTGTTCTCCAGCTGTCTGCCGTACAGTGCTCTCGCCACGATTCTTGACAGACCGCTCTCCTTATATCTTCTAAATGCTGCCGCAGTCAGACGGTCTCTGCCCTCCGGATCCGCTTCATAGGCACGGTACATGAGATAAAAATCCTGCCGTTCCTCTTCCCGCAGCGTTCCGTCCGCATATTCCCGCAATTCCTCCGCCAGATACCTGGCACCTTCCTGTCTGCCCTCGATCTGTTCGATACGGCTGCGGTTCTGGGGATATTCCACCGCAAGCTGCGGAAAAAGCTTCCGTACCGTATCGATCAGGTAGGACGGACGGATTCCCTTTCCATCACTGTTTACCTTGGCATAAGACAGATACAGCCGTTCTGAGGGTTTCGTCATATTCAGATACAGATACAGTCTCTGAATGTACATCTGTTGTCTGGGACTCGGTGCCATTTCTGTTCCGGACTCTATTAAAAATTCTCTGTCCATATCGGAGATAATGCCGCCCTTCGAGGCATTTTTCGGGATGTTTCCGTCATTTACCCCCAGGAAAAACAGTACTTTAACCTGCTTTAAACGGGTACGCTCCATATCACCCACCACAATACGATCCACATTCTGCGGAATCGTACCTACTGTGATCTCGCCGAATCCCGCATCCAGGATATCCGCAAATTCCTGTCTGGAGATCTCTTCCTCCCCCAACAGCCCATAGATCTGATCCAGCAGGTCCATGACCAGACGGTATATCTGCGCATATTCCCTGGCTTTTGCCAGGTCGCCCTCCTGCTCGAACTGCTGCTGATAATTCAAAAGCTTCTGCTGTACCTGGTTCTGTTCTAAAAAATCATACAGGTGATCCACATACTCGCCGGCCTTTGCCCGGGGAGCCATATGCAGGATCTCCACGGTATCCGCAAACTGCTGCCTGATACGGTTCAGACGCTCCAGGGTCTCTTCCACACGCTCTGTGTCGTCCTGCCCACTACCCTGTTGCATTTCTTCCGTCCTGCGGGTAAACAGCCTGCTGTAAGTACGATACCCTCTCGCTCCGGTGCGGATCACATAATTTTCCAGTTCATCGATCTCCTCTCTGGAAATGTCCACCATGCCGCTTCGCAGAAAATGAAACACTGTGTCATAGGAAAAATCCTTAATATACAGCTGCAGCGCGCTCTTGATATATTCGATCATGGGATTTAAGACGATTCCTCTGGTACGGTCTATAAAGCAGGGAATCTCCAGCTGCCCGAATTCTGTCTCCACATAGGATGCGTACCCCTCCAGGTCACCGATGACCACGGCAATATCCCGGTAGTTAAATTCCTGCTCTCTGATCAGATTTCTGATATACAATGCTGTCTGGTGGACTTCCTCTCTGGGAGAAAGTGCCTCGAACATGCAAAGCTCCTGCTGCTTTTCCGTGTAGGGCTCATACTGGTACCGGAACAGATTCTGCTCCAGATAGCATAACGCCGGAGCCTGGGTGAATCGGTTGATGCCGCCTTTGACAAAGACATCTTCTCCTCGCTCCACCTCTGCTTCCGCCGCCAGCTTCACCAGATCCGCCACCGTCTTTTTACTTAAGTGGAACAGCTTCTGCTCGCCGTCCGGCTGGTACGGGTCTTCTTCCGCGCCGATAGTCACGGTGACTATGGTCTCCGCGCACACCCGCATCAGCTCCTGGATCAGGCGGTTCTGTATGGGGGTGAATCCCGTGAATCCGTCAAATACCACCACACTGTCCTGTAGGATCTTCGACTTTACCAGGGATCTGCGCAGCACATCCAATGTCTCCTCCGTGGTGATGAAATGATCCCTGATATAATCCTGAAATCCCCGGTACAGGGTCTTTAAGTCTCTGAGCTTCATTGCCAGTGCGCCCCTTTTTTCGGCGCTGGCGATCAACTTATCCATATCCTGTGTGCTGATTCCGTACTGCATAAACTCGGAGATAGCACTTTTCACCTCATGAATGTACCCCTGCTTATGCAACAGGCTTCCCATGGCAGGCAGCTGCTCCTTCAGATCTGCCGCGATCTTCTGCAGCACCAGACTTTTGCCGGTGTCATCCAATATGGGCATTTCCTTCGTTCCTACTTCCTCCAGGATACGATGGCTGAGTCGCCCGAAGCTTAAGACATCGATATTCAGGATGCCACCTCTGTCACTGCGCATGACCAGATCCTTCTGGGTCTGCATGGTGAACTGATCCGGCACGATGATCAGGAAATTCCTCCCCGGCTCCTGCGCTGCCCGTTGCATGATCTCTTCATAGATTCTGTGACTCTTGCCGGACCCGGATGGTCCGAAATAGAAACGTAAGCTCATAGGTCTCCTTTTGCAGTCTTCTGCCTATTGTATATCAAGCTCGATCGGGCAATGGTCCGATCCCGGAACTTCCGTGTGGATCTTCGCATCCGCCAGTCTGTCCTGCAGGCACTGCGATACCACGAAATAGTCAATTCTCCATCCGGCATTTTTCGCCCTCGCCTGGAATCTGTAAGACCACCAGGAATAGATTCCGGTCTGCTCCGGATAAAAATAGCGGAAGGTATCGATAAATCCGTTTTCCAGTACTTTGGAGAAACAGGCGCGCTCCTCGTCGGTGAATCCCGCATTGCCACGATTCGTCTTCGGATTCTTCAAGTCGATCTCCTGATGCGCCACATTCAGATCTCCTGCATAGATCACCGGCTTCTTCTCTTCCAGCTTCTTAAGATAAGCCAGGAAATCCTCCTCCCACCGCATCCGGTAATCCAGGCGCTTTAATTCCTGCTGGGCATTCGGTACATAGACTGTCACAAAATAGAACTCCGGGTACTCTGCCGTGATCACTCTGCCCTCATGGTCATGCTCTTCCACGCCGATGCCATAGGTCACCTGCAAGGGTTCCTCCTTGGTAAAAATGGCGGTACCGGAATAACCCTTTTTCTCCGCATAGTTCCAGTACTGGTGATATCCGGGCAGATCTAAATCGATCTGTCCCTCCTGTAATTTGGTCTCCTGTAAGCAGAAAATATCTGCGTCTATTTCCTGAAAAAAATCTAAGAAGCCCTTCTGCATGCAGGCTCTCAATCCGTTTACGTTCCACGATATAAATTTCATGTTGTTCCCTTTCCTTTCAGTCCTATCTGCTTATCCAGCCATTCCTGTTCCTTGTGGGCAGCCTCCAGGGACGCTTCGTACCCTTTTAGAATATCCGTAAGTCTCTGCACATCTGTGATTGCGCTTGCTTTATTTTCCGGGTGGTCCATCCAGGGATGTCTGTATTTTGCAGGATATATGTTTTCTATGGTATTCTCTCCAATTATGTACCATTTCTTCTGATAACAGATTGTGTTGTCCTTCGGGTTTAAGAAGGCGAACAGCTGTGCCAGCGGATAGTTCTCCGTCTCCGTCGCCATCTTTCGATTCTTCGGATTCTCTTCTCTGCCAGTCTGAGCCTTACGAATCTTCACGTTCGTTCCTTCCGGTTCTACGATCAGTGTCATAGGTTCTGCCGGTTTTTTCCATATTTTGTCCAATATAAAATTTAACGGTCCCAGCAGCAGGATCGTCATAAGAACCGCCAGCACTCCCGTCAGTTCCGGAATCCAGTCGCCCAGTACCAGCATCTGGAACAGCACATGATCACTGTCCCGTACGCCCCAGACTTTCATTACGACAAATGCTGCCGTCACCACATAGATCAAGACCGTCGCTATGGCAAACGGCATCAGTACTTTCTCTTTTTTGATGCCCCAGGCGGCGTAAGCGTTCCGCTCTTCCTCCGTAAAAAGGACAGGCAATTCGTAGCGTTCCGTCATGCTCTTATTCTCCCTCTTAATTATTCTCCTAGAATGATGCGGATCAGCTGCTTGTCTAACATCAGTGTCCGGTTCCAGGGATTCAGGATCACGCCTTCGATGCCGTCTGCGTTCAGCGCCATGCGAAACAGCTGCTCCATATCTGTGAGAAACGTAGACATCACACTGCCGCTTCCTTTTAATTCTTCTTCAAATCCGGTGAACGCCGACCACCATTTTTTCCCATCTGAGGTCTGCACCGCCTGTAAGCGCATGGCGGTTCCGGCAGCCTGCATCACCGCTTCCTTCACATCTGCGGAAGGCGGTTCCACAGCCACGATGAACTGCCCCTGCTCCCGCATCCGTCTGCGTACCACCGTCAGGGCGTGTGCCAGAAGCTCTTCCGTGGGTTCCTGCTGTAATGCCAGAATTGCCTCTTCTATTTTTTCATTTCCCTGTAAACCTTTATCCTTCTTTTCATCCATAACAGTAATGTTGTCCTTTTTATTTGTAGTCGTTAAGCTGCTTCACCCTGTTTCCCATATTTCTTACGTAATCTTGTCTGCAAGTTGCCTGATTACATAAGGAACACGGGCAGCACAGCTCATGCCTATGGCTATCATACCATAAATGCTTACGCAATTCCACTTACGTTTCCCTTCGCACATTTTTCCTTCGCGCATTTTCCCTTCGCGCATTTTCCCTTCACACATTTTCTCTCCGCACATTTTTCCTCCGCACATTTTCCCTCCGCACATTTTTCCTCCGCGCGCTGTCTTTTCCTTGACAGTGACTACATTCATTGCTAACATGAACCTGAGCATTTTAAGCTCAGAAATGAGGACCATTATGAACACTTTTGACCCGAAGCATAGATACAGCGATGCCGCTAAACTGGCTCGTCTGAAAAATAAAAAGCTTTTCCTGTTCGACATTGACGGAACGATTGCCGTGGGCGATACCCTGTACGAAGGCAGTGCGGAGCTGATCCGCTATATCAATGCCATCGGTGGCAGGGCTTATTACATTACCAACAATTCCACAAAAAGCGGACTGGACTATGTGAAGAAATTCCACGATGCGTTTCACTTGGATAGCACAGAGGATCAGTTCATCACCTCCGGCTATATGACGCTGCGCTTTCTGAAGGAAAATTATGCAGAGAAAAAAATCTTCGTACTGGGAACTGCTTCCTTCGTCGCCGAACTGCGTAAAAATGGGCTTCATGTCACCGAGGTCTGCGAAGAGAATATCGACTGCGTGGTGGTTGCCTACGACAGTGAATTAAATTACGGCAAGCTTACGGAAGTCTGCAAAGTTTTATTCACCCAGGACGTTCCTTTCTACGGTACCAATCCGGATCTGCGCTGCCCCATCGACTTCGGATTTATTCCCGATTGCGGTGCGATCTGTGATATGATCACCGCTACCACCGATAAGCAGCCCATTTACTTAGGCAAACCCAGCAAAGAAGTCGTAAACTTATGCCTAAAGGTATCCGGTTTCACCCCCGAAGAGACACTGGTAGTCGGTGACCGCCTGTACACTGATATTGCCTGCGGCATCAACGGCGGCGTAGACACCTGTGTCCTTTTCACCGGCGAGGCACAAAAAAAGGATATTCTGACTCCCGAGGGGGAGCCGAATACCCAATACCTGCCGGATTATGCTTTTGAAAATGTGCAGGAGCTGTTAGATGCCTGCAAAAAATAAATGGAATGTTACTCTCTAATGGATTTCTTCACGACACCGATTCCCAGCGGATAAGGTCCGGTGTGTACGCCGATGGTAGCACCGATCTGGAAAATGGGAATGGTGTCGATGTCGTATCCCTTCTCCTTCAGTCTGCTTACCAGTCTGTCCCTAAACTCCACGGCTTCTTCCTTATCGTAGCCATATCCTATGCAAATACTGTAATCTGCAATATCTGCTTTCTCCTCTGCCAGATATGCCAGTAGCAGGTCGATAGTCTTGTCCACGGTCTTGCGGCGGCTTCTGCCGATACCGGACGGGAAAATTTCGCCTTCTTTTAAGGTGATGATAGGCTTGATGCCAAGCAGGCTTCCTGCTACACTTGCTACTTTGCCGATGCGTCCACCATGCTTTAAGTATTCCATATTTCCGACCGTGAAAAAGATTCTTCCAGAGCTCTTGATCTCATTCAGGCGGTCAATGCTCTCCTGATATCCTGTGCCCGCATCTCGTAGCCTTACTGCTTCCAGTACATAGATTCCCTGAAGAACTGTGTTCACTGTGGAATCGCAGACATAGATCTTTGCTTCGGGATATTCCTCTTCCAGAATCGCCTTCGCATTCAGCGCAGACTGCATGGAGCCGCTGAATTTGGTCGTGATGCAGATACAGAGAATGGGGGTTCCTGCTTTGACATAAGGCAGAAATGCATCCAGGTAATCCTGTACGGACGGCATAGAGGACTTGGGATATACATCCGGATGATCCACCATTTCCTGATAGAATTCACGTACACCGATCTCTACCATTTCCTTCTGATATTTTCCTTCTTCAAAAGATACATAGAAAGGAACTACTGTAATATTTTTCTCTTGGGTAAGTTCCACGGGAAGATCGCAGGAACCGTCTGATATAATATGAAATGCTTCGCTCATTATGGCATGCACCTTTCTATTTGTTTTCAGAGTTTAGCTTACCATGTTATAGAGTAAAAAGCAATGAGTTTTTAGCATTACGTTGCATTTCGTGGTATTTTATATTGTTTGATGTAGTTTTTATAACTATATCATTTTTAAAATTTGTTTCACGCGATATTTGTCGATGAAAGGGTGTCAACCTTTGTCAGACTTTCGTTGACAATAGGTTCTTCTCCCGATATACTAAAGTTGTTAACCATTCATTCCTTTGGTTGACATTTTCTGCAGGAATGCCCCCCTTTCATTCTCTGCAAACAGACAACAGCCCGGCAGGAAACCTGCCGGGCTGCTGTCAATTCTTATGTGGGCTTAGACCTTTTGACCCTGATATCATGTTATATGGAGTAATCCAGATTCTCCAGGCGCTTGTTGCGTCGTTCCACCAGATCTGCGATCGTCACGCCATCCACTACTTTATTCACTGCATCATACAGCTCCTGCCATACCTCCAGGGTCTCGCAGGTATCGCAGCGTTCACAGATGTCTGCACCGTCTTCCAGGCAGGCCACCGGTGCAAGGGATCCTTCTGTCAGCCGAAGGATCATTCCCACCGTATAATCTGCCGGGTCTTTGGCAATGCGATAACCGCCCTGGGCGCCACGGACGCTCTTCACATATCCTGCCTTATTCAACACAGCAATGATCTGCTCCAGATACTTTTCGGAAATTCCCTGTCTGGCAGCAATTTCTTTTACCTTGATACACTCTCCGTTGTTGTTCAATGCCAGATCCAGCATGACACGTACTGCATATCTTCCTTTGGTTGAAATTTTCATCCTATCCTCATTTCCGAGCATTCTCCTGCTCTGTTTTGCTTTTCATATCAGCCGGCTTAAGCCAAAGCGGTTCAAACTGCTCCAATCTTTCTGCGCTTTCCACAGATTCTACCTTATTTTTCTTTATTTTCTTTTCCCATAGTTCATATAGGATTTGTGGAAACAGCAGAAAAATCTGGAGAGCACCCATTCGAACTCTGTTCGGAGAAATCTCCTCCCATTCCACGGAATGCTCTCCGGATTTTCGCATTACTTATGTTGTATTACATGTAAATCCGTTTCACTTTACTTGTAAGGGATAACGCCACCATTATAATTGTCGTTGATGAACTGCTTGATCTCATCAGACTTCAGAGTATCTACCAGTGCCTTGATCTTAGGCAGATTCTCGTTGCCTTCCTTAACAGCGATTACATTTACATAAGTAGCAGCTGCTTCGGAATCATCGCTCTCATACAGCAGAGCATCGTCTGCAACAGTCAGACCTGCTTCCATAGCATAGTTGCCGTTCAGGACACCGAAGGATACTTCCGGAAGGGTTCTGGGAACCTGTGCTGCTTCCAGCTCTACGAAGCTGATGTTGTGAGGGTTCTCAACGATATCCTTAGTAGTAGCGGTCAGACCCACACCATCCTTCAGAGTGATGTAACCGTTATCCTGTAACAGTAACAGAGCACGTGCCTCATTGGTGGTATCGTTGGGTACTGCGATGGTTGCATTGTCAATGTTGTCCAGGCTGGTCTCGGTTCCGGGATACAGTCCGAAAGGCTCATAGTGGATACCGCCGGCATTTACCAGGTGGGTACCCTTCTCCTCGTTGAAGCTCTCCAGATAAGGGATATGCTGGAAGTAGTTTGCATCGAAATCACCGGACTCTACTACTAAATTAGGCTGTACATAGTCATCAAAAATCTGAATCTCCAGAGTATAACCCTGCTCCGCTAACAGAGGCTTTGCTGCCTCCAGGATCTCTGCATGAGGTACTGCACTTGCAGCTACCTTGATAGTGGTATCGGTGTCAGCTACTTCCTTGCTTTCTGTTGCCTCGGTAGTCTGGGCAGCGGTTTCCTGGTTAGCTGTTGTTGCAGCTGCCTCGCTGGTCTGAGCAGCTGTGTCGTTGCTGCCGCAGCCGGTCAGTGCGCTCACGGACAATGCTGCAACTGCAATCAAAGCAATCACTTTCTTTTTCATAATACTTCTCCTCCTAAATCTTTTGGTAAAAAATTTTAGTCTATTGAATCAGATGCCTTACATCTGCCTCAATCTTTTCGTTTTCCCTAACGGGTTCTCTTATCCAATTTCTTGGAAATCGTCATTCCGATATATTGCAGCAGCTGTACCAACAGTACCAACAATACTACTGTCACCAGCATAATATCGGTCTGGTAACGATAATAACCGTATCGGATCGCAATATCACCGAGTCCGCCTCCACCTACGGCACCTGCCATAGCGGAGTAGCCTAAGATCGTTCCCAGTGCAATGGTCGCATTCACAAGCAATGAGGTTCTGGATTCTGCCAGCATAACCTTCCAGATGATCGTCCACAGGTTAGCTCCCATGCTCTGTGCTGCTTCAATCACTCCGTGATCTACCTCCAACAGAGAAGATTCCACCATTCTGGCAATGAACGGTGCCGCTGCCAGAGTCAGAGGAACGATGGTAGCCGTCGGGCCGTAGCTCTTTCCTACAATGATACGGGTCAAAGGGATGATCATGATCAACAAAATCAAAAACGGAATGCTTCGCACAATGTTGACGATCACATCCAAAATCTTATAAATGATCTTGTTGGGACGTAATCCCTTGGGTGCGGTAATTACCAGTGCAATTCCCATAGGAAGTCCGAGTACATACCCCATAAATGTGGAAACAAGGGTCATATACAAAGTAACAAAGGTGCCTTCCACCAGCATCATAATCGTTGCATTATCCCACATAGTCTTTCAGCTCCTCCACTTCCAGTTTTCTCTCCTGTAAATAATGGATCATCTTGTTCGCTGCCAGTTCATCCTCCGGCAGCTGTAAGATCATCTGTCCATGGGCGATACCACCGATGTCCTTGGTATCCGCTAACAGGATGTTGACGGGAGCCTTGCACTCCAGCACCATATTGGCGATCACAGGCTCGAAAGAAGAATTCTCGGTGAAAACAATGCGGATGCAGCGTTTGCCGGACATTTCCTTCGCCTTGGGATCCACCATGAACACAAGCTTTCTGGCTGCCTGGGACTGGGGTCTGGAAAATACCTCCTCCACCGTACCATGCTCTGCCAGTTCTCCGGCATCGATAATGGCTACATGTGAACAGATCTCCTGTACCACAGCCATCTCATGGGTGATGATCAC
The DNA here is from genome assembly GCA_003447295.1 of Lachnospiraceae bacterium. GTDB lineage: Bacteria > Bacillota > Clostridia > Lachnospirales > Lachnospiraceae > Acetatifactor > Acetatifactor hominis. The sequence continues at coordinate 58,112 of DLZQ01000039.1, forward strand.
GATGGTGATGCCGTACTGTTTGTTGATGTCCTGTAATAATTTCAGGATCTCCTTGGTCGTCGTGGGATCCAGCGCACTGGTCGCCTCGTCACACAGCAGGATCTTCGGCGTATTGGCAAGAGCTCTTGCGATTGCCACACGCTGCTTCTGTCCACCGGAGAGCTGGGAAGGATAGGAGTCTGCCTTTTCCTTCAGTCCTACGATCTCGAGCAGTTCCATAGCGCGCTTTCTGGCCGCCTGTTTCTTCACACCCACGATCTCCATGGGGAAGCATACATTGTCCAGAACACTTCTCTGCATGAGCAGATTAAAATGCTGAAAGATCATTGCGATGCCTGTACGAACCTTACGAAGTTCTGCCTCAGTCAGTGTCGAAAGATCCTGGTCTTCTACGACTACGGTTCCTGTGGTAGGCTTCTCCAGATAGTTCAGGCAACGTACTAGGGTAGACTTTCCGGCACCACTCATACCGATGATGCCGTAGATGTCTCCCTTGTTGATATCCAGGCTGATACCCTTTAAGGCTTCTACCTGATTATCTTTACCAATAAAAGTTTTTGTTACATTCTTGATCTGAATGATCGGTTCCATAAGTTCCTCCATTCCAGGTTCGTGCTTTTAAGGGGGAGAAAAGCGCGAATTCCTTGAATTCCTAGTACCATGCCATACATTCTAACACAAGAATGCAAGTCTGTCCAGTTCTGTAAATTTCGTCTTAAGCTTCTGCGAACATCGGGGTGGACAGGTATCTGTCACCGGAGTCAGGAAGCAATGCTACGACTGTTTTTCCTGCATTTTCAGGGCGTTTTGCGATCTGTGCTGCTGCGTACAGAGCGGCGCCGGAGGTGATTCCCACGAGGATACCCTCCTTATGAGCGATCAGGCGGCCGGTGGTAAATGCCTGCTCTGTGGTAACGGTGAATACCTCATCGTAGATGCCGGTATTCAGAACGGAAGGAACGAATCCTGCACCGATACCCTGCAGCTTATGAGGTCCGGGCTGTCCGCCGGAAAGTACGGGAGAATCTGCCGGCTCTACTGCTACGATCTTCACACCCGGATTCTTGGATTTTAAATAAGTACCAATGCCGGTCACGGTTCCGCCGGTACCAACACCTGCTACGAAGATATCAACCTTTCCATCGGTGTCTTCCCAGATCTCGGGGCCGGTGGTAGCTGCATGTGCAGCAGGGTTCGCGGGGTTATCAAACTGTCCGAGGATCACAGCGCCAGGGATGGACTTCTCTAACTCTTCTGCCTTGGCGATAGCACCCTTCATACCCTTGGCTCCTTCGGTCAGTACCAACTCTGCACCGTATGCCTTCAGGAGGTTACGACGCTCCACACTCATGGTCTCGGGAAGTGTAAGAATGGTTCTGTAACCCTTGGCTGCAGCCACACTTGCCAGGCCGATACCGGTGTTGCCGGAGGTGGGTTCAATGATGGTGGAACCTTCTTTTAAAATACCCTTCTTCTCGGCATCTTCGATCATTGCCAGTGCAATTCTGTCCTTAACGCTTCCTGCGGGATTGAAGTACTCCAGCTTTGCTAACAGTTCTACTCCCTCGATGTTCTGGTCCTTCAGGTAGTTTGTCACCTTTAAAAGGGGTGTATGTCCGATCAGCTGGGTTGCGGATGTGTAAATCTTGCTCATAATAGAATCCTCCTTAAACTTGAAAATTATGTTTGTTTTTATTTCCTACTTATTTGATATGGATGTTATGGATTTATACTATACTATTCCGCTAGGAATGTCAATAATTATTTTAAAAAATTTTTGAGAGTTGTACAGGGGAATGGAAAATGGTATGATTTAGATAGTGAGTCCGTAGCCCCAACAGCAAGTAAGAAACGCGGCCTGCTTATTCTTACTTGCTGTCGTGACTACTGGGTTATTATCATATTTTAGGAAAATATTGCAATATAAAATATATTAAATCAGAAGGAGCCACTCAACTACATGGCAGATAAAATTTACCGCGTTCCTACTATATATAATAAAATAAGAAAAACCGCTGACCCGCTGACTGTCCGGGTACCGGGGTCTAAGAGTATCACGAACCGCAGTCTCCTTCTGGCGATGTTGGCGGAGGGAAAGTCGACGCTGCGCGGGGTGTTGTTCTCGGATGATTCGAGGCATTTTCTTAAGTGTGTGCAGGATCTTGGATTTAAGACGACGGTGGATGAGGAGAGCTGTATCGTCACGGTAGAAGGACTGGGAGGAAAGGTTCCCTGTGGAGAAGCTGCGTTAAATGTGGGAAGTGCGGGAACGGCAGCGCGTTTTCTGACGGCTACCTTAGGTGTCTCGGAAGGTGTTTTTCATATGGATGCTTCGGAGCAGATGAGGAAGCGTCCGATGGCACCTCTTCTGTCTTCTTTGGAAGAGCTTGGATGTGAGATCCGCTGTGAAGGAGAAGATGGGCATTTTCCTTTTACGCTGACCGCTCATGGATTCGGACAGGATCATATCTCCATTGATATCGGGCACAGCAGTCAATTTTTGAGTGCACTGTTGATTGCTTCTACTTTGTCTTCGGAAGATTTTAGGATTCAGGTAGAGGGTACCCACGGGATGGCGTATATCGAAATGACACAGAAGATGATGGAGCAGTTCGGTGTCTGCGTGGAGCGTCCCGCCCCGGATCAGTTCCATATTTCCGCCGGTCAGCATTATAAAGCATTAGATTATCAGATTGAGCCGGATGTCTCTGCCGCCTGTTATTTCTATGCCATGGTACCGCTACTGGGGATCCCGGTCTGTGTAGAGCATGTGCATTTTGAAAGTCTGCAGGGAGATGTGGAATTCCTACGTATCTTAGAGAAAATGGGATGTACCGCACAGGATACGGAGAAAGGCGTCCTCCTGCTGCCTCCTGCCGTTTTGCCGGACGCTGGGGCGCAGGCTCCCGCTTTCCATGGTATCACGGTGGACATGTCCTCCTGTTCCGATCAGGCGATCACACTGGCAGCCATCGCACCGTTTGCCGACAGCCCCACCTGTATCACAGGCATCGGGCACATCCGTTTCCAGGAAAGTGACCGTATCCATGCCATCTGTACAGAGCTGACACGCATGGGCATCCGCTGCGAAGAGACGCAGGACAGTATCACCATCTATCCCGGTTCTCCGCGCCCCTGCACCGTAGCAACCTACGATGACCACCGCATGGCTATGGGTTTTGCCCTCACCGGACTGCGCGCGGAAGGCATCGTGATCGACGATCCCGGATGCTGCCGCAAGACCTTCGAGAACTATTTTGAAGTACTTGACCAAGTGATCGCGGAGATATCAGAAGTTTAGGTGCACAGCCGGAGGAGTCCATGCGTGGGCTCCTTTTTAGTTTGCGCGTCATGGGCACGCAAACTGAAAAAAGAGTATCCACAGCCCTATTCTCCTGCCATGGATACTCTCTCTTACTTTCTTTGTTCAGTTTATGCCATTTTCAGCAAAAATGTCTTAGTTCTCCTGACCCTTTACTGCGAAGCATACGCCGGTGTCATCGGGCTTGTCCTCATCGAACTTGTAGTCCTTGCCGGGCAGTACTGCATTCAGGATAATACCGGTCAGCGCACCTACTGCCAGTCCGGACAGGCTGATGGTGATCTCGCCGATGTGGAATGCGATAGCGCCTGCTGCACTGTAGTTGATACCGATGGACAGTACCAGGATCAGAGCGGCGATGATAACGTTACGGCTCTTGGTGAAGTCTACCTGAGTTTCTACGATGTTACGAACACCGACTGCAGAGATCATACCGTACAGTACCAGGGATACACCACCACAGGTAGCGGTAGGCATACATCCGATCAATGCTGCTACCTTCGGAGAGAAGGAGAACAGTACAGCGAAGCCTGCTGCAATACGAATAACTCTGGGATCGAATACCTTGGTCAGAGACAGTACACCGGTGTTCTCACCGTAAGTGGTATTCGCAGGAGCGCCGAACAGGGATGCAATAATGGTAGCCAGACCATCACCTAACAGCGTACGATGCAATCCGGGCTCCTTGATATAGTTAATACCAACAGTAGAAGAAATAGCGGAGATATCTCCGATATGCTCTACCATGGTAGCCAGGGCGATCGGCATAATGGTGATCACGGAAGTAATTAACAGAGAAGTGTTGCCGTCGGACAGTGCCCAGAAAGCGGTCTCATTCCAATGGATGGGAAGTCCGATCCATGCAGCTTCCGCAACAGGCGTGAAATCCACACGGCCTAAGATAGCTGCCAGCACATAAGAACCGACAACACCGATGATGATCGGAACGATCTTCACCATTCCCTTACCCCAGATATTGCAGATCACTACCAGTGCAATAGCGACCACTGCGATCAGCCAGTCTGCGGAACAGTTGTTGATAGCGGACTGGGACAGTGTCAGACCGATGGCAATGATGATGGGGCCGGTTACGATGGGCGGGAAGAAACGCATTACCTTGCCGGTACCGAAGATCTTGATCAACAGGGATAATACCAGGTACAGCAGACCTGAGCAGGCCACGCCGAAGCAGGCATAAGGAAGCAATGCGGAATTGTCCGCTCCGTCTGCCATAGGGGCAATCGCGGCATAACCGCCTAAGAAAGCAAAGGAAGAACCCAGGAATGCGGGTACCTTTCTCTTGGTCAGCAGATGGAACAATAAAGTTCCCAGACCTGCAAATAACAAAGTTGTGGAAACATCCAGACCTGTCAGCATGGGTACCAGAATGGTAGCACCGAACATTGCGAACATGTGCTGAAGTCCCAGCAGAAGCATCTTGGGCACGCCCAAGGATCTGGCATCGTAAATGCCATTTTCGCCGAGTGTAGTCTTCTCGCTCATTTTTCTCCTCCTGTGTCATAGACATGTGACTTGTAATATTTGCCGCATAGAGATAGGCAGATAGTCCTCTACCTGCCCACACCTATGTGACCTTATTAGTTACATGATAGCTTTTCATCGTTCCACAGTCAAGAAAAAGTTTATTCCACTGCATGCTGTTTCAAAAAGTCCAGCCAGATGGGAATATACTGGGCTTTCAGGTGCACTCCGTCATAAGTATAGGAGGCCACCATTCCCCCGGTCTCATCACAGATCAGCGGATTCACATCCAGATAAAAAATCTTCTCATCATCCGCAAGCTTCGCGATTTCTTCATTCCTGGCTTCGATGCCCTCGTTGGTAATATAATCTCCCTGCCCGGAGCGCTCCGTGGTCACCTTCATGATCGCCTGCAGATAGATCACCGCATCGGGCTGCAGCTGCTGCAAATGCTGTACTGCCTCCCCGTAAGCCTTCATGAATGATTCCACCGTACCGGTCCCCATCTCATTAATACCGATCATCAGATAGATCTTGGCAAACTGTTTCTCGGATAGTGCCTCTTCCACCGTGATCTTTTTCTTCTGCCCCGGCACCGCTACTATTTTCGAATCGAACATCTTATAAATCGTAAGTCCGGTAGAGGCATAAAATGTGGAGGTCTCTTCCAGTCCACCGTATTCATACATTCCCACTGTCCGGGAATCCCCGATAAATACAGCATCATCAAAATAGCTGTCATCCACCGTATGGTAGACCACTTCTTTCGGCAGTTCTTCCGAAGGCTCTGTCGGTTGTGGTTCCTCCGTTGTCATTGTCTCTGTCTGCGTATCTGCCGATGTCTCTCCTACTGCCGGTGTCCGACTTTCCCCTGTGGGATCTTCTGTGCCTTCCGGGACCGTATCCCCCGATACGGTTCCGTCCTGTTGTCCGGGTTCCGATGTATGACCCATCCGGGCACCGCCTGCCAGCTGCACACCCCTGTTATACAATTCCCGAAGGGGATCCGTATACACCTGCCAGTTGTCCGTCCATGTAAAAAACAGGACTCCCATAAGAAGCAGACTGATGGGAAAGGATAATTTTCTTATCCATTGTCGTAGTTTCTGTAACATATTTCCTATCCTATCCAGATTTTCTAAAAACTAAAGTACATAAATGGGTTATTTCCCTCTAATATAAGTCTCCAGACGCAATACCAGAATACCGCTGCCAGCAATATTTTCATCAGGATCTTATCCTTGCCGTAATCGTACAACTTCTCGATTGCCGGCGTACATGCCAGCCCGGATACGGCTAACAGCCCACCGTAGTTAGACAATGCTTTCCAGGCATCCTCATAGCCGCCGCTGATGCCCGGTACCAGCCACATCATTTTATCCAGATAGACCTGCAGCTGTGACAGATCCGTAATGGCAAAGCACATCCAGCTTACGGGAATGATCAGCCACAGATAAATGTGCGGCAGTACTTTCATTTTATGTACGAATTTTAATCTTCCCAGCTGCCGTTCCAATACAATACAGATCCAGAGCAATCCGCCCCAGCAGAAAAAGTTCCAGCCGGCGCCATGCCAGAAAGCTGTCAGCATCCATACCACCAACAGATTAAAAATCGTGCAAAGTTCCCCTCGTCTGCTGCCTCCCAGCGGAATATAGACATACCGGCAGAACCATTGCCCCAGTGTCATATGCCATCTGCGGTAAAAATCCCTGACCCCCCTGGCCATATAAGGTCTGTGGAAATTTCTGGACAGTTCGATTCCCAGCATTCTGCCAAGCCCCATTGCCATCAACGAATATCCCCAGAAATCAAAATAGATCTCCATGGAATAAGCAATGGCTGCCAGCCATGCCAGCGGAGTGGAGATACTCTCGAATCCGGTTACCTGTACTTCATGCCACAGGATCCCTACGCGGTCGGCCAACAGCACTTTGGCTGCCAGTCCTAAGACGAACAGCTTCATGCCGTCCTCCAGTCCCTGCATAGTAAAAGTCCTGTTGTACAGGCTGTCTTTCACCTCACCATAACGGGTAATAGGGCCGGAGATCAGCTTCGGAAACATGACCACATAAGTTGCAAATTTTAAAAAAGAATACTCCCTATCTGCATCTCCGCGATATACATCGATCAGATAAGACAATATCTGAAAGGTATAAAAACTGATCCCCAGAGGAAGTCCCGCAGAACCTCCCCGGCACTTAAACCAGATCAGAATGCCAATGTTAATACTCAATGCTGTCACGAACAACAGCCTCTTGCGCCATAACGTCCTGGGGCTGCGTTTTGCCAGATGCAGCCCGATAAAATAATTACATAAGACGGAAATCATCAAAGATGCAAGATTTCCTGCATCTCCCATTGCATAAAAGACAATGCTACCTATAAGCAGTGTCAGGTTTCTGTATTTATGCGGTGTGATTCCATAGACAATCAGGAAAATCGGCAGGAACCACAGCAGAAATTCAATACTGCTGAATATCAAATAAATCACATCTTTCTATTTTCGCTTTACACTTGTACTATCATAGTAGCTTGAAATGAAATGTATTACAACAAAACAATTCTTAATTTTAAATGACATTATTTTACAAATCAGTAATCTTTTTGCAATTATTTCAAACATCGTTTACAATAGTTTTCATACAGACAGAATATCGTCAGGAAAGGATCGTTTTCTATGAAAGAACAATTATACACAATTCCCTTAAATGATGCCGTAAACGCCCAGGATGAGTGCCCTTTTTGTTACATTCACCGCAATATCGAGCAGGATCTGTTGGATTTCGTCTTAGGCTCCGGCTCCTCCTATATGGAAGCAGATATTAGAGAACAGACCGACAAGGCAGGATTCTGCCGGTACCATTTTCAGAAGATGTTTGACTACGGCAATACCCTGGGCAACGCCTGGATCCTGAAAACGCACTACCAGCGTATGATCCGGGAAATGCAGCAGGAATTCGCTTCCTTCCGTCCCGGAAAAAGCTCTCTTCTGGGGAAATTCAAAAAAGCTGAAGGCGGTGAAAATACTATCGGCATGTGGATCCGTGCAAAAGAGGACTCCTGCTATATCTGTTCCCAGTACAAGGATACTTATGAAAGATACCTGGACACCTTTTTCTATCTGTGGAAAAATGATGACAGCTTCCGTAAGAAAATAAAAGACGGCAAAGGCTTCTGCCTGCCTCACTTTGGAGACCTCTGCGAAGCCGCAGACCGCAAGCTCTCCGATAAGGAAAAGCAGGAATTCTACGACTGTCTCCTGCCCGTCATGGAAGCGAACATGCAGCGAATCTCTGAGGATGTGTCCTGGCTGGTGGAGAAATTCGATTACCGAAATAAGGACGCCGACTGGAAGAATTCCAAAGATGCCATCCAGCGCGGCATGCAGAAATTAAAAGGCGGATATCCCGCAGATCCCGCCTACAAGATGTCTAAATAGTTATCATTTCCTTCAGAATTACGATGCAAATAGGATGCTATTTTTCCGAAAATTCTTTGTCAGAGGGCTGTGTGGAACGTTCCGCCAGCCTTCTGCTTAAGTTCAGATACTCTGTGATCTCTTCATACAACATCTCCGGCTGAAAAGCATCCTCTAAAATCCGCTCGTTCATCAGTCCCTTAATGGTCAGCTCCAGCATTTTGCGAAGCTTCTGGGCATCCTTGGCAGAAGCATACGCGGTAAGATCCGCTTTTTCATAGATGGCTTCGTAAGCGTCCTCCAGGCGCCGTCTGCTCTCTTCGGCAGCTAACAGGGCTTCGCTGACATTTTCAGACTGTGCCCGGTTTAAAAACTGCTGCAGATAGGGATACCGACACATAGCATGCATTTTCCCGCATTCCACCTGCTGCATCAGAGCAAACAGGTCCGTTTCCTTCGCATCCACCGCCGTAGACAGCTCCAACAGCAGGTAACGGACGCTGTAATCATAGACAAATGCATATACTCCCAGTTTGCTTTCGAAATAATGGAATAACAAGCCCTTGCTGATAGCCGCCTCCCTCACAATATCATCGGTGCTGGCATGCCGATAGCCGCTAAGAGCAAATGCTTTCAGTGCTGCATTGATCATCCTGTCCTGTTTTTCCTTTTTTAAATCAAAAAATTTCTCATTCATAACGCAACATATCCCTTTTCATTTTGGTCAATAAGGTTTATCATATAACTGTATGGACAAATGTATATGATTCCGAACCGTTACATACACTACAACATGGAAGGAGCAACCCTATGGCTAAAAAATTTGGCAAATTTCTGCTGTTCACCGCAGCAGTAGGTACCGCAGCCGCAGCTGCTTACTACTATATGCAACAGAAGGATTCCAAGCTGAAGGAATCTTCCGAAGCAGATGACGATTACGATGATTTCCATGAGGATCTCGAGGAGAGCAATGAATTCTCTCGCAATTATGTTCCTCTGAATACTGCCGCACAGGCTCCCGATGCTGCTGCACCCGAGAAGGCAGATACCACAGATGCTGACACTGATGCATCCGATTTCACTCCCCTCTCCGAGCAGGCAGCTGATCTGTCCGGGGAAGAGGATGAAACCGTGGAAAACGTAGAAGAGTTCTTCGACGAGGAAGATGCCGAGGACGCAGAACCTCCCATCAGTGAAGAATAAGAATCTATAAGGATTCCTATTTAGAAGGTCTTACAGCCATGCTTTTTGCAGTCTGTGAAGACCTTCTTTCATTTCTGGCTCACTCACACTTCCGAATCCCAACAGTATCGTTGCCTTCGGGGCATCGGTCTCCACCATATTTTCCGACATGCCATAGACTTTTACCCCCGCTTCCGTCGCAGCAGACAATAGCTGTGCTTCTGTGACAGCTCCTCTCGCCGTCAGCAGAAGATGCAGTCCCGCATCCTCCCCGGAGATTGTAAAAGCCTTTTTAAACGGCTCTAACTCTGCAAGCAGCAGATCGTGCTTGGCACGATAGTGCATCCGCATCTTGTTCAGATGCCGTTCAAAATAGCCGTCCCGGATAAATTCATTTAAGATCCGCTGGTCAATTCTCGACACTGTGCAGGAATAGAAAGAACAATCCCTGCGGTAGACCTCTAACAGACTCTCCGGAAGCACCATATAGCTGACACGGATCGCCGGTGCGATCGCTTTGGAAAAGGTACCAATGTAGATCACCTTGCCCCGTTTGTCCGAGGATTGCAGGGAAGGGATCGGTTTTCCTCGGTAGCGGAATTCGCTGTCGTAATCATCCTCGATCAGATAGCGGTCCGGTTCCTTTTCCGCCCAGCGTAACAGCTCTGCTCTTCTGCCGATGGTCATGACCGCACCGGTAGGATACTGATGGGACGGCATCACATAGGCTGCCCGGACCGGAAGCCCCGAAAGTCTGTCCGCCCGCATCCCTTTATCGTCCATATCCACCGTATAAATACGATAGGCAAAAGACTGAAAGATCCGGTAAGCTCTCTTATACGTAGGATTCTCCATGGCGATCCCCACATGTCTCCCCAGTATTTTCTCTAATAACAGTAACAGATAATCGTTCCCTGCTCCCACAATGATCTGTTCCGGGCGGCAGTTCACACCACGGGAAGAATGCAGATACCGGCTGATGGTCATTCGCAGGTCATAATCTCCCTGGGGCTCTCCCTGGGCAAACAGCTCACTGTTACTATCATTCAGGATATTTTTCGTGATCCGTTTCCACACTCCGAAGGGGAAACCGGTCATATCGATTCCATAAGGGGAAAAGTCGACCTGCACCTGTGTCCCGTCCTCTTGACTGTCAGGTCTGACCACCTCCGGCTCTGTCATCTCCTGCTGTTCCATGGTAAAAATCCCCTCCAGCCGGCAGACAAAGTATCCCTTATAAGGTTTTGCCTCAATATATCCCTCACTTAACAGCTGGTCATAGGCATAGTCCACCGTACTTCTCGCCACCTGCAGATATTCTGCCAGAGAACGCGTGGAGGGAAGCCTCTCTCCTGCCAGAAGCTTCCCTTCCCTGATTTCCTGTCGTATATGCTCATATATCTGCTGGTACAGACATTTGTCACTGTCTGTACGCAGCCGGATCGTCATATCATACATAATGTTGTCCTACTTTTTCTGACTCTTCAGTTCCTCCAGGATCTGATCCTTAAGCTCTCTTGCCTTGTCCTTGGTACGGGCATTAGCCGATGGAGATGTGAGGATCGAAGCCACCATACGGCTTGCCACATCGTATTTCTGAAATCTGGTGGCCAATACTCCGATCAGGAACTCCACCGTAATTTCATCCATACCGCACATGGGAAATCCTTCGGTCTGAAGCGCTTCCGTGAAGCCGGTATAAGCATTCTTCAGATAGGTCTCTTCCATGTTTTTCAATTCACGGAGACGCGCCATATCCGTATCTCCGGATTCTTCCAGATATTCCTGATATCCTCTCATGAGCCATCCGCTCTTTAAGCAGATATAAGCCTTCTCACTGGCATGGGCACGTTTTACCACCGCATTTGCGAGGCACAGCTTATAGCGTTCGATCGCCTCTTCATAGGTATAGATATCGTCATCATAGGTGTGCAGCTGTACTTTGCTGCTGATATTCTCTTTGATCAGTTTGGCATATACCTTGGTAATATTATTAAAGTACCTGTTCAACGCTGCATATCCACAGTGGGGACACAGGATCACATCATATTTTACCGCATCGATTCCTTCGTATTTTGCACGAAGATCCTGATCCGTGCCTAAAAGTCTCGCCTTGCCGGTCTTCATGATCTTGGCGGGAAAATCTTCTCCGCATACCGGGCAGGTGAAATTCTTGTCGTAGATCAGGTCCTTTTCTTCTATCTTAGGTGCCTCGGCCGCTGCCTGTTCTTCCTTTTTCTCCTGTCCAAAAATATCCATATTCTCCAGGTTATCCAGGCCCAGTCCGGCCAGCCCGCACAATTTGTCTGACATATGTTTCTCCTTTTCCAAACTTACTTAGGCAGTACGTAAGAGCTCTTCAGAGATACGATACGGTTAAATACCGGTTCTCCGGGTTTGGTGTCTTTACAGTCCACGCAGAAGAAGCCCTGTCTCACGAACTGGAAGCGGTCGTACGCCTGTGCCTTTGCAAATGCAGGCTCTAAGCGGCACTCTGTCAGAGTGGTCAGGGAATTCGGGTTCAGATTCAGGCTTCCGTCCTCGTTGTATACACCCTTCTCCTCATCGATGATATTCTCATACAGACGCACCTGTGCTTTCACAGATTCAGCTGCACTTACCCAGTGGATCGTTCCCTTAACCTTACGACCGTCCGGGCTGTTGCCGCCGCGGCTCTCCGGATCGTAGATACCATGTACTTCCACAACCTTACCGTTTTCATCCTTGACACAACCGGTGCACTTTACGAAATAAGCATTCATCAGGCGCACTTCGTTGCCCGGGAACATACGGAAATACTTCTTGGGAGGCTCTTCCATGAAATCGTCTCTCTCGATATATAACTCCTTACCGAAAGGAACCTCACGGCTTCCCAGTGCTTCATTCTCCGGATTGTTGACTACAGGCAGCATCTCGGTCTGTCCTTCGGGATAATTGTCAATGACCAGCTTCACGGGATCCAGGATTGCCATCATACGGGGTGCCTTTGTCTTCAGATCCTCACGGATACAGTACTCTAACATCGCATAATCTGCGGAAGACTGTGCCTTGGAGATACCACACAGCTCTACGAACTTCTTGATAGATTCCGGTGTGAAGCCTCTTCTGCGCAGTGCTGCGATGGATACCAGTCTGGGATCATCCCAGCCGTCCACGATACCCTGCTCTACCAGCTTCTTGATATAACGCTTACCAGTCACCACGTTGGTCAGGTACAGCTTGGCAAACTCAATCTGCTTGGGAGGATGAGGGTATTCCAGCTCTCTTACCACCCAGTCATATAAGGGTCTGTGATCCTCGAACTCCAAAGTACAGATAGAGTGGGTCACGCCTTCAATGGCATCCTCGATGGGATGTGCGAAATCATACATCGGATAGATGCACCACTTGTCTCCGGTATTCTGGTGAGACATATGTGCCACACGGTAGATAACGGGATCTCGCATGTTGATATTGGGAGATGCCATATCGATGCGGGCACGCAGTACCTTGGCGCCGTCCTCATACTTTCCGGCCTTCATATCCTCGAACAGTGCCAGATTCTCTTCTACGCTTCTTACGCTGCCGGGATCCTCCTTGCCGGGCTCGGTCAGGCTTCCTCTGTATTCACGGATCTGTTCTGCGCTTAAGTCAGAGACATACGCCTTGCCCTTTTTGATCAGCTTTACGGCTGCTTCATACATCTGGTCAAAATAGTTGGATGCGAAAAAGAGTCTGTCCTCCCAGTCCGCGCCCAGCCACTTTACATCTGCCTTGATGGACTCCACGAATTCAGACTTTTCCTTGGTGGGGTTGGTATCATCAAAACGCAGGTTAAATTTGCCGTTGTATTTCTGAGCCAGACCATAGTTCAGCAGAATACTCTTGGCATGTCCGATGTGAAGATATCCGTTGGGTTCGGGAGGGAAACGGGTGTGCACGGTATCGTATACCCCCTCCGCCAGATCCTTGTCGATGATCTGCTCTATAAAATTCTTAGATTCCTTCACTTCTGCGGAATCTACGATTTCTTTTTCCAGTTCGCTCATGGTAATATCCTTGCCTTTCGTTTACTTAATACTATTTTCGTAACCTTAATCTTACCACACAAGGAAAATTTTATAAACCTTTTTTTGCGATTCTTATGCCATCTCTTCAAAATTATCCAGAAGATTCTGCGCAGGCTCAATGAACATATTGTGCAGATCATCCTCACTGGCCACCAGATAATCTCCGGCCCTGCCCGTCATATAAGTATCCTCATCCCAGATGGGGAATACCTTTACTCCCCGCTTCAGCTCGAGGGCATAGATGCAGAAAGCATCCGCAGGCATACCCATACGGACATATTCCGTCAGCAGATGATTGCTGCCATCTCTGCCGTCCTTGACTCTCGGGATATATCCCATATGGCTGCAATATTCCTCCGGCAGCGCCAGATCGCACATTTCCAGGATCCGGTGAAATTTCCCGGCCGGGACCGGATGCAGCTCCCCGGTACGCTCCAGGGTGAAATACATATCCTGTCTGGTGTCGATATCCATCGTGCCATCCTCGGTACGTATGGATACCACCTTTCCAAGCTCTGCCAGATCCGCTGCCCTCAGGCAGGCAATCGGCTCTTTCCGCCTGCGGTATTTTTTACCCTCTTTTACAGGGAATTTGCGTTCTTTCGCATATACGATCTCAAAGTTATCAAAATAATGTGTCATCCGGTTATTGAAATAAGCCTCAGAATGCAGGGTTGGATACTTTTCCTCATACAGCTTCATGCTGATGTAGCCGCCGGCTTTTTCCACATGGCCGCCGCCGGAGCCGATCCCCTCCGAGAGGTAATCCGACAATTCATTGGCATTAACCTCCCGGATACAGCTTCTGACAGAGAATTTATATCCTCTGCTATCCTCATTGTAGACCACGCAGGTATTCACTCCTGCCACCTGGAGCAGGAAATCACTGATCAGTCCCAGCACGTTAGGGTCACAAGGCTGGGAATGGATCACAGCGAACTGGTAATCGTCATTGTAATTGCAGCGTAACAGCGCCACTCCTGCAATCTCCAGCTCCTTTAGGGAAATATTGGAATTGCGGAACAATGATATCAGATTCTTGTCAAAGTTCAGGCTCTCGCGCATATCCATATCCACCGGATTGGACAGCTCCGAGAACTGATTGGTATCCATGAACAGCCCATAATACAAAGCGGTCCCCAGATCTTTATTTTTCTCCACCAGATAATGCATCTCCTGAAGCATGGTCCATACCAGAGTCGCACAGCTACCAAGATTCGGTTGTAATCGCATTTTCTCCGTACAGATCACTTCCAGAGGATGATGATCGATCACTGCGATCTCCTCTGCCGGGATTACGGTCACATTGCCGGCACCGTATTGACAGTCCACTGTGATCAGAAGTCCGTCCACCGGCTCCTCTCCGGGATGCGCCAGATATTTCAGCGGAATTCCAAGCTTTTCCACCATCAGCGTCAGGTTGGCCTTTCTCACTTTGTTTTTCCCGGCATACAGCAGTCTCACATCTTTTCCCTGATCTCGGAAAAAACAATACAATCCAAACCCGGACGCTATCGCATCCGCATCCGGATTATCGTGACACTGGATCGTCACACGGTCATATCCCAATAATTCATCCAGCATCATTTCTCTGCTTTTCTCTTCCCCTCGTCTGTCCATAACTACGCTTTCCTCATCTTCCTTATAAAAACTATTCAGAACCCCATTCGCAAAATCGCCTTTTCAAGGCTCTGAATAGTTACAGGCAGGTCCTGTTACAGTCCTGCCCGCAAATATCTGTCTTAATGGTGGAACAGACGGATGCCTGTAAACGCCATCACCATGTTATATTTATCGCAGCATGCAATAACATCTGCATCACGCACGGATCCACCGGGCTGTGCGATGTATTTTACACCACTCTTATGAGCTCTCTCGATATTATCGGAGAAGGGGAAGAATGCATCGCTTCCCAGAGTCACATCCTGCATTTTGTCAAGCCATGCTCTCTTTTCCTCTCTGGTAAATACGGGAGGTTTTACCTTGAAGATGCCTTCCCAGGTGCCGTCTGCCAGCACATCCATGTACTCATCGCCCATGTAGACATCAATGGCATTGTCACGGTTGGCTCTTCCTAAGCTGTCTACGAACTGCAGACCCAGTACCTGGGGAGACTGACGTAAAAACCAGTTGTCTGCCTTGCTGCCGGCCAGTCTGGTGCAGTGGATACGGGACTGCTGGCCCGCACCGATGCCGATAGCCTGACCGTCCTTGACATAGCATACGGAATTGGACTGGGTATATTTTAAGGTGATCAGTGCGATCTTCATATCGATCAGAGCACTCTCCGGGATCTCCTTGTTCACCGTCACGATATTGGACAGCAGATCACCGTTGATATCCAGTTCGTTACGTCCCTGCTCAAAGGTGATACCGTATACCTGCTTGTGCTCGATGGGAGCGGGCTGGTAGGAAGGATCGATCTGGATGATGTTGTAAGCACCCTTTTTCTTCTGCTTTAACAGCTCCAGTGCCTCATCGGTATAGCCGGGAGCGATGACACCGTCGGATACCTCTCGCTTGATCAGACGGGCGGTATCTGCATCACAGACATCGGACAATGCGATAAAGTCACCGAAGGAGGACATTCTGTCTGCGCCACGTGCTCTTGCATAAGCACATGCCAGAGGAGACAGCTCTCCAAGATCATCCACCCAGTAGATCTTCGCCAGGGTATCGCTCAAGGGAAGTCCTACCGCAGCACCGGCGGGAGATACATGCTTAAAAGAAGTGGCTGCGGGAAGTCCCGTAGCTTCCTTCAGTTCTTTTACCAGCTGCCAGCCGTTGAAAGCATCCAGGAAATTAATATATCCGGGTTTGCCGTTCAGTACGGTAACAGGCAGATCACTTCCGTCTTCCATGAAGATCCTGGAAGGCTTCTGGTTCGGGTTGCATCCGTATTTTAACTGAATCTCGTTCATCTTATTTTTCTCCTATCTACGATATTCACTATTCAGAACCTTACACATTCTTGTTCACAATCTTAGTCTCGTATTTACCGGTCTCGATGTCGATGAAACGAACGAACAGGGAGACCTTGTTGTCCTCATTTAAGCTGTTCCACAGCATATCGGTAAATGCATCCATGTCATCGGGGATCTCCACTAACTTCGGCTCCCCCTGGAAGCTGGGCAGCGGATTGCCGTCATGCATATAAGTATGAATGAATCGTCCCTCTCCGGAAAGCGGATTCTCGTAAGCATAAGTAAAACGCAGGCAGGAATCGGGGTTGCCGTTGTCACTCTTCAAAATGGACATAGCGTAATTGTACTTGCCGTTCTCAATGTGCATGATACCGGAAATTCTCGGTGTGTAGTTCGGTCCGTCCGGCTCGAATTCTCTGCTGCGCAGGGACTGTTCAAAGGTTAACTGTTTGTCCATTCCCTCGTAGATGGTATCGGTCTGATCGCCGTTGGTCACGATGGTCTTGTTGCCCAGGACACGTACCGGCGCATAGATGATCAGACTGGGATCTTCTAACTTGGAAGGGTCGAAAGCCTGGGTACGGATTCCCTCTCCCTCTGTCACGAACACACGATTGCGGCTGTTGGCACTTCTTCCCATAATAAAATACGCGGTTACGGCATATTTACCGTTCGCAGAGCGTCCGATCACGATACCTCTGCCGGGATAAGCATTACTTTTCAGTTCCTGTTCCAGTTGTAACATAGTTTTCCTCCGTTTATCCTTTAAAATAAAAATCCGCCTAAGCACCACAAATAGACGGTGCCCAGGCGGTCGGCTTTCACTATTCTACACTCCCTGTGGGTATCTCCACTGCAGCAGGCTGCGTTCCGCCAGTCGTGTAGCTATATCAATAGTAGCATGGTTCCCCGATACTTGACAAGAGGGATTTTGATAATTTTGTTACTTCCGTAACAGTTCTGCTCCAAAGCCTTCATAAAAGCGTCTGCTGCGCAGCCGTCGCTGCTATGCAGCTCATCTTTTATTCATGTTTTGGGCGCTCCGCTCATAGAATAGCAAAAGTGCCGCTCCGTGTGCAAGCACCCGATCGTCGCATTTGCTATTCTATGGCTGAACTGTTACTTCACATATTTCGCCTCAAATGCATGCCTCTCCAAAGGACGGTCAAAATAATATCCCTGAATGTATTTGACCTTCATGCCCTGCAGTACCTTGAACTGCTCCGGGGTCTCGATACCTTCCACGCAGATACTGACTCCAATGGTCTGCGCCAGCTCTGCCACCATCTTGATAAAGGACTGAGAGTAAGCATCTCCCGCCAGATCCTTGACGAAGCTCTGGTCTACCTTGATGACATCGATGGGGATCTCACGGATATGATTCAGGGAAGAGTAACCGGTTCCAAAATCATCCAGTGCCAGAGAGACGCCCAGTGCCTTGATCCGGTTCAGGATCTCCTTCATACGCTCCATATCGTTAATGGCAAGGCTCTCTGTTACCTCCAATGTCAGATTCTTCGGAGACAGACCGGTGTCCTGTAATGCCTTTTCTATCGTCTCCACGATGTCCGGCTGTAAGAGCTGTACCACGGAGAGGTTGACATTTACTTTATAATCCGGATATCCGGTATCGTTCCAGTGCTTGCAGCGGGTGCAGGCCTCCGTCAGCACATAATTGCCGATGGGATTGATCAGTCCCAGATACTCTGCCAGGGGAATAAATTCCGCCGGAGAGATGAAACCCAGTTTCGCGCTGTTCCAGCGGATCAGTGCCTCCGCACCGGCGCAGACATCCTTTCCACCCTGAATATCGATGATCGGCTGGTAATAGACCTCGAACTCCCGGTAGCCCTCCACCGTGGCATCACGCATGTTCTTCTCCATGTCCAGACGGCGTCCCGATACAGAATCATTGCCTTCCCGATACGTTTCTACACGGTTTTTACCGGTCTTTTTCGCCTCATACATGGCAATATCCGCTTTTTTGATCAGATCTGTCACGGAATCTCCGGCATCCGGGAAGGTGACGATACCCATACTCATAGTACAGTAATAATCTGCATCCTTCAAAAACCAGGGCTTGCTGAAGATCTTTTTAATATCTTCCACGATATTTCCAAACCGGGGATAGCTTTCCGGAGGGATCACAATAACGAATTCATCGCCGCCCATACGGTAGCAGGTGTTCTCAATACCGTTGATCCGTTTTAATGCATGGGAGATGGATTTCAACAGCACATCACCGTACTGGTGACCAAGTCCATCATTAATATGCTTGAAATCATCCAGATCCAGATACAGCAGAGCACCGGTTCCGCCGGTCTTCTTCGCCTGATCGATCTGTCTCGCCAGATCCCTTTCACAGCACATACGGTTGTACAGTCCCGTCAGGAAATCTGTGTACGCCTGCTGCTCGATCCGGCGCTGGTACAGCTTTTTATCCGTAATATCATACAGAGAGTACAGGTTGGCTTTTTTACCGTCTACCCAGGCGATCTCCTTGCACAGCAGATCATACCAGGTCTCCTTCTCGGCATGGTACACAACACTCACGGTACGGTTCTTGTCCTTGCGGACGCTGGACTGTAACAGAGCATCAAAATTATGGTCCATCAGTTCCTTGGCAAACGTATTCTTCAATATCTGGTTGGCGAACAGCATCCTGCCCGTGTTCTGATCCGTTACGTAGATGGCACAGCCCACATTGTCCAGTATCTCTTCCAGCGCCGCATAGGAACCTGCCAGGGAATGTTTCTGGATTCGTCTGGTCAGGATACTCTGTAAGATCTTCACCGCGTCCGAGGTGAACTTGATCTCCGACATGCTCCATACATGTGCCTGCCGCCTATGGTTCAGAGACAGCATCATATTGCCGCTCTCCTGCTTCAGGATAGGAAAAATCATCACGGCTTTCATGCCTATCTTTTCAATTTCCTCAGAGTCCGCCTTACCCACGCTGTCCGTAGATACCACCAGTGGCTTCTCTGTATGGAGAAAAGAATTCACGAAAATCCCACTGGTCTTGTCAAAATAAGAGATCTGTCCCGGTGCCAGCCATTCTACGGCTACATCCATCGTATCCGTGTCTGCCTGCAGCTGAAAAATCTCTGCACTGTCTACCTGAATGTGCTGTGCCAGAATCTTCAGCCATCGGTTCATGGTCAGTTCGATCTGTTCATCACTGTCTAAGAGCTGAACGATCTCCGTAGTCGCCTCTATCGTATGGAGATTGCGACTCATCTCTTCCTCCGCATACCTGCTCCTTCTGCTCTCGGCTTCCGCGCTGAAGCAGGACATACGGTCTCTGTAAATATCCGCACTGGTATCCCTCAGCAGATCCAGGATCTGGTAAAAAGATATGGTGTCAAGCTTCTTCAGATCATATACCTGCCAGTATAGAATGATGGTGTTCTCCACTCTGACAGCAACTGCTGCCACATGTCCACCGTCCGGCAGCTCTTCCACCACCTGTTCCTCAAGGGATCCTTCCTGTACTCTGTCCAACGCCTGCGCCGCTTTTCTTCGATACTCCCCTACGATCGGATCTTCCCCATCCGGTCGTATCAGAGACTTATCGATGTAGGGCTCTGTTATGGCTCTGCCTTCCTTGTCCACGCAGACAGCCATCACTCCCGTCACTTTGCAGAACTCGTTCTGCAGATGCTGCAGGCGCTTTTCGTCTATCAATTCACGTAATGCAATCTCAGCCACTTTTTTGCTCCCCTGTTTCTCTGTAAAATATCCAGAAATTCTTTCTCGAATATTTATATTCTACCATGCATCCCGAAATTGATACAAGCTATTATTTTACATTTTTTGCTATATTTATTAAATTGCTTGAAAAATTTAGTTCATTTTGTCAATTATTGCAAATACTATGAATCGACCCAAATATGTCATGAATCGACCGTAGAGGACGGGTTGCACCCCCAGAAAATACTATCCGCCAAAAGAACAGAATAAAAATTATTTTTACTTCACCTGTCGTATTCAGATGCAAAACGCTGCATAGAGCGGTACTATCTTTTTGTTGTCTTCAATTGCGAAGTTTTTTGCAGAGAGTTTGATGGCATATGCAGGCTTATAGGTATCCATGTAGACCTTTAAACTCTTTGCTCTGGTATTGTCGGAAGATTTCACTTCAATCGGGATCAGCTGCCCGTCACGCTGAATAACAAAATCTATCTCCGCACCACGCTCAGACTCCCAATAGTAAGTATTGTAACCATTGATGGAGAGCTGTACATTGACATAATTCTCCGTCATACCGCCCTTAAAATCGTTCAATTCCTCAACCATATACAGAATATCATTGGCCGCCAGATCCTTCTTGGCACAAAGCAGCCCCAAATCCGAAACATATATCTTGAAAGCGTCAATATCACGATAATTTTCCAAAGGCTTTTTAATCTGCTCTACCTTATAGACCTGTGATACGATTCCGGACAGGCAGAGCCATTCTATGGCATTCTCAAATTCAGACGCCCGCCCTCCTTTTTTCATCAGCTTATACTGAAAACGCGTATTTTTCTTCGAAAGCTGAACGGTAATATTGTCATAGGCTAGCCTGGTCTTCTTGATTTCATTCAGATTATTATACTTACTCATGTCGTTGAGATAACTTGTAAGAATGGTATCCTGTATATGGCGGATCAGGATATAGTTCCTTGTCTGGGCAAACTGCATCACACACTCCGGCATCCCGCCTACTACAAGATACTGCCGGTAAAGCTGCATAGCCGCATCGTGGAGTGCCGCCGGCATCGGCTGATCTGTTGCAAAACACCTTTTGATCTGCTTCACAAGATCTCCCTCGCCCATAGCGATCATAAATTCCTCCATATCCATGGGATACAGGTTTTTCATATCCACCTTGCCCACAGGGAATGAGAACTTTTCTCTGTTGACAGCCACACCTAACAGGCTGCCCGCAACAATGATATGATAGTCCGGAGCGCTCTCGTTAAAATATTTCAGAGAAGTCAGAGCCCTTTCGCAAAGCTGCACCTCATCAAATACAATCAGCGTTTTTTCTTTTACGATGGTCTGACCCGCAATATGAGACAAAATGGGGATCAGATAATCAGGACTGATGTTTTCTTCAAAAGTTTCATTCAATTTAGGATCTGTTTCAAAATTGAAATATGCCACATTCTCATAGTGGGTTCGCCCGAACTCTAAAATGGAGTAGGTTTTTCCCACCTGTCTTGCCCCTTGCAAAATAAGGGGTTTACGATGTTCACTTTCTTTCCACGTTTCTAAGAAGTCCATAATCTTTCTATACATCCTTCGTCCTCCATAAAGCTTCTGAGTATAGCATAATCCAAATTCGTGTAAAAATCAAATGTTTTTGATGCTAATTTTGCATTATATTACATGAATGTTTTTGATTTTTTAACATTTTTCTACATGTTTATTACTTTTTCTACCTTTACCACTATAAGCTGGTAAATAGCAAATTTAACTTCCGTGTTGCAAAAGTAACTTCTGTTTGAATTATTTTTG
>DLZQ01000037.1:0-278 GCA_003447295.1 Lachnospiraceae bacterium
CACCATTTTCATTAGTTTAAGGCCGTTTTAGAGGAAAACAGTAGCCCCAATGCGGGCTACGGGGATTCGATAGCATTTCTTAATTAACTCTCAAGTTAAGTAATATTGCATTAAAAAAACCTCAGTAGATTTCTCTACTGAGGTTTCCTTCGCAGGTCAACCCCTGCTTCGCAGGGCTACAAGGATTCGAACCTTGAAATGACGGAGTCAGAGTCCGTTGCCTTACCGTTTGGCGATAGCCCTATGTCGTTTACTTGATGAAGTATACACTATCTGTT
>DLZQ01000037.1:386-664 GCA_003447295.1 Lachnospiraceae bacterium
CAACAAAAAACCTCAGTAGATTTCTCTACTGAGGTTCCTATTCGCAGGTCAACCCCTGCTTCGCAGGGCTACAAGGATTCGAACCTTGAAATGACGGAGTCAGAGTCCGTTGCCTTACCGTTTGGCGATAGCCCTATGTCGTTTACTTGATGAAGTATACACTATCTGTTCCTTTTTTGCAATACCTAATTTAAAAAAAATTTAAAAAAATATATGAAATTGGAACAATTTCCGTAAAATCATCGCATAAACACCGTGATATAGGGGTAATCCTTCCT
>DLZQ01000037.1:783-27839 GCA_003447295.1 Lachnospiraceae bacterium
TGATGAAGTATACACTATCTGTTTCTATTTTGCAATACCTAATTTAAAAAATTTTAAAAAAAGTATATGAAATTAAAACAATTTCTGTAAAATCACCTGGTAAACACTGCGATATAGGGATAATCTTTTCTCTCCGACGGCTGAAAATCTTCCATCAGCCAGTGCCAGATAAAGTTATCGCCTTCCTGCCGGATATCACCATAGCTGCTTTCAAACACTACCACATCCGGATAACGTTCCGGATGGAGTTTCCAGTAATCCAACAGCCGCTCATCATAGATCATGGAGCAGATGGTATCGGGAGAAGCCTGGGTATGTTCTCCCAACATGCAATAGAACTGGGAGGGTCCCACATAGAGTACTGTGCTGCCGTCCGGCACCGCCTCCTGCCATATTTCCATATTATTGTTGTAGCGGTATGCCGTCATATAGTCTGTGAGAATACCCGCCCGCAGACCTTTTCTGTTAATCCCCCGCACATTACGAATTACGGACGCATGGTATTCCTGAGATCCCAAAATCAGATACGTATAAGAAAACGCATTGCCCAATACCAGGCACAGGCACAGAACCTGCAGCGCCTTTTTCCCCTGTGCGCTCGTTTTCTGCCAATAGCAGCTTAAGGCTGCCAGTCCTGCCTCCGCTCCCATGATCAGATAAGTATTTAACAGCATAGGCTCCCAGTTAGACAGCAAAAGCACTGCAAAATAATTCACAAACACCAGCAGGATCCATCGGAAGAAAAGTGTTTCCGACCGGTCCTTCCGAAGATAAATGTATATACCCTCCAAAGATAACGCCATCAGAAGAAGCTGTGGATAGATGGCATTAAAGGAACTGAACAGCCAGAATCCGATCTGAACCACGAATGCAATCAGGAAAAATAGCATTCCCGGCTGACGGAGCAGTTCCGGGAGCTGCTTTTTCATCTTGTTCTCTACAATCCATCGAATCAGTTCCGCAATAAGCAACGCTGCCAGGAGAATTGCCAGCACCTTTCCCAGGCTTCCGAACCACAACAGCAATTTATCTGCTGTCGATGTCTGGTGGGATCCTTCTCCCAGAATCTCTCCTATCATCTGCATCATGATCTGTGGCGTCATATAGGTCAGCAGATACCCAAGCATCGTCCCCGCACTCAATACACAGGGCAGCGCATACGCTAAAACCTCTCTCACCTTCCGCTTTGACTTACGCAAAAGCAGGAAGCCCATGCAACATAGAAACACCAGCACCATACTGGGATACGCCAGCACGTCACAGGTCATAAAAATTCCCGCAAATACCAGATAGCTAAGTTTTCCTTCCACCCGGCTGCCCTCAGAATCTTTTGTTCCAAAATATCTCAAAAGACACAGCACCATCAGCGCAAAAAACCAGTTGTGAAAGTTAGAATACTCAGGAATAAAAACAGATTTTGGCGTTGTCACATAATACAACAGCCCCATCAGGGCAGCTACGGACGCATCCACCCGAGGTGCAGTCTTTCTGATTGTTTTATATAGGAAGACACTGACCCCTGCCTGAATCGGGAAAAATACCACTCTTAAAAACAGATTCAGGTAATTCACGCCGCCGGTCAGACGTACAAACGGTCCGATAAACAATGCCGTAAAAATAGCAGACGTCTGATGAGGTTCCCACATCTCCAATAGCAGCCGGTCGCCCATGGCAAGCCGGTATCCCACCATGATACCGTACCCTTCATCTGTATCTGTTCCGATCAACAGATTTTTTAACGTATATGCAATTATTGCTAGAACGCAAATAGTTTTCCAAAATTTTTTGTTTTTCATCATGCTGTTATCATAACATAGGATTTTTTTGATAGCAATCAGCAAACGGCCTCCGAACAGCTTTCCTGTCAGATGCGTGCGCCACAAGGCGAACTACAAAAAACGAAGCTTACTGTCAATGCAATAAGCCTCGTTCTGTTCAACACAATGAGAGAAATGTATTATAGTATTTTTTTATACTTCAAAGATCAGATCGCCATAGGTAGGTACCGGCCATACTTTCTTGTCAACCATCATCTCCAGTTCATCCACGGGAGTTCTCAGGTCATCCATTGCGGTATGTACCACATCTTTATAGAAGAAAGCAAGCTTCTTGGGATCTTCGATACCTGCTGCCTCTGCCAACTTATCTTCCAGTGAAGTCTCTGCTGTCTGTGCCTCTGCCAGTTTCTCGGAGATACTCTTCAGAGCTGTGGTCTGCACAGTAGCATCGACACCTGCACTCTTAACAGCCAGTACGGTATCAGCCAGAGTCTTAGTGTATTCCATAACTGCGGGAATATACTGTTTCTTCGCCATATCTACCATGGTCAGAGCTTCAATATTAATGGTCTTGGAGTAGGTTTCGTACAGAATCTCCTCGCGGGATCTTAATTCTGCCTCGGTGAAAATACCGAATTTTTCAAACAGCTTGATGGACTTCTCGGTGGTCAGAGTCTCGGAAGCCTCTACCATAGACTTAATGTTGGGAAGCCCTCTTTTCGCTGCCTCTTCTACCCACTCTTCGGAATAACCGTTGCCATTGAAAATGATTCTCTGATGCTCGGTCAGGTACTTCTTGATCAGATCATGTACTGCGATATCGAAATCGTCTGCCTTCTCCAGAATATCTGCTGCCTCACAGAAAGCTTCCGCAACGATAGCATTCAGAGTGGTGTTGGGACTTGCGATGGAGTCTGCACTACCTACCATACGGAACTCAAACTTATTACCGGTAAAAGCAAACGGTGAAGTTCTGTTACGATCTGTTGCATCCTTATCCAGATCCGGCAGTGTGGATACGCCGGTTAAAAGCTTACCACCCTGAATGGAATGGGTTGCATCACCGGTCTCCACCAGCTGCTTTACTACATCCTCCAGCTGTTCGCCCAGGAATACGGAAATGATTGCGGGAGGTGCCTCGTTAGCTCCCAGTCTGTGATCGTTGCCGACATCGGATGCACTCTGACGAAGCAGATCTGCATGGGTATCTACGGCTTTCAGAATACATGCCAGTACCAGCAGGAACTGGATGTTCTCGTTCGGAGTGTCACCGGGATCTAACAGGTTCACGCCATTATCAGTTCCCAGGGACCAGTTGTTATGTTTACCGGAGCCGTTCACTCCGGCAAAAGGCTTCTCATGCAGCAGACAGGTCATTCCATGACGACCGGCTACTTTTTTCATCGTCTCCATAACCAGCTGGTTATGATCTACTGCGATGTTAGCAGTCTCATAAATGGGGGCCAGTTCATGCTGTGCGGGAGCTACCTCGTTGTGCTGTGTCTTGGCGGTTACGCCCAGCTTCCACAGCTCAATATTCAGATCCTTCATGAAGGAACCGATTCTCTCGCGGATGGTACCGAAGTAATGATCCTCCAGTTCCTGTCCCTTGGGTGCGGGTGCACCGAACAGGGTGCGTCCTGCGAAGATCAGATCTTCACGCTTTAAGTATTTATCTCTGTCTACCAGGAAATATTCCTGCTCCGGTCCTACACTTGCTACGACCTTGGTAGCTTCGGTATTGCCGAACAGTCTTACGATACGCAGTGCCTGGGTGCTGACAGCTTCCATGGAACGAAGCAGGGGTGTTTTCTTATCCAGTGCCTCACCCTTGTAAGAACAGAAAGCAGTGGGAATGCAAAGGATCACGCCGGTTGCATCTTCTTTCAGAAATGCAGGAGATGTGATATCCCATGCGGTATAGCCTCTTGCCTCAAAAGTTGCCCGTAAGCCTCCGGAAGGAAAGGAAGATGCATCGGGCTCGCCCTTGATCAGTTCCTTGCCGGAGAACTCCATGATCATCTTACCTGATTCATCGGGATGAGTTACGAATGCGTCATGCTTCTCAGCAGTGATACCGGTCAGAGGCTGGAACCAGTGAGTATAATGTGTTGCACCGTTCTCGATCGCCCAGTCCTTCATTGCTTTTGCCACAACATCTGCGGTAGCTAAAGACAGCTCTCCGCCATGATCAATGATCTTCTTCACTTCTTTGTAGACGCTCTTGGGTAATCTTTCCCTCATCTTACCCAGAGTGAATACCTTACTGCCAAAGATTTCTTCCACATTTAATACTTCACTCATCTTCGTTTCCTCCTTATTTTTGCTATTTTTCATGCTTCCTGCGACTACACCTGGGTTGACTATTCAGAACCTCCATTCGCAAAATCGTCTCTACGATGCTTTCCGGGTGGCTCCAAATAGCAACAAAAAAGGCGCTACACTCCTAGTGTAAACGCCTTCGTTTCGCATTGAAAAATATTAACTTGTGAGGATCGCTCCTCTATGGTTCATTACTATACAACAGTTTTTTTTCGATTGCAATACCCTTTTTGAAAAAATTTTATTATTGCATCCGAAACGACCTTTGAAGCGCTCTATACTTCAAACAGCAGATCTGCATAGGTCGGGAACGGCCAGTATTTTTTATCCACCAGCTTCTCCAGTTCATCCGCAGGTCTTCTCAGAGCGTTCATTGCCACCATGACTTTATCGTGATAGCAGAATGCCTGCTCCTTGCCTCTGGGCATGGCAGAAGCTTTCTTCTCCTCTTCTAACAGTGCCTCGGATGCCTTCTCCATCTCCGTCAGCTTCTGTGTGATCTGCTGCAGCATACGGGTAGGAACATACGTGTCTCCGCCGGCCTCTGTGATAGCGATCACAGCATCCGCCAAAGACTTGCTGTACTTCATGACTGCGGGGATGATCTGCTTATTCGCCATATCCACCATGGTCAGCGCCTCGATATTGATGGTCTTCGCATAGGTCTCATACAGTACCTCCGCACGGGAGCGCAGCTCTGCTTCGGTGAAAATACCGAACTTCTCAAACAGATGGATCGCCTTGGGGGTGGTCAGGGTGTCTACTGCCGCCACCATGGAAGGAATGTTGGGCAGTCCTCTTCTGGCTGCTTCTTCTTCCCATTCCTTGGCATAACCGTTGCCATTGAAAATAATTCTCTGATGCTCGGTCATATATTCCTTGATCAGATCATGAACTGCCATATCGAAATCTTCCGCACCTTCCAGGCGGTCTGCTGCTTCGCAGAAAGCCTCTGCCACAATGGCATTCAGAGTGGTGTTGGGACTTCCGATGGAATCCTCACTTCCCACCATACGGAATTCAAATTTATTACCGGTAAACGCGAAGGGTGAAGTACGGTTTCTGTCCGTCGCATCCTTTACAAAATCAGGAAGCGTGGATACACCGGTACGGAGCATGCCGCCCTCTTTCAGATTATCCGCTTTACCGGTCTCTACCAGCTGTGACACGACATCCTCCAGCTGCTCACCCAGGAAAATAGAGATGATGGCAGGAGGTGCCTCATAGCCACCCAGTCTGTGATCATTGCCTACATTAGATGCACTCTGGCGCAGCAGATCCGCATGGGTATCTACTGCCTTCATGATACATGCCAGCACTAACAAAAACTGAATATTTTCATTCGGGGTCTGTCCCGGCTCTAACAGATTCACTCCGTTATCCGTGGTGATGGACCAGTTGTTATGCTTACCGGAACCGTTCACTCCGGCAAAAGGCTTCTCATGCAGCATACAGCGCAGGCCATGTTTGCCTGCCACACGCTTCAGCGTCTCCATTACCAGCTGGTTATGGTCCACTGCCACATTCGCGGATTCGTAGATGGGAGCCACTTCGTGCTGTGCGGGAGCTGCCTCATTATGCTGGGTCTTGGAAGTCACGCCCAATTTCCACAGCTCAATATTCACGTCATGCATAAATCCGCCGATACGCTCACGGATAACACCGAAATAATGGTCATCCATCTCCTGACCCTTAGGTGCAGGGGCACCGAACAGGGTGCGTCCGGAGAAAATAATATCTTCACGCTGCAGCGCCTTGGCAGAATCCACCAGGAAATATTCCTGCTCTGCACCGACGGAAGGCAGTACCTTGGTTGCCTCTGTATTACCGAACAGACGTACAATGCGGATTGCCTGTTTGCTCAAAGCTTCCATGGAACGAAGCAACGGTGTCTTTTTATCCAGAGCTTCGCCCTTATAAGAACAGAAAGCAGTGGGGATACAAAGCGTCGGACCGGTTGCTGTCTCTTTGATAAATGCAGGAGAGGTAATATCCCATGTGGTATAACCTCTTGCCTCAAAAGTCGCACGCAAGCCCCCGGACGGGAAAGAAGATGCATCAGGCTCGCCCTTGATCAGTTCCTTACCGGAAAATTCCATGATCATACGGCCATCCTCATCGGGATGTGTTACAAAAGCATCGTGTTTTTCAGCGGTGATACCGGTCAACGGCTGGAACCAGTGAGTATAATGGGTTGCCCCGTTCTCGATCGCCCAGTCCTTCATTGCTGTTGCCACCACATCGGCAGTCGCCAGGGAAAGTTCTCCTCCCTGATCCATGACTTTCTTGACTTCTTTGTAAGTGCTCTTGGGGAGTCTCTCTTTCATTTTACCCAAAGTAAATACTTTGCTGGCGAAAAGCTCCTCTACATTTAATTCTTCGCGCATGTCCCTGCTTCCCTTCGATATACTATAGAATTACATCGATTACAGTGTACAACATGTGCGTTATAGTGGTCAATTATTATTTTCGGGGTTTTATCGATAAGTTTTTCCAAAAATAATCTATGCTCAGAACTCCTCCCAACAGAATTCCGGGCATCTGATTATACAGCTGCCTGCCGCTGGCTTCCCAGAGCATCAGAAATACTGCAATTCCGATAAAGTTCAACTGGCATATCATCAATAGCAACGGGGGATTCCGTCCTCTGATAACATTTCTAAGGCTGAAAAGCATTCCGATCCACAAAAGTACATACACGGACACCAGATAACAATAGCAGAGCTGGCTGGTTCTCCAGTAATAACTGCCCCAGGGAGAAAACATTTCCCAGATCAGGGTTTGGTCGTTCTGCTCCACATTCAGGAAGGCACTGGCACCCAGATTGCCGTTTGCAAAATTATAGCTTGCCTTTTTTCTCAGATGCTCCGCATTGAAAAAATCTGCTTTATTCTCCCGGATATATTCCACGCAGTATTGCTGTTTTTCTTCTTTGGTGGAAAATTGATACATCTGCTCCACCAGTTCCGTGTTATTAGTCCAGGAGCCGTCTTCCTTCATTCCCAATGCCACCCAGCTGATCACCGGATTCGCTGTAACTGCTGCTTTCCGCGTAACGTCATATGTATTTGCCCACAGCTGCAGTCCCACGCCAAACACAATCGCAGCTGCTGCATACTGCATGATCACCCGCCGGTCTGCTTTTTCTCTCTGCCACAACAGAATCATGGCACCGGCGATCAGCGGAATGATCGCCGTGATCTTCCAGATAATCGCCAGTATCGTTACCGCTCCGGCAAGCACTGACCACAGTATTTTTCCCTTGTTTGTCTTGGTGCTTCCGGCTTTTTTCAGAAGAGCCAAAGTCAGGATTCCCAGCCCGAAGCTCATGGAATCTGTATAAAACACTGAAACCATATCCCATAGCGGAAGCAGGAACGCAAAGGTAAGCAGTATGGGAAATCTCCATCTGCAGTCCTCATTTTGCTCCGTCAGATATCCGCATGCCCATACCACCAGCAGTACCAACAGTACATTTCGCAGCAATACGAAATGAAACGCAGGAATTCCAAGTAAGACCGCCACCCGGAACCATACGGAAAGTAAAAGCATCGGTTTCAGATTATTGGAATACGTCACAAAATAATCCGTATATTCCAGAGTTCCGCCGGTCGCCAGGTTCATGGCATCCCGGTACACGTAAGTGTAGTCCACCAAAGTGTTCTCATTCCCCTGCCGGCTCAGAGATGTTATGTATAACAGCACACCGAAGATTGCCAGGGCAAGCAGATATATCGGCGTCCTTTTCCCGATCAGGGAATATATCTTATTCCATAACGCACCTGCCGCCAATAAGGCGATGACACATATGCCCACCCCCGGTATCATCTGCCGGGAAATCAGGTGATTCTGCGGATATCGGAATACCACGGCGAGCAGAAGCGTCATTCCTGTCAGCATTACTGTATAGGCAAAAATGGTCAATGCTTTATGAATTTGGGCACTTTTCTTCATAAAGTGTCACCTCCGGTCGGCTTTTCTCATTCGTCGTTTCTCTGGCGCAGCAGATCGAACTTCTCGGGTGTCTCTGACAGCTTTATCCACAACACCTGCTTAGGATGGGGCGCGCTGTCCACACTTTCCCCATCTTCAGTGTACATGGCTTCCACAGTGACCGGTACGTTGGTGCCGTCCGGCTTCATGATCTCTATGGAGTCTCCCACGCAGAACTTGTTCCGCTGTTCGATCCGGCACAGGGAATCTTTTACCGCTTCCACAATTCCCAGGTAAATGTACTCATTGACATAAGTGTTGTTATCATAGATCTGGGTGTTCTCATCCGGCTTGCCGAAATAGAATCCTGTCGTAAACTGTCTGTAAGTACATTTGGAAATTTCCGCCTTATACCAGTCCATATTTTTCTCATACAGATCCGGATCGGCAAAATAGTCATCAATAGCCTTCCGATAAGTTCTGGCAACGGTAGCCACATACAGTGCCGTCTTCATACGGCCTTCGATCTTCAGGCTGTCGATTCCCGCCTCCACCAGCTCCGGAATATGTTCGATCATGCACAGATCCTTGGAGTTGAAAATATAGGTTCCCCTCTCGTTCTCATAGACCGGCAGGTATTCTCCGGGTCTTGTCTCTTCCACCACCGCATATTTCCATCGGCAGGGATGGGTGCAGGCACCTCTGTTGGCATCTCTTCCGGTGAAGAAATTGCTCAGCAGGCATCTGCCTGAATAGGAAATGCACATTGCCCCATGGACAAAGCTCTCAATTTCCATCTCCGCAGGGATTTTTTCTCGAATTCCTTTGATTTCTACCAGGGAAAGTTCTCTGGCAGATACTACTCTTTTAGCTCCCAGTTTCCACCAGAACAGATAGGTTTCGTAATTCGTGTTATTCGCCTGTGTCGAAATATGCACCTCCACCTGGGGCCATACTTCCTTGGCGATCATGAACATTCCGGGATCAGAAATGATCAGTGCGTCCGGCTGTTCCGGTTTCATATCCCGCAGCTCGGCAAAATATTTTCTGGCACCGTCAAGATCATAGTTGTGTGCCAGAATATTGGCGGTCACATAGACTTTCACGCCATGCGCATGGGCAAATGCCACACCCTCTGCCATTTCCTCACTGCTGAAATTCTTCGCTTTGGCCCGCAGTCCGAATGCTTCTCCTCCGATATATACTGCATCTGCTCCGAACATTACTGCAGTCTTCAATACTTCCAGACTGCTGGCAGGAATCAAAAGTTCCGGTTTTTTATAAGTCATTTTCTTTCTCCTTATTTCTTCGTACTCAGCGTCACGCCATCCCCCACCGGCAGTATCACGGTCTCCAGTTCCGGATGGTGTTTTAATTCATACAGGTATTCCCGCATTCTCGCGTGGATGGTGCGGTTGCGTCTGGTGACGGCGAAGCGGGATTCTATGATGTCTCCGTCCTGCAATACATTATCAGAGATCAGCAGGCCTCCGGAAGGCAGCAGCCGTAAAATATCCGGCAGGAAATTAATATACTGCCCCTTTGCCGCATCCATGAAAATGATGTCATATGTGCCGTCCAGTCCTTTTAGAATCTCTGTGGCATCTCCCTCTAACAATGTGATCCGGTCTTCCCGTCCCGTCTTCCGAAAGTTTTCTTTCGCAATAGGGATCCTTTTCTCATATTTTTCTATGGTGGTGATGTGGCAATCTTTAGGCGCATATTCACTCATCAGTAACGCAGAAAAGCCGATCGCAGTCCCGACTTCCAGGATGCTCTTCGGCTTTGTGAATCTCAGCAAAAATTTTAACAGACTCTGCATGGATCTGCGTATGATAGGGACCTGTGTGTCCAGTGCATATTTCTCAATCTCATTCAGCCATGCAGGATTCCCGCTGTCCAGGGAATCAATAAATGCGGACATTCTTTCGTCTATGATCATACTATCCTCATTTCATATAATGATGTCGGGGGCACCCCTGCCTTTGATACTTACGGATTGCTCCGTGCTAAACATGTGCCACTGGCATATAGCACCCTACTGTACAACGGTCTCCTGTTGTGTATCTCCGGTCACCGCACTGCCGTTGTCGATCGTCTCTACGCTCTCCTCCGTGCTGGTTTCCGTTTGTCCTGCCATGACTTCCATCATCTCTTCTGCGGTCATGGCGGTGCTTAGTTCATAGGTACCGGGCTTCCATTCTTTTTTGTATTCTGACAGCAGATACTGTAATGCAAACAATTTCGCATCTCTTACCAGCCCTTTTTCCTGCATAACTGTACCAATCTCCGTAGCAGACATATCGGAGGTCAGCGTCACCGTAACCTTATGGCCTTCTCCGGAGGAAACTGCCGGCTCTGTGAAAATACGATATCCGTAATCATAACATTTGGATACACCAGTATATACCATATATACTACGATCACCACAAACACCACTTTTAAAATTGCGCCCAAAACGGCGCCTGCTAAATTAGCTGCTTTCATGTTGTTGTCCTTTCCTACTGGAACTACTCGAACCTCATCTGATCGGTAACATAGAGACCGATCTCCTGCATCATACGGCAGAAAGCAAGCTCCGCCGCCAGAAAATCAGATACCAGCGGATTCTCACGGAACGCTTCATTCTCTCTGGTGAACTGATCGATCTTGTCAAAATTGGTGTCCTTACTGGTCTGCAGTTCAAAGTTTCTGGTCCGGAAATCATCGATCTGCCGCTTCAGCTCCGGCTGCTCTTTGACACGCGCCAATTGCCTCTGATATTCCAGATAGGCGTCCGTGTTCCGGATTGCGCCGATCAGTTGTTTCACTGCCTCGTTCACATTTTCGTCCGCTGTAATCTTCATCTGCTTACGACCTTTCCAGCAATCGCTAATATTACACTTCCATAATGATCGGAAGGATCATGGGACGTCTCTTGGTCTTCTTCCATACATAATCACCGAGGACATCCTTGGTAGTAGTCTTCAGTTTGCCCCAATCCGTGATTCCCTTATCCAGGCATGCCTGCAGCGCATCATCCACGGTACGTCTTGCTTCCTCGATCAGTTCGTCGGATTCCTTCACATATACAAAACCTCTGGACACGATATCGGGACCGGCTACCAGTTCACCGCTGGCTCTGTCCAGACTCATAACCACGATCATAATACCATCTTCTGCCAGATGCTGTCTATCTCTCAGTACTACATTTCCGACATCACCGACACCCAGACCGTCTACGAGGATCGCGCCTACGGGTACTCTGCCGCTGACCTTTGCCTGCTCCTCGCTGACTTCCAGTACATCGCCGGAGGACAGGATGAAAATATTGTCCTTGCTGATGCCAAGGTTCTCTGCGATCTTCGCCTGTGCTTTCAGATGCTTGTATTCACCATGGACAGGAACTGCATACTTCGGATGGATCAGGGTATAGATCAGTTTGATCTCTTCCTGGCAGGCATGTCCGGATACATGGGCATCCTGGAAAATAACATCTGCGCCCTTACGTAACAGTTCGTTAATGATCTTCGTTACGGACTTCTCATTGCCCGGAATGGGGTTCGAGGAGAAAATTACGGTATCCCCGGCGCCGATGGTGATCTTGCGGTGCATGTTGTTTGCCATACGGGACAGGGCTGCCATACTCTCGCCCTGGCTTCCGGTGGTGATGATGACCTGCTGCTCATCGGGATAATTTTTCATCTGATCCAGATCCACCAGTGTATTTTCCGGAATATTAATGCATTCCAGCTTGATGGCAGTATCCAGAATATTCACCATGCTTCTGCCTTCCACAGCCACTTTACGACCAAATTTATATGCAGTATTGATGATCTGCTGCACACGGTCTACATTGGATGCAAACGTTGCCACGAAGATCCTGGTATTCTTATGTTCCTCAAATAAAGTATCAAAAGTCTTACCCACAGTCTTCTCGGAAGGAGTAAAACCGGGACGCTCTGCGTTGGTGGAGTCGCACATCAGTGCCAGTACACCCTTTTTACCGATCTCGGCAAAACGCTGTAAGTCAATGGCATCACCGTATACCGGTGTGTAGTCCACCTTGAAGTCTCCGGTGTGCACCACGATACCGGCAGGAGAATAAATTGCCAGTGCTGCGGCATCTACAATGCTGTGGTTTGTCTTGATAAATTCCACGCGGAAATCACCCAGATTAATGGACTGTCCGAACTTCACCACTTTACGTTTGGTCTTCTTCATGAGATTGTGCTCGGTCAGCTTGTTCTCAATAATACCCATGGTCAGGCGGGTTGCGTAAATAGGCACATTAATATCCCGCAGTACATAGGGCAGTGCTCCGATATGGTCCTCATGTCCGTGGGTGATGACGAAACCTTTTACCTTGTCGATGTTATCCTTCAGGTAGGTTACATCCGGAATGACCAGATCGATTCCCAACATGTCATCCGCAGGGAAAGACAGACCGCAGTCCACCACAATAATACTGTCCTCATACTGGAAGGCAGTAATGTTCATACCAATCTGTTCCAGGCCTCCTAAAGGAATGATCTTCAGGCCTGAAACGCTACTATTCTCTTTTTTCTTTTTCAACGAAATTACCTCCAAATTCTATACGTCTATACATCTTGCTTCGTGTATGTATTCCGGCGTTAGAACGGACTGGTATGCTCTGCAAACAAAGATCTGTGATTGCCCGCCTGTTCCCTCGGCTCTCTTCTCGAAAACTCCCGTGGGATCAGGCATTCCAGATCTTACGATTCCATCAAAATAACGGCACTTCTCATGCCCATCGTGTATTCCCTGTCACTTTTAGCATAAAACCATTATATGTTGAAACCGGCAAAGCATCCGATATCCCTCTCTGCCAATCATACAAATCATATATAAATATAAGACCATCCCACTCCTGAGACTGTCTGTATTTATCTAAATCAACCGCACAATTCAACCCGTGCCATTCACAAAGCCGCGCTGTCGCGCTTTCCGGCACTTCGTGACTTCCTTTGCTCATAGCTGAATTGTTAGACCAGATCTATGTCTTCCAGCATATCCGCAAATACTCCGGATACTGCTTCCAGTTCTTCATCGTCAGAGACTACATCATAAATGCTCTCTTCTTCACCATCCTGAGACATATCCTTCAGGATCAGGGCATCTCCGTCGCCCTCTTCCACATCAGTCACCAGGATGTAATTGTGTCCACCGATCCTGGTCTGTTCCAGTACATAAAATTCTACAGGTTCTTCGCCCTCCGGACGAAATGTGATCTTTTCCAATTTACTCATTCCGATTCCTTTTTCTTCTCATTGTTCCTGCGGTCCAGGTATCCCTGTAAGATCAGGGTAGCTGCGATCATGTCCACGTAATCCTTGCGGTTCTCACGGCGGATTCCCGCTTCCATCATTGTCTTGTCCGCTGCTACGGTAGTCAGTCTCTCATCCCAGAAGTACACCGGAAGCCCGGTTCTGCGCTCCAGCTTCTCCTTGAACTCCTTGGTCAGTTCCACGCGGACGCCTTCCGTATCGTTCATGTTCTTGGGAAGTCCCAGTACGATCTCTTCCACTTCATTCTCTACGATCAGTTCCTCGATGCGGGCTAATGTCTGCCGTAATTTATTCTCTTCCTTGCGGCGAATGATCTCTACTCCCTGCGCAGTTAAGAGCAGACTGTCGCTGATCGCCACGCCCACGGTACGTGAGCCGAAATCCAAACCCATGATACGCATGTGGGTCCTCCTGATAGTTGTGATTATTTCCAGTGTTTGGTCCTGATATACTCCGTGAGCAGTTCTTCTACCAATTCATCCCGTTCCACCTTCATGATCAGGCTGCGGGCATTCTTATGGCTGGTAATATAAGTGGGGTCTCCGCTCATAATATAACCAACGATCTGATTCACAGGGTTATATCCCTTCTCTGTCAGTGCCTCATATACGGTAGCAAGCACCAGCTTTACGCCGGTCTCAGGTTCTGTCTCTACCTTGAAGTATTGTGTATTTCCTAAGTCCTGCATATGATCCTCTTTTTCTGCAATAAAACGTTTTGGTTATGCCTTATATTACCGCATTTACTTTGAAAATTCAAGAGGTGATAGTAATAGGATTTCATCCGTCAAAAAGCCCTGTACCCTGCCGCATATCACGGTATTTGCAACATTTTTTTTATTTTCCTTCACAGAGACAGCCAGCTTGACATAATCTCTCGTGTGTCCCAGCAGATATTCCGTTCCATCAATCTCCTTCGTCTCTTCCAACAGCACTTCCGCCTCCTGCCCCAGGTAATGTGCCCGAAACTGCTTCGACTGTTCCTTCTCCATAGCCAGAAGCTCGGCACTTCTGACTGTCTTTACCTGATCCGGCACCTGGTGAGGCATCACGGCCGCTCTGGTGCCTGCCCGTTTGGAATACTTGAAAATATGCATCTCGAAGAATTGAATCCGGTCTAAAAAGCCTACCGTCTGCGCAAACTCTTCCTCGGTCTCCCCGGGGAAGCCCACGATAACATCCGTAGTAATCGCCGGGTGATCGAATACCTTGCGGAGCAGTGCTACGCTTTCCGCATATTCTTCGGAAGTGTACTTACGGTTCATGCGGCGCAGTGTCGCATCACAGCCGCTCTGTAAGGACAGATGGAAATGGGGACACAGCTTTGGCAGTGCCGCCATTCTTGCTGCGGTCTCCTCTGTGACGATGCGAGGTTCCAGGGAACCGATGCGGATCCGCTCAATACCTTCAATATCATGGATCCGTTCCAGCAGATCGATCAGCTTACTGCTGCCGGAATAATCTCTTCTCTCCTCATCTTCTTTTAATACGGAGATGCTTTCTCCCCGCTTCCAGGCTTCCTCGTCAAAATCAATGCCGTAGGAGCTGATATGGATACCTGTCAGTACGATCTCCCGGTAACCGTTCTTCGCCATGCCGGTGATCTCCCGGATGATATCTTCCGCCCTACGGCTGCGGACTCTGCCTCTGGCATAAGGGATAACGCAGTAAGAGCAGAACTGATTGCATCCGTCCTGAATTTTAATATAGGCACGGGTGTGCTCTGCCGTCTGTTTCAGAGTCATTTCTTCGTATTCTGCGGTATGGTTAATATCAATGACAGTAGTGTCATGCAGAGTCTTGTCCACTCCATGTCCGATATTTTCTGCATTCTCCGCCACCGCATCCTCCTGTTCCAGATCCCGTAAATACTCCTCCAGAATGGATGCCAGATCCTTCTTGCGGTTGTTGCCGATCGCCAGATCAATGCAGGGATCCTGCTCCACATCTTCCCTTCCGGTCTGCACATAGCAGCCCACTGCCACTACCAGTGCTGCCGGATTTTTCTGTTTCGCGCGATGAAGCATCTGTCTGCTTTTCCGGTCTGCAATATTG
Organism: Lachnospiraceae bacterium; assembly: GCA_003447295.1. GTDB lineage: Bacteria > Bacillota > Clostridia > Lachnospirales > Lachnospiraceae > Acetatifactor > Acetatifactor hominis. The sequence goes on from DLZQ01000037.1 coordinate 16,160, forward strand.
GTAACCGTGCAGGTATTTACGATGTAAATATCTGCGATTTCATCAAATGGTACAATAGTATAACCTTTTTCTTGTAACATTTGTTGCATTACTTCTATTTCATAGGAATTAACCTTACATCCAAGGTTGTGTAATGCTACACTTTTCATAGGATTCCTCACTTTTTTTGTATTGTTTTCGTCTTGACTTTTGCTCGTTCAGCCATTAATATGAAGTCAGAAGGTATGACACACATTAAGGAGGTAGTCAACATGAAGACAGTTCAGATTTCTTTAAATTCTATTGATAAGGTAAAATCTTTCGTAAACGATATTACTAAGTTCGATTATGATTTCGATCTTGTATCCGGCAGATACGTAATTGATGCAAAGTCCATCATGGGTATCTTCAGCCTGGATCTTTCCAAGCCTATCGACCTGAACATCCATGCAGAGGATGGCGCCGATGAGGTTCTGGAAGTATTAAAGCCTTATCTGGTATAAGTTACCGATTCGGGAATCCGAATACATAGCAAGACAGAGAACACCTTGAGAGACGCAATCCTCTTGAGGTGTTTTTTATATGCCGTTCCAAAAAAGTAACTATTCAGCACCTCTGTTTCTCCAGTTCTGAATAGTTACTCTGCATTCGCACTTATGCTTCCGCAATGATCAGTTCTTTGGTCTCTAATGCGGTCTGCACCAGTTCGTCGATCTTCTCATCCAGATTGTGCTCATGTCTGCGGATCACCTTTACATTCGGCTTCGTCACAGGATGCTTTGCCACAAAGATAGTACAGCAGTCTTCATAGGGCAGAATGGAAGTCTCGTAAGTACCGATCTTCTCGGATACTTCTACGATCTCCTGCTTATCGAATCCGATCAGCGGACGGTATACCGGCAGCTCACATACTTCATTGGTCGCGATCAGGGAATTCATGGTCTGGGATGCCACCTGTCCGATACTCTCACCGGTAATCAGTCCCAGGCACTCGGTCTCCTTTGCGATCTGTTCCGCAATACGCATCATATAGCGGCGCATGATAATGGTCAGTTCCTCATGAGGACATTTCTCGTAAATATATAACTGAATATCGGTAAAGTTGATCACATGCAGGTAGATAGGTCCGGTGTAACGGGCAACGATCTTCGCCAGATCCACTACTTTCTGTTTTGCGCGCTCGCTGGTGTAAGGCGGTGCATGGAAATATACCGCATCGATCTTGACACCTCTCTTGGCGATCATATAGCCTGCCACAGGGGAATCGATACCACCGGACAGTAATAACATTCCCTTGCCGCCGGTGCCTACGGGCATTCCTCCGGGACCGGGCAGGATCACGGAGTAGATATAGATTTCCTCACGGATCTCGATGTTCAACATGATGTCGGGATGGTGTACATCCACCTTCATATTGGGGTAAGCATTGAGAATGGCTTCGCCCATATCCATGTTGATGGTCATGGAATCCTTGGGGTAATTTTTCCGGGCACGTCTTGCTGCCACCTTGAAAGTCTGATTACAGTCCGGATATACCTTTGCAATGTAGTCGATCACAGTCTCGCACAGCTTCTCGAAGCCTTCATCCTGTACATGGACTACCGGGCAGATGCCGGAGATACCGAAGACTCTCTGCAGATGTGCCACGACTTCATCATAGTCGAATTCTGACTCTGCATCTACGAAAATACGTCCCTGTGTCTTGTGTACCAGGAATTCTCCCTCACACTTTTTCAGAGCGTATTTAATCTGACGTACCAGAGCATCCTCGAACAGGTAGCGGTTTTTTCCCTTAATGCCGATCTCGGCATACTTTATCAAAAATGATGTAAACACTTTTTTTCCTTTCTTATCTGCGGCTGTATCTGCGTAACATAGGTACTATATTGTACAATGCCTGAAGGCAAACGTCAATCTCTTCTTCCGTGGTAAATACCGAAAAGCTGAAGCGTATGGTGGAATCCAGAAGGGATTTATCCACTCCGATAGCTTTCAACGTAGCGGAAGGCTGCGGCTTATGCGCGGAGCAGGCACTTCCTGCGGAGACATAGATCCCCTTGTCCTCCAACGCATGCAGGAGTACTTCGCTTCTTACTCCGGCAAATGACACACTGACGATATGGGCTGCTGTTCCCTCTCCGTAAGGGGCATCCGGCAGAAGACCGTTAACTTTCACATGATCCAGTCTCTCCACACCTTCAATAAATCTTCTCTTACAGGCACAAAGTCTCGCATGATCCTCATCAAAACGACTGTACAACATTTCCGCTGCTTTGGCAAGTCCGGCAATTCCCGGGACATTTTCCGTGCCCGATCGAAGGTTCTGCTGCTGACCACCACCAAATACGATAGGCTGGATCTTCACCTTATCTCCTACGTATAACAGTCCGACGCCTTTGGGGCCGTGGATTTTGTGTCCGCTGACGGACAACAGGTCAATGTGCATCTTTTTCGGATAGATCCTGGACTTACCGAATCCCTGTACCGCATCTACGTGAAATAAAGTGCCGGGGTTCATCTGTTTGATCAGTGCTCCGGCTTCCTCAATGGGCTGCAGGGCTCCGATCTCGTTATTTGTATGCATAATGGATACCAGAATGGTCTCCGGTGTCATGGCTCTGCGCAGGTCTTCCAGGCGAATGCGTCCGCAGGAATCCACCGGCAGATACGTGACACAGTATCCCTGACTCTCCAGGTAGCGCATAGTCTGCAGGATTGCAGGATGCTCTATCTGTGTTGTGATCAGATGGTTGCCCCTGCGGCAATTCGCCAGGGCGCAGCCGATCAATGCCATATTATCGGACTCTGTACCGCCGGAGGTGAACAACAGCTCTCTCTCCTCCACCTTCAGGATCCTTGCCAGAGTCTCCTTGGCATAACGGAGGTACTTCTCCGCCTCCACTCCCTTCATATGCAGGCTGGAGGGATTTCCGTAATCTTCACACATGATCTTTGTCATCAACTCGGCTACTTCCGGAAAGGTTCTGGTGGTAGCGGAATTGTCCAAATAGACTTCCATTCTCTTCTTCTCCTTGCTATCTATCTGTTCAGCAGCTACTCAGGTTCCATTTGCAAGCCCTCCGTTTCAAAGCTTTTTTGTTTACTCTGAATAGTTACTATATTCTTCTTATGATTAAAATATGCCACAGGCAGATACTCTGTGCCGCCCACCGGCTAATTTTCCAGCTGATACATCAGCCATGCGATAGTTGTAAATCCGGCAGTCTCTGTCCGCAGGATCCGTTTTCCCAGGGTAATGGGTTGGATTTCGGCCTCTGTGGCGATCCGGATCTCCTCCGGGTCGAAGCCGCCTTCCGGACCGATAAAAATAGCGATCTGCTGCCCCGGCTCCACGCTTTCGATCAGCTGCTTCGTCTGTTCCATTCCCTCTGCCAGCTCGTAAGGCACCAGCTTCAGATCCATTTGTGATGCCATTTTCACTGCCTGAGCGTAACTCATCACCGGAGCTACCGTTGGGATCACGCCCCGCTTGCTCTGTTTCGCCGCTGCCTCCGCAATGCCCTGCCAGCGCTTGATCTTTATGTCTGCCTTTTTCTCATCCAGCTTTACCACGCACCGCTTCATGGCTACAGGAATTACCTGAAAAGCTCCCAGTTCCACTGCTTTTTGAATAATGAGTTCCATTTTATCTGCCTTGGGCAGCCCCTGAAACAGATAGATCTTCGCCGGAAGTTCCACGCCGTCCTCTTTGATAAAGCGCAGTTCCAGACGGACGCAGTCCTCCTCCAGCGCAAGGATCCCACAGCGATATTCTTTCCCGTCGATTCCGTTGCTGACCGCCACTTCCTCGCCGGGGCGCATACGCAGTACATTTTTGATATGATTGACATCGGTTCCCCGGATAATGACACTTTTTCCTGCCACATCGATCTGATCCGGCTCTACAAAAAACTGATACATTGTTAAAAATCCTCTAATTTTTTCTTGCGGTAACGCTGACCCATTCTCCCTGATAGGTTACTTCCAATACTTCCAGACCCGCTGTCTTCACTGCCTCTACCACGGTCTGTTCCTTGTCATCAATGATACCGGAGGTAATGTAGATACCTCCCTTTTTCAGCTGGTGTACGATCACGGGAGTCAGGGGCACCAGTACATCTGCCAGAATATTGGCTACGACGATATCATAGCACTCATAGCCCACCTTGTCCTGCACTTCTTTATCGGTAATGATATTGCCGATCATCATGTCGAACTGTGCGGGATCGATGCCGTTAACCTCGCAGTTCTGTGCTACTGCTTCCACCGCACAGATATCCAGGTCGGTTCCCACGGCATGCTTTGCACCGAACATCAGGGACAGAATCGCCAGAATACCGCTGCCGGTCCCTACATCCAGAAGCTCCGTCTCGGAAGTAATGAACTTGCGAAGCTGACGGATACACAGTTGTGTAGTCTCATGCATACCGGTGCCGAAAGCAGTACCGGGATCAATATGAAGCACCATTTTATCGGTGTCTTCCGGTTTGATATTTTCCCAGGAAGGAATGACCAGGATGTCATCAATATAGAACTGATGGAAATACTGCTTCCAGTTGTTGATCCAGTCAATATCCTCGGTCTCATCCACGGCTACGGAACCTTCTCCGATATCCATGAACTGACGTAAATCTTCCAGTTCCCGCTTCACATCGGCAAGCACCGCCTCGGTAGTGGTCTTCTCACCGGCTACTTCCAGACTACCATCCTCTTTTTCCTCTACAAAAAAGCTCAAATAAGCAATGCCGTCATCCTCCGGTCCATCCGGCAGGATATCTACGAACATCTGCTCCTTCTCCATGGCAGTCAGGGGCACTTTGTCCTCGATCTGTGCACCTTCCAGGCCCAGATCATACAGGGTGCTGATAATAATATCTTCTGCTTCCGTCACGGTCTTTATTCTGAATTTTACCCACTTCATATTGTGATTCCTTTCTCGCACTCATTATATCATAAGCTCACGAATTCGTGCTTTCGCACTCTACATCCTGCTTCGCAGGATTATTCGTTCGCTAATGAGCCCAGAAAACCAAATGTCTGCTTCGCAGCCGCTTGGTTTTCCTTGAGGCTCATTATATCATCAGTCCTGTTTTTTCCTTGCTCTTCTCGATCGTATGGTTCAATTTACGGAACGGCGGCTCCAGCGCCAGTCCCAGCAACAGCGCAATGATCAGGAATAATGCCATTTTACCCACATTGATCCAATAGTCCACGCCGTACATTCCGGCGATGCATTCCTTGAAGGCTTTCATGCCGAACTGAAACGGCAGGAACGGATAGATCCACTGGAACACCTTCGGCAATGCTTCGATAGGAAAAGTTCCGCCGCTTCCCGCTACCTGGATGACCATGACCACGATTGCCAGTGCTTCTCCCACGTTACCGAATGCAAAAGTCACGGAATACATGAAACAGCTGAATGCGGCACTCGCCACCGCTGCCGCCAGCCAGTATAAAAACTTATGCTGGCACTGGATCTCAATGTAGTAGAGATTGCCCAGGATCGTAAGCAGTGTCTGCGCTTGTCCTATGAGGAAAAACAGCAGATATCTGCCAAAATACCTCTCATGAGCCTTGTAATGATCCCCAGGATCAATCGGTTTCACCCCTACGTGAATGATGGCTACCAAAAATAACGCACCTACCCAGATCGCCAGGATCGTATAGAACGGCGATGCTGCCGAGCCGTAGTGATCCACCGGATAAACAGGCACCGTCTTAAGCTGCACCGGAGATGATACAAAGTCCGCAACAGCCGCAGGATCCGTCGCCATGGCACTTAAAATATCTTCATAAGAGTCCGCTCCGGTGATCCGTTTTATATTATCCGCTATTTTATTCACCTTGTCCAGCAGTTCCTGGGCAATCACCAGAGAATCCTGCAAACTTACGTTGCCTTCCTGTAAAGTCTGCTGGTACTCCTTTAAAATATCGGAGATTTCATCCATATTCACATCCGTGCCATTCATCATCGCTGCGGCATTCAAAAATGCCTGCTGCATGGATTTACCGGTATCACGGAAAGAAGGTCTGACGTTGTTATTATAGTCACTTGCGAGGTTATCCAGCTGTTTGCTGCAAATCCGGATCTGTTCCCTCATCTGCGCCCGCAGGGTATTGATATCGGTATCTACCTGCCCTTTGCTATTCTGCAGCTGCTTCAGATCCGCCTCAATATTTTTTAATGACTGGCTGATCTCCTGAATCTGCGCATCCTGCCCGGTTACCAGACTTCCCAGAACATCCATATTCGCCTGCATGCCCTGCACCAGTCCGATTGCCATACCCAGTCCGGTATCCGTAGTGCTGCCCACGCTGTTGCTGTCCATCTGGGCTAACAGTCCGTCCGCATAGATGGACAGGTACTGCAGTGCTTCCGTCACCATATTCATACTGCTGCTTACCATATCTCCCATGACGTCCACTGCATCCACGCTGGAATTGATCATGGTCTGCATGCCGATCATGGTATTCCGCCCATTCTCCAGGATGTTGTCCATATCCGGCAGCATATTCTGGCTGGTGGACATGATCATTTCAGCCGAATTCATGATGCTTTGGAAGGACTGCAGCATGACCACATAATCCTGCAGCTGCTTCTGCACAGTATCCAGAGAGTCTGTCACACTGACCTGACCGTTTGCATTCACCATAGAAAGCGCATTGCCGGCTTTCATGACCGACTCCGCCACAGTACTGATGAACGTAGCATTTACCTGCTCCTGCACGGCATTTTTCGCCTTGCCTGTGATTTTGGGTGCAATGCCGTTCTTTTTCTCATTTTCATAATAATAGATCGTCGGATGATCCACTTCACCGTCTATAAATCCCAACATTTCCTTCGTGAAAGTCTCCGGAATGATCAGTGCTGCATAATAGTCGCTGTTCTTCACGCCCTCCAGGGCTTCTTCCGTGGTCCCCGGGAATACCCAGCCGATGGTAGTATTCGCTTCCAGGGCTTCCAGCACACTGTCTCCCACATTCAGGGACAGACCCATGATCTCCGCTCCGGCATCATCCGAAGCGACTGCAACCTTCAACTGGCTGGTAGCCGCCGGTTCATAAGGATCCCAGTTGGAGAAAATATTGAACCAGGCATACAGTGCCGGCAGGATGCTTAATCCCATGACGATCACTACTGCCACTACATTATTGCTGATCCGACGGATGTCGGTGGTAAATATCTTCCAAATGTTACGCATATTACTCGCCATCCTCCCCGTCTTCTGCCTGTGTCTCCGCCGGGGAGTTCAGTCCCTCACCGATCATTTCACGGGTCTTGCGGATGATCTGTGCCGCTCTGTCGAAATCCGCAGGAGTCACTGCTTCGATCGTTCCCTCTTCTCCCTTCAGTTCCATGATCTTTTCCTGCAAGTTATAATCCATATATTCCACAACGATCAGATAGATCGACAGGGCGAACAGTGACACGATCCACAGGATCAGGAAGATCACCTTGTTACTGCCGGTTAAAAATAACAGCGCCAGAAAAAAAAGGGGCACGATCCAGATGCACTTCAGACCGATCTTGATTCTTTTTCTGTTTTTTTCATGAAGGGTCTGCTCATAGTCCAGCACCTTCTGGAAAATCTCTTCGTAATCTCTTTCCATGAAATTTCCTTTCTGCTTTATTTTCTGCCTATTCGGCATCACATGAGCTCAGTGTCTTCCATTCTCTCTTCCACGAAATGGTTCAGCTTCACAAACGGGATCCGGATCACCAGTCCGATGAGCAGCCCTTCCAGCATGAACAGAATCAACTTCGCCAGGGCTGCCATATAGGCGGTTCCATACATTCCTGCCAGTGCCTCACGCATTGCCGTGATCGCATAGGGGAATGGGAAGAAGATGTATATCTTCTGATAAATATCGGGAAGCAGTTCAATAGGGAACGTTCCGCTGGATCCAGCGATCTGCAGCACCATAACAATTACGCAGACAGCCTTACCCACATCCCCGAATGCCAACGTCAGGGAATAGATCAGCAGAGAAAATGCAGTGGCGGTAAAACTTGCCGCCAGGAAAAACAGTCCCGGTTCCACAATATTTACATTCAGCAGCCACAGATCTCCCGCCACAATAATAGCAGCCTGGATCTGCGCCAGCAGTAAGAACAGAAGGTATCTGCCGAAATACAGCTGATAACTCTGTACGTTTTTAAGATTTTTCGGTGATGCCTTTACCTTCACCAGTGCCACCAGAATCGTAGATCCTACCCAGATCGCCAACGTGGAATAGAACGGTGTCATGGCAGAACCGTAGGTGGCTACCGGATACATGGCTATGGTCTCCATCGTCACAGGAGATGCGAAATATGCTCCAAGGCTGTCAGGATCTCCTCCCAGGAAACGTACCAGAATATCCATCATTTCCTCTTCGGAGGCACCTTCCAGCTGTTCTGTCAGATCTGTCAGTTTTTGACTGATGCCGTCTACTACGCCCTGGATCTGTCCCAGGCTCTCGCTGGTACCGTCTATCGCATCACCGACGCCTTCCATAACTACACCTATATTCTGTACGGTATTGCTCAATGTATTTACCAGGGTGGTCACCTGATTCAGCGAATCTGACATATTTGTCAGAACTTTCTGCATCTGGGGCACCAGATTGTTTTTATAGATGCCCTGCATATTACTCACGGAATTCTCACAGCTGTCAATGACATTCTTTAAATTATTCATGGCATTGTTGACATTGACCTTTGCTTTCTCTGCCGCCTGTTCATCGGTGGATTCCAGCACACTGCCTATGACTGTATTCATCATATCCAGTTCTTTCTGCATAGCTTTCAGCGCCTCGATGGCAGCATCCGTCGCAGCCGTATTGCCGCTTCCGCTGCCGGTAGAAGCATCTCCGCCGGATACACTTCCCTGCACCCGCTGTTCAATCAGCGCTGCCAGCAGATTGTTGACCTGTCCGTTCAGTGTGTTGGTATCCCTTGCCACTTTATTCAGATCCTTCGTCATCTGTGCCGTATCGTCTGCCAGCTTGCTCTGATCCAGAATCTTTTTCATATCCTCCAGCGAGGTCTGTATGGTACTCATGGAGGTATCCACATTCGTACTGAAATTCGACAGCGTATCTCTGGTGGATGACAGATTCTGACTGCTTTGGTTCAGGCTTGCCGTCGTTGCATCCAACTTTTTCTGCATTACGGGAATCTCATAATTCACATGGGTGATCGCCGCTTCCAGTCTGTCATTCCCCGCCCGGAAAGTATCGATCATCGTACTGTATTCCTTCAGGTTGTCATTCAGTTCTTCCAGATCGGCACAAAATTCCTCCACATAGCTGTCTCCCTGCATCTGATCCGATACGGAATTACCCTCTTCGAAAATCGTGGTAGCTGCCACTTTGATAAAAGTCTCGTTAATAGTATTCTGCAACGTACCGGCTACCGTATCTGTGATCTTGGTAGCAATAGCGTTGCTCTTCTGATTCTGGTAATAAATCAGTGACGGATTCTCAAAATCGTCGGAGAAAACATTGTACATACTATATGTAAATTTATCCGTGATCACGATGGCGGCATAATATTTCCCCGCTTCCACTCCTTCCTGCGCTTCTTCCTCAGTATCTAAAAAGATCCATTTCACGCTGGTGTTAGAATGTAGACTCTCCAACACGGATTCTCCCATGTTCACCACAGAGCCGTCCTTTCGCGTGTAATCCTTATCCAGAGACACCACCGCTACGGGGATTCCACCGGTATTGGCATAGGGATCCCAGTTGGCGAAAATATTAAACCATGCATACAGCGACGGTATCACGCACAGCCCGATGATGATGACCAGTGCAAAAGGCTGTTTCACTAGCTTTTTCAGATCTCCTGTGAAAATTTTCCAAATGTTTTTCATGCGATTTCTATCGACTCCTCATCTGTATCCGTTCTATGTAGCTTCTCCTGCCCCTGTCCGGCTTCGCATATCCCCAGCAGTAGAAAAAAAAGTGGAGCATTCAGTACCTGCTGAAAACTGATCAGAGAATGTATTCCGTAGGTAAAAAGCAGCATATTTGTCATGAAGTTTCCGCGATATTTTCGAAATGCGGTAAAAAATACGGCTGCATAGGCGAGCACTCCAAGCACTCCCATATTGATCAGTGTCGTAAGCCATTCATTATGCGCATTCGTAAAAGTTGAACCGGCAAAATAGCCTTTATCGAACAGTACCGTACCTCCGGGCAACACTTGTCCCAAATAACCTGCAAAGCAATCCGGTCCGGCCCCCAACAACTTCTGCCTGAGATCTCCCTGGCAGAATCCCTGCCATGCCATCTGCCATAATCTTCCACGGTGATTACCCCATTCCGCGAAATCGCTGCCCTGCTGTTTCAAAATATACCATATGACCGCACCCGCAGCCAATACCAGACTGCCGTACAGCACTCCGATCCGTAACATCCTCTTTTTCTTATCTGGGAGAACATGATGCATCCCGCAAAATAACAGGCACACCGCTGCAAGCAAAATCCATCCCTGCCAGGCAGCCAGTCGCTTGGCAATACCGTCCTGCAACAGGATATCAAAGGTTCCCAGGGATTGCATCCCCTTTCCCCACAGTAACATTCCCACACAGACACCGGTCAGCAGGAAAAGCATAGCCTCCCACAGCTTCGTTTTCTTCCGGCTGCTCCAAAAGCACATCCACAGTGCCACACTTGCCACCATCACACCGCCGTCACTTCCCTGCAAAAACAGTAATATGACCACAAGAGTATTGCTGACTCCAAGCAACATCGAACTTCCTCTTCGCTCTTCTTCCACCGCCTTACAAAAAAGTGCCAGTGATAAAGGAAACATCACACTGTAATACCCGCTAAGCCAGTTGTTATTCCCCAGTGTAGTGAGCATATGTGTATATTCCCAGTCTCCCACGACATAACCCTTCAATAATCCCAATGGATCATAACCCAGTTTTTGGAGTAGTCCTATGAGTGCCACTGTGACAGACTCCGCTTCTCCCAGATATAAAATCCGGCTGTATTGTCCGCCGTAATTTGCTGCCAGCCAAAATCCGCCCACCATCAGGCAGATTGTGACAGCTCCCATATACCATTCCCTCTCTCCCGTCCACGCAGTACTTCCGTAAGGACTGCAAAGTGCAGAGACCACAGCGCAGGTTCCGTACAGACAGACTGCTGTCACTACAATATGCTCCCTGCACCATACGATCATTTTTTCCCCGGTTTTTCTTATATACATACCGAAGCTACCGCATTTTTCCATCCGACAGCATTGTTCTATCCGTCTGTGTTTTTCCATCAGGCAGCTTCTTACCACAACGATTATCTGTACCACCAGACAAATTCCCATACAGATCAGAGATATATTGCGATATAAATAATATTTGCTATCGCCCAATTTGTAATATCCATTCCCGGGAATATAGTACAGCGGCAATACTACCAGAATGGCAGCCATATAGATTTGACATACGATTTTCAGAAATTCCTCTTTCCGCTTCTCCATCCCCAGTAGGCTCCTTTGTATCACAAACTGCGTAGCTACTTGAATTGTAAGCGTTTCTCCCTCTTCTGTCAAACCGTTTACTCTTTACAAAATTGTGAAATTGTATATTAAATTGAAAGTTACGCGGGCAATGAGCCGCGCATAGGCATAATGAAGACAGCGATGGGCGGTAGTGGTATTTTTCCGGGATCTGTCCCAGATCATCAGCATCGGACTGCAGATCGGCATGTG
>DLZQ01000070.1:0-1092 GCA_003447295.1 Lachnospiraceae bacterium
ACCGACCTGTTCAGTATACAATGCGTGTCCCACTTTGTCAACACGTTTTTTGATATTTTTGTAAAAATTTTGTATGCAATTAGAACAATAATAGCAAAAAGCAGGAAATTACAGGGCTTTCTTTACACTGATAGCCTTCATGGGGCACATTTCCTGACAACAGAAGCAGGAGATGCAGCCTTTTCTCTTGAATTTCGCCTTGCGATTTTCGATTCTGATGACATGTGCCGGACAGCTTTCCGCACATTTTCCGCATCCCACGCATTTCTCCGGGGTCAGCTGCGGATAGGATTTCAACAGTCGGGAAGCCACGAACATGAAAGGCTTGCGTAAAAATTTCGGCACACCGTTGGTAAAATCTAATTTTATGGTATCCGGCTTCTGAAAAGGAGATAAGCCTTCCGGAACCGGATCTCCCACAAGCGCCAACTCCTTAGGGCGAGCCAGACCTTTTTCCAGTGCCTGACGCAGCATGACGATCTCTGTAGGTTCTAATCCCATAAGTTTTGCGGCGAAGCAGTCCTGGGTATAGAAATCTTTTGCCGCCAGCAGCATATGCAAAGGATGCGAAGTGCCGCCGGTGGGACCGTTACCCTCCATGGCATCAATGGCGTCAATGACGGTGAGATTGGGAGCTACGGTCTGAGCCAGTTCTAAGAGCATGTTGGAGAAATCTTCGATCTCCGGCCAGCGGTAGTGCATCTGGGGCTTTTCCAGACCGGGGATGGTGCCGAAGAGATTCTTGATGCCGCCGGAATAGCCGGTCATGGCATGGGTCTTCAGTTTACAGATATTAATGATATAATCGGCTTCCACGATAGGAGTGATCAGGTGGAAACTGTGATTTTTAAATCCTGCCGGACAATTTACGGTCTGTGCGGAAAAGTCCATGTTCAGTTCTGCACCTTCGCCCAGAGTATCCATGCCGCATACGTGATACACATGCTTCATGGCTTCGGCATTGTAGAGACCACCGGAGCTTTCCGCAATGGTGATGTGCTGCATGCCCTGCTCCCGGAGCCACCGGATCACTGCTTTTACCACCAGCGGATGCGTGGTGGCGGGAAAATCCGGGGATTTTGCCATGACGAG
>DLZQ01000070.1:1389-4982 GCA_003447295.1 Lachnospiraceae bacterium
CTTTTGCAGATGGCGGGATAGATCAGTTCTTCGTTATATTCCGGTACGATGTGTAACGTCTGTATCATAAAATCTCCATTCTGCCGCCGAACGGCATAAATAGTAATGCGAAATTTAGGTTATTCTGCTTCGGAAGCATTACTTTTATTATATGGTAAACGAAATCGCTTGTTTTTTCAATGCTTCCGTGCTATACTACGAAATGTTGTTGAGATTTGATGGAAGAAATCAGAAGCGCATCGCAATGATTTCTTTTTTTGTGCAACAATTCAGAACCAGGGTGATTTTCGCAAAGATACGATCTTGCGAATGCAGTTTGGATTGTTGAAGTTAATTTAAAGGAGTATTTTGTGAGTTATTTTTTGGAAAATGAAGAAGTGAACGAAGAAGTTGAAGAAGTAAAGGAGCAGGACGGTATCGCATCGATCGAACCGTTGTTAGATAACCGTATTGTCCGTGCAATCCGGGAGATGGGGTTTGAGAAACTGTCTCCGATCCAGGAGCAGGCAATTCCTTATTTATTACAGGGGGAGGACATCATCGGACAGGCCCAGACCGGTACGGGCAAGACGGCTGCATTCGGCATTCCGGCGATCCAGCACATCAATCCGGATGTGAAAAAGTTACAGACCATTATCTTATGCCCCACCAGAGAACTGGCGATCCAGGCAGCGGAAGAACTGAGGAAGATCGCAAAATACATGCACGGCATCAAGGTGCTGCCGGTCTACGGCGGACAGGATATCAGCCGTCAGATCGCGGGACTGCGGGGCGTGCAGATCATCGTTGGAACCCCGGGACGTGTCATGGACCATATGCGCAGACGCACCATTAAGCTGGATCTGGTGAACATGGTGGTATTGGATGAAGCGGACGAGATGCTCAACATGGGCTTCCGTGAGGATATGGAGCTGATCCTTGGTCAGATCCCCGGCGAGCATCAGACGGCACTTTTCTCCGCAACCATGCCGAAGCCGATTCTGGAGATCACGGATCGGTTCCAGAACGATGCAAAATTAGTAAAGGTGGCAGCGCAGGAGCTGACCATTCCCCTGGTATCCCAGAAATTCTACCGCGTGAAAAACCAGGACAAGGATGCCGCCTGCGTAAGACTGTTAGAGTATTATCAGCCGAAGCTGACCCTGATCTTCTGTAATACGAAGAAAAAGGTGGATGAGCTGTCGGATTTATTAAAGGAGCAGGGCTTCCAGGCGGAAGGATTGCATGGAGACCTGTCCCAGGCGCAGCGTGATGCGGTCATGAAGCGTTTCCGTAATGGTGGCACCAGTATCCTGATCGCTACGGATGTGGCAGCCAGAGGCATTGATGTGGATGATGTGGAAGCTGTCATCAATTACGATATTCCGCAGGATATCGAGTACTATGTGCACCGTATCGGCAGAACCGGCCGTGCCGGCAGAAAGGGCAGATCCTTCACTTTTGCCAACAGCAGGGAGATCTACAAGATCCGCGAGATCGAGAGAGTCTGCCATACCACCATCACGGAGAAAAAGCTTCCCGGAGCTGCGAAGGTGCTGAAAGCGAAAGCAGACAAATATCTGAACAGGGCATGGGAACTGCATGAGCATGAAGACATCGAGCTGATGAAGAGCTTTTTACAGCGGAAGATGGAAGAGGAAGGCTGTGATGCACTGGAGCTGGCAGCTGCCATGCTGAAATTACAGGTCGGTGACAAGGGCGAGGAGATCGCTGCAGATGAATATACAAAGCGTGGCAATCGCTTCGGGGACAGAGGCCGGTCCGGCAGAGGCGATGGTGAAGGTCGCAGCTTTGGCAGAGGAGACGGAAGACGGAGATTCGGCCGTGAAGACGGGGAGCGCAGAAGATTCGTCCGCGGTGACAGAGACCGCAGAGAGGATGGAAGCACCGGCTCCGGTGAGGGTAGAAGACACCGCAGAAGTGACAGCCGTGAAGACGGAAGAAAATGGAACGACCGCGACAGGAAAAACGCAGATCGTAAGCCCTCCGCAGAGAGAGAAGCGAAAAAGCGAAAGAAACGGGAAGAGCCGGGCATCGGTAACAGCTTCCCCAAAAGGAAACGATCTTAATGAAATGATAAAACTTGTAGATTTGCCGCAAAAGCCGCAGTTGTGCTTTTGCGGCAAATCGTGTATAGTTAGGGAAGAATGCATAGGCACTAACAGAAAGGTCTGCGGTATGAAAACACTGAAAAAACAGATACCCTATATTTTGCTGGGAGCGACGCTTCTGCTCCTGCTTAGCCTAAATATCATCAGTCAGGATCACTGGCTGGATTCCGATATGGCGGCGGAGATGATCTTTTCCCGGATCCTATCCGAAGAGCACCATATTTTTTCCACGACAAACTGGTATTATTCCACGGAATTCCGCGTGTTGTATACACAGCTGATCATGGGGCCGCTGTTTCGCATCTGCAGCAACTGGCATGTGATCCGTACGATCACGAACCTGGTATTTTACGGGTTGATGCTGGCTTCCTATTATTATTTTATGAAGCCGTTAAAAGTATCCCGCGGACTTACCGTGTTAAGCTCCTGCCTGCTGCTGCTGCCTTTTTCCGAGACCATGATGACGCATATGCAGATGGGCAATACCTACATGTCCCATGTGATCCTGGTGCTGTGGTTCTTCGGTATGTATCTGCGGTTGTGCAGCGGAGAATATAGTGCAAAACGTAAGGTCAGCCTGTGGATATTCTATGTGTTGCTTGCTATCGTCTGTGGAATGTCCGGCGTGCGTTACCTGCTGGCATTACAGTGCCCTCTGGTACTGACTTCCTTTTTCTACCTGCTGGGTGGTGAGGAATTTCAGAGCTTCCGCGGAGAGATGACAAAGGAGAATTTCGGAAAATTATGGCGCACCGACCGGATGAAGTATTTCCTGTACAGTCTGGCAGGGGCATTTTTCGCAGTCGTGGGATATGGCATCAATGTAGTGTTCATCAGTCACAAATACGTATTCCAGACCTATGGCGCGACGAATTTCATCGCATTGTATCACGGTGTGTTATTTGACCGGATCCAGAATGCGGTGGGGTGCCTGCTGATGCTGTTTGGCTATATTCCGGATAAGGGATTTTTATCCCTGCGGGGCGTTGTGACGATGGCAGCCTTTGTGATGCTTGGCATCTACGGATTCGTTACTGTTAAAAGCGGGAAAATGCAGCGCATTACGGGATTTCGCAGTCTGATCACACTGTTTTTGAAGGTCAGTTTCGTACTGAATCTCTTTGTGTTTATTTTCACCACCAGTACCATGGTGCCGCGGTATTATATCACAATCTTCATTTTCGCCCTGCCGGTATTGTGTTTTTATCTGGAAGAGGAAAAAATGCCCTTTGACAGATTTGCGGTGACGGCACTGCTTACTATCTGTCTGATCCTCGGAACGGGGAAAACGGTGATGTCTTTCCTGACGGTGGACAAGAACGAGACAAAGCGTCCTGTGGCACAGTTCCTTGCGGAGAACGGGTATGATTTCGGCTTCGCTACTTATAATAATGCCAATATCATCACGGAGCTTACGAATGGTGAAGTGGAGATCGGCAACATCGGAGATCCCGAGCACCTGGAGTATTTCAAGTGGTCTTC
>DLZQ01000038.1:0-1473 GCA_003447295.1 Lachnospiraceae bacterium
CAGGCCGGATTCTACCATTATTATGGTATTAACAAGAGACAGCTGACGCAGAAGCTGTTCGGTGTCTACGAGCACAAAGTATCCAACCGGAAAATACCGTTGGTGCGTGGTTTTGATGATATTTTCCTGGCACCGCACAGCCGCCATACGGAGACTCCTTCCGAAGCCATTCATGCCTGTAAGGATCTGACGATCCTGGCGGAATCCGAGAAAGCCGGTGTATTCCTGGCTATCGCAGAGGAAGGCAGGAAGATCTTCGTGGCGGGACACCCGGAATATGACCGTTATACGTTGAGCAATGAGTATCACAGAGACCTGGACAAGGGACTGCCGATACAGATTCCTTATAATTATTATCCAAATGATGATCCGGAGCAGAGACCACTGTTACAGTGGAGATCTCATTGCAATAACCTTTACAGTAACTGGCTGAATTATTACGTATACCAGACCACACCGTACGATCTGACGCAGATAAAGTAGGCGCAAGGCAGAAAGGAAGCAGAAGATGAACCAGACACTGACTAGAAAACAATTTGATATTTTATCCCTGCTGGCGGAGGAAAAAAGTACTCAGTCACAGCGTCAGCTGGGGGAAAAGACGGGGCATTCCCTGGGAACCGTAAATCGTGTTATGCAGGAACTGACAGAACTGCAATATGTAGCGGACGGAAAGATTACAAGTGCCGGAATCTCCGCACTAGAGCCGTATCGTGCCAAGCGCGCAATTTTCATCGCAGCGGGATTCGGCAGCCGCCTGGTACCTATTACTTTTAATACGCCGAAACCCCTGGTGCGTGTTCATGGACAGCGTATCATCGACGGATTGATCGACGCCTGTCTGGAAGCCGGAATCAATGAGATCTACATTGTCCGGGGATACCTGGCAGAACAGTTCGACCAGTTGCTGTACAAATATCCCATGATCAAATTCCTGGAGAATCCGGTATATAATGAGGCAAACAATATTTCCTCTGCTATGGTGGCAAGATATATGCTCTCCAATGCTTATGTATTCGAAGCCGACTTGTTGATCTCCAATCCGCAGATCATTAAGAAATATCATTATACCTCCGATTTCCTGGCGATCAAAAAGGAAAGAACCGATGACTGGTGCTTTATCGTAAAAGACGGAGTCATTGTAGAAGAGAAAGTCGGCGGTCTGGATTGTTGGCAGATGGTGGGAATTTCTTATTGGAACGAAGAAGACGGACATAAACTGTCAGATGACATCAAGATGACCTATGAACAGCCCGGCGGCAAGGAGCGTTACTGGGAGCAAGTGCCTCTGGTATTCTGCCAGAAGCATTACAATGTAGAAGTGCGGGAATGTCAGGAGGAAGATATCATAGAGATCGATACTTTCCGGGAACTGAAAGCCATTGATAAGACCTATGATGTCTAGAAAAATCAGAAAAATAGTATTGCTATTTTCTTCCGCTAGTATTATGATATGTTCATATTTAACACAAA
>DLZQ01000038.1:1751-2061 GCA_003447295.1 Lachnospiraceae bacterium
GAAAAAGACGTTCAAATAAGCTGAGAGAATCTACACGAAATGAACGAAATTCAAGAGAGTATGAACAAAAGGAGGAATATCTTATGGAACAGCTGGTACAAACACCTATAAAAAGGAATATTTTATTAAATCCCGGGCCGTCAACCACCACAGATACGGTAAAATATGCGCAGGTCGTGCCGGACATCTGCCCGCGAGAGAAAGAATTCGGGGGATTGATGAAGGGGCTCAGAGAAGACCTGGTAAAAATCGTGCATGGAGACTTGGAAAAGTATACCAGTGTCCTGTTCTGTGGATCCGGTACCATCAA
>DLZQ01000038.1:2189-2621 GCA_003447295.1 Lachnospiraceae bacterium
AACATCGAGCAGGATAACATCGACTTCTGTATGGCATCCGCACAGAAGGGCCTCATGGCTATGACGGGTCTGTCTTTCGTAGTAGGCAGCCGGGCAATCTTAGAAACATCGAAGCACTATCCGAAACGTTCTTACTATTGCAATCTGTATCAGCAGTATGACTTTTTCCAGCGNNCAGTATTACGGACTTCCCTATATTGATCTGAAATTCCCGGTGGATGAACTGCCTGACTTAGAAAAAGTGGAGCAGACCCTGAAGGAGAACCCGGACATTGCTCTGGTACATACTACTCATAATGAGACCGGTACAGGAATACTGAATCCTATTCGTGAGATCGGAGCTCTTGCTCATAAATATCATGCTACCTTTACCGTGGATACCACATCCACCTACGCCATGCGTCCCATTAACATCGAGCAGGATAACATCGA
>DLZQ01000038.1:2938-3398 GCA_003447295.1 Lachnospiraceae bacterium
CAGCAGTATGACTTTTTCCAGCGGACCGGTGAGATGCATTTTACCCCGCCGGTACAGACCATTTATGCTACCATTCAGGCATTGAAGGAATACTGGGCAGAAGGCGAGGAGGCAAAATGGGCGAGACACACCAGAGTCTTCGAAGCAATCCATGAGGGGCTGGACGCACTGGGATTTCAGGATGTGATCCGTAGAGAATGGCAGTCCGGACTGGTCGTATCGGTACGTTATCCGGATGATCCCAACTGGGATTTTGAAAAGGTTCATGATTATTGTTACGAGCGTGGATTTACGATTTATCCCGGCAAAATCTCCACTACCAATACCTTCCGCCTGTGTGCTCTGGGTGCCATTGACAGACCGGATATCGAAGCCTTTTTCAAGGTATTCCGGGAGGCACTGGAGGTGAATCGCATTCAGATCCCTGCGGAATATAAGGAGGCGTAAGATCAAATGAAGA
>DLZQ01000035.1:0-33298 GCA_003447295.1 Lachnospiraceae bacterium
AACAGGCTAAAGCCCATAACAAATAAGAAGGTGACAGTTCCTCACCATCACCTTCTTGTGAATTGATTCTTCCTACCAGGTAAAGGTCTCCGGAGTTACACCGTTAAAGTTTGCCGCAGGAACGATCTTGCCTTCCTTTAACAGAGCCTGTGCTGCCTTGATTTTCTCAATAGCCTCTGCGGTAAGCTGGCATCTGCCTTCCTCACTTACGAAACCGGTAGCATCATCTGCTGCGGTCAGAGTCACATTAGCACCCTTGAAGGAACCGTCTTTTACTTCGTTCAGTACGTTGTAAACAGTATCATGCATTACCTTCAGACCACTGGTCAGAACGATATTGCTGTCACCGTTTGCACCGTCATCATACTGGTCAACGTCACAGCCGATAACCTTAACGCCGTCAGCTTCCTTGGCAGCGGTGAATACGCCGTTACCGGAACCGCCTGCTGCTACGAACAGGATATCTACGCCTTCAGCGATCAGAGCATTGCCCAGTACCTTACCGGTAGCTTCATCAGAGAAGTTACCAACATAGTTACCGCCTACGTTAGCGCCGGTAACATCGGTACCTGCGTAAGAAGGAAGCTCTACTACTTCTACGTTCATGCCTTCGGTACCGTTCACATACTTAACACCGCACTCGAAACCATACTGATAGTTAACGTTGGAAGGATATGCGATACCGTTTACTACTGCTACCTTACCTGTGGTGGTAGACAGAGCTGCAGCCATACCTGCATAGAAACCGCTCTCCTGCTCAGCATAGTAAGCAGCGTATACATTATCGATCACCTGATCAGCAGTTACTTCGGTACCGTCAATGGTAGGCCAGGAATCGATCAGGATGAACTTGGTATCCGGATTCTCCTGTGCCAGATTGCCGATGCCGGCGAACTGGAAACCACAGCATACAATAACATCATAATCCGCTACAACATCAGCTACTGCCTGAACAGCTGCTGCGCTGTCACCGGTCTCCTCACGGATGGGGGTTACGGTTGCATTCGGATTCTCCTCGATGAACTTCAGAACACCGTTGTAGTTGTCCTGGTTGAAGGAACCGTCATCCACGCCGGAGGGGCTGGATACGATAGCGATCTTCAGACCGGGCTCTTCACTGCCGCTCTCTGTTGCTGCTGCAGTGGTGCTAGCTGCCACACTGGATTCTGCATTGGTGTCAGCATTGGTGCTGCCGCATGCTACCAGAGAAACAGCCATGACAGATGCAAGTGCAAGTGCCAGAAACTTCTTCATAATTTTTTCCTCCTAAAATGTAAATATTAAAACATTGAATCACAACGGTAATATTATCATCATAGTCTGTAAAATTCAATATTTATTTTTAATTAACGCATATGCACATCCATCTGCGGGAACGGAATTTCAATTTCCGCTTCATCAAGTGCATACTTACACTGTTCGGTAATACGCCATTTTCCCTGCCAGAAATCCTCATTTTTGAACCAGCAGCGTACACATAGGTTGATTCCGGAGTCTGCCAGTTCATCTACAAATACAAAATGCTCTCTTTCCTTTATAGTATCAGGATCTTCAGAGAGAACCTTTGTCAGGACTTCCTTTGCTTTCCTAATATCTGCGCTGTAAGCAACAGACACCTTCACATCACATCGTCTGGATTCGGCAGCAGTGACATTCACAATGGTGTTATTCGCCAGATTGCCGTTGGGAAGAATAATCGTCTGATTATCATAGGTTAACAGCTTTGTATAGAAGATCTGGATCTCTTTTACGGTACCTTCCTTACCGGAGGAGCCTTCCACAATGTAATCTCCCACCTTAAACGGCTTCAATAATAAAATCAGCACACCGCCCGCCAGGTTAGACAGACTTCCCTGTACAGCCAGTCCCACTGCCACTCCGGCTGAGCCAAGCAGTGCCACGATACTGGCAGCATCAACGCCAAAGGAGGATGCCAGGGTCAGGATCAGTATAATATATAAAGAAGCCTTCACGAACGAATCCACGAACTGGATCACTCCCGTTTCCGCTCCCGCGCGGTTCATGGACTTGCGGATGATCTTGCGGATCAGCTTGATCAGTTCTACACCGATGAAGAAAAATATCAGTGCCAGTCCGATACGGATGCCTAAGTTCAATGCTTTCTCCGGAAGGGTATCCAGAAAAGACGCTATCAGTCCTTCCTTTTGCTGTACCTCTTTGATTACGTTATCTGTCAGATCCATGTTGTGTTATTTCTCCTGTTTCTTTTTTGCTGTCTTGTTCGTTGTCTTACGAATGGGCGTATTTTTACGGATACGCTTCTCGATCACTTTTTCCAGTTCAGCCTCTGTGTAAGGAATAAATTGCAGAATGCTCAAGGATAGCGGTGCCAGTTTCACGGTAACGGACGTATTTTTATTATCCCATTCCACATCCTCTGCCCGTTTCATACGGTCATTGACCACACCGGTACCACCATAGCAGACAGCATCCGTGTTCAGAATCTCCTTGTATTTTCCTTCATAAGGAACTCCTGTTGTGATCTCTCTGGGCACACCGGAGAAGTTTGCTACGACCAAAAGCAGTTCCTCCGCTTCTTCTCCCTTGCGCACAAAGCTTACATAACATTCATTGGCAGAGATCTCGTTCATCCACTGGAATCCCTTCGCCTGATCGTCACATTCGTACAGTGCCTTATTCTCTCTGTATAATGCATTCAGATCCTTCACCAGTCTCTGGACTCCGGCATTTTCCTTCTGTTCTTCCAGTGCCCATTCTACCTGACGCATTTCGTTCCATTCTTTTTCTTCCGCCAGATCCTGTCCCATGAAAAGGAGCTTTTTCCCGGGATGAGTCATCATATAGCCGTAGGTCAGACGTAAGTTGGCAAGTTTCTGCGCTCTGTCTCCCGGCATCTTGCCAAGCAAGGTCCCTTTGCCGTGTACCACTTCATCATGGGAAAATACCAGCATGAATTTCTCACTGTAAGCATAGATCATGCTGAAGGTAAGTTCTCCGTGATGGTGGCTTCTGAAATACGGATCGTATTTGATATAATCCAGATAATCGTTCATGAAGCCCATATTCCACTTCAGATCAAAGCCAAGTCCCCCCTCTTCCAGGGAGCCGGTGATCATTGGAAATGCCGTACTCTCCTCCGCGATGGATAATACTCCGGGATCTCTCTTTTTCAGGATGGAATTTAAGTGTTTGATCATTTCAATGGCTTCCAGGTTCTCGTTACCACCGTACATATTGGGAATCCATTCCCCGTCCTGTCTGCCGTAATCCAGATAAAGCATGCTGGCTACTGCATCCATACGGATACCATCCGCATGATATTTCTCCACCCAGAACAGTGCGTTAGCGATCAGATAATTCGATACCTGTGGACGACCGTAATTGTAGATCAGGGTTCCCCAGTGAGGATGACTGCCCTGTCTGGGATCCTGATGCTCATAAAGACAGGTGCCGTCAAATGCAGCTAATCCATAAGAATCTCTCGGAAAATGTGCAGGCACCCAGTCAAGGATCACACCGATTCCCGCCTTATGCAGTGCATTCACGAAGAACATAAAGTCCTCCGGTGTACCGTATCTGGCAGTCGGTGCATAATAACCGATGACCTGATATCCCCAGGATGCGTCTAAGGGATGTTCCATCACCGGCAGCAGTTCCACATGGGTATATCCCATTTTCTTTACATATTCTATAACCTTCGGAGCAATTTCCCGGTAATTGACATAATCCTGTCCTTCATCTGGGGTCACAAAGCTTCCCAGATACATTTCATAGACACTCACCGGAGCATTACCGCACTGATACTTTTCGCGACTTTTCAGGAATTCGCCGTCCTCCCATTGATAATTACGGATATCCGCAATTACAGAAGCCGTCTCCGGTCTCTTCTGCGCTGCATTTCCGTAGGGGTCCGCTTTCAGATAAGTAAGTCCTCCCTTGATCTTCAACTCGTATTTGTAACAGTCTCCGGCTTCCGCTCCGGGAATAAACAATTCAAAGATACCGGAATCCCCTAACCGTCTCATCTGATGGATCCGCCCGTCCCATTCATTAAAATCACCGACTACGCTGACACGCATGGCATTCGGCGCCCAGACGGCAAAATAGGTTCCCTCGTCCCCATCCAGTTCCATTGGATGTGCTCCCAGCTTTTCATAGATTGTATAATGAATGCCGGCGGCAAAACGATCCATGTCTTCCTTCGTGATCTGCGGAACATGCCGGTACGCATCCCCACAGATCATTCTGCGTGCCTCACGGTTTTCGGTCTTACTGTATTCCACTACATATTCATAAGGTGCCATTTTCCCTGCATTTACCAGTGCTGCAAAATATCCCTCTTCATCTGCCAGTTCCATGGGAACATCCATAAGAAATGCTTCTCCCACCTGTCCGGTCTTCTTCCAGTGGATCGTGACTTTCTCTGCTCCCGGGAAGTATGCTTGTACCAGCATTTTGCTTCCCTGCTTATGGGGTCCCAACAGCTCATGGGGATTATCGCATTCGGAATAGGTGATCTCTTCTATTTGGGGCCAGTTCATCAATTTATAAAGTTTGTTTGTCATATTCCCTCTTTTCTGCGGCGCGATTGCTGCATTCTATTCTGTCATTTTTGCCTTTAGAAAACCTGCGGGTTACCGCTCAATCTCATGCAGGAACAGCCCGCTTCGAAGCTTCGGCTCGAACCAGGTGGACTTCGGAGGCATCAGCCGTCCTGCGTCCGCCACCGCAAAAAGCTCTGCAATGGATGTGGGATACATTGAGAACGCCACCTTCATATCCGCATGTACTCTCCGTTCCAGTTCTCCCAGTCCCCGGATACCTCCGACAAAATCAATTCTCTTATCTGTCTTCGGATCCTTAATCCCCAAAACGGGATCTAACAGATAATTCTGCAAAAGCGATACATCCAGTCCCTCTACGGCATCCTCACTTTTTATTTCCTCTTTTGCGACAAGACAGTACCATTCATCCTCCAGATACATGCCAAACATGCCCTTCTTTGTGGGTCTGTAAGGAGCCCGTCCCATTTTCTCCACTGTGAAATATTTTCCAATACGTGTAAGGAAAGCTGCTGCATCCAGTCCGTT
Source organism: Lachnospiraceae bacterium (assembly GCA_003447295.1). Classification (GTDB taxonomy): domain Bacteria; phylum Bacillota; class Clostridia; order Lachnospirales; family Lachnospiraceae; genus Acetatifactor; species Acetatifactor hominis. The sequence continues at coordinate 5,073 of DLZQ01000035.1, forward strand.
CAGATCCTTCACTACACGATTGTAATCCAGGATACGTAACTCTTCATCCGGGAAAATCACGGAAAGAAAATAATTAAATTCCTCTTCTCCGGTATAATCCGGATACTGTTCTCTCCTCTTCAACCCAACTTTCACTGCGGAAGCACATCGATGATGCCCATCCGCAATATAGATTGCCGGGATCTTCCCAAAAGTCTCCTCAATCATCGCTACATCCGAATCGTTATCGATCACCCACACACGATGCCCGATTCCATCTTCACTGACAAAATCATAGACCGGCGCCTGCTTTTTTAACTCTCCGATTTTCTCCTTCAGATCCTCCTTCGCCCGATACGCCAGGAAAATCGGTCCCGTCTGCATACTGCTTTTGTCCACATGACGAATACGGTCTTCCTCCTTGTCCGCCCTGGTATTCTCATGCTTTTTGATCACATTGTTCCGATAATCATCAATTGATGCACAGCCTACCACCCCGGTCTGACTGTGTCCATCCATCGTCAGTTCATACAGATAGAAACATGGCGTCGGGTCCTGTACGAATTTTCCCTCCTGAATTTTCTCCCGAAGCATCTGATCCGCTTTCTCATACACACAGTCCGCATACGTGTCTACTTCCTCACCAAACTGCGTCTCCGCACGGTCAACCGCCAGAAAAGATTCCGGATTCTTCTTCACCACTTCACACGCTTCCGCCCTGTTATATACATCATAAGGAAGCGCCGCAATCCTCTCCTCCATCCCCTTGCAGGGCCGATATGCCTTAAATGGTCTGATCTGTGCCATACTCCTACCTCCCAATTACTTCTACATATAAATTCATTTTACCAAATACAGTCTCATATCACAAGGTTATTTCCATAAACAAGTAGCCCGCAGTTGGGTTAAGGACAAGCAGACTCTAAGCAGCCGTCGGTACTTAGCGAGGGTACTTTCCTCGCTTATGTACCGCTACGGTCTGCGTCCGAAGTGCAAACGGGTCTGCGGTTCTTAGCCCCAATGCGGGCTACGGGGATTATTCTTACCCCATCCGGGGCTGCAGGGGGATTATTCTTACCCCATCCGGGGCTGTGGGGGTTTTATTTCTAAAATAATACCTACCCCAACTTATGGAACACAATACAGTTGGGCATATTGACCTTCATCGCCGGTCCATTCATGATCATCGTTCCATGCTCCAGATCAATATGGAAGAAAGTCATCGTATTACTTTCATGATTCAAAGACACCAGAAACTTATTATCCGGGAAGAACTCCGCATCCTTCGGGTACTCACCGCTGACCGGCAGCAGGAAATTCTTCTTAAGCAGTCCCGTCTTCTTATCCACATCAAATACAATGACCGAATTATCTCCTGCGATGGAGCTGAGCAGATAATTATAATCCAGAGAAAAACTGAATGCGCTGGCACTGTTCGTATTGCCTCTGGTCAGCTTGATCAGCTCTACCGTCTGAATCTTCTCGAAAGTTGGATCATTATTATGATCCGCGTACTCATAGACATCAATGTAACACTTCAGTTCATGCAGGATATAAATATATCTGCCATCCTCTGAGATCTTGATATGACGGGGTGCGGATTCCATCTCACTGCGGATGATATCCTCCAGCTTCACCTTACCTTTCTCCATATCAAAACGATACACATTGACATGATCCATTCCCTGATCCGCTACCAACAGATATTTGTTGTCATGCGTCATACGGGCACAGTTGATGTGAGGGCGGAAGTTGCGCTCCGCCATACTGCCCAGTCCTTTATGATAGATCTCGTCGGTGATCTCTCCGATGGAACCATCCTCCTTCAGCCGGAGTACAGTCAGCTTACCGTCATGATAACCTGCCACAAACAGATACTGATCTGTGTAATCCGTAGATACATAACATCCTCTCATACCGTTGATCGGTGCGAAGTTGATCAGTTCCAGATCTCCGTCCGGCATGATCGTATAAGCCTCTACACCAAAATCCGTTATAGAATAAAGAAACTTTCCGTTATGGGAAATGGTCAGGTAAGAAGAGTTGGTGATCTCTACTTTATCTTTTTCCTTAAAACGACCGTTTTTCATATCCACATCATATATTCTGATACCGTGACTGTCCCCCTGTGTATAACTGGAAACATAGGCAACATATTTTCCCTTGCTCATGACCGGATCCTCCTTAGCATTCTATGTCTTTTTATGTTTATAAATATAGCACAATTCTGAAAATTGTGAAACATTTTTTCTGTAAAATTCCCGAAAAATACTCCCGTTTTTTCCCACTGGTAAAGTTTATGTAAATTAGCCCGGAAAATGCAAAACTTCACATTGACTTTCCATGTATTTACGTATAATATTAATTCGACTTGCAAAAAATTTTCGTTTAGGTTTTTCGATGATTTTTGCAGGATTTTTTACATCAGGAAGGAAAAAATTGATGAAAAATGCTTTAGTCAATTTAGTGAACATTTCAAAATCATTTGACAATCAGATGGTTCTGGATGATCTCAATCTGTACATCCGCGAGAATGAGTTCCTGACACTGTTGGGACCCAGTGGCTGCGGAAAGACTACAACCCTCCGTATTCTGGGCGGTTTCGAAACCCCCGACAAAGGTCAGGTTATTTTCGAAGGCCGGGATATCACTAACCTTCCACCCAATAAGCGCAATTTGAATACCGTATTCCAAAAGTATGCCCTGTTCCCTCACATGACCATTGCGGAAAACATCGCTTTCGGATTAAAGATCAGTGGTAAAAGTAAATCTTATATTAACGATAAAATTAAATACGCTCTGAAGTTAGTCAATCTGGATGGTTTTGAGAACCGTATGCCGGATTCCTTAAGTGGCGGCCAACAACAGCGTATCGCCATCGCCCGTGCGATCGTGAACGAGCCCAAGCTCCTGCTCTTAGACGAGCCTTTGGGCGCCCTGGATCTGAAGCTTCGCCAGGACATGCAGTATGAGCTGATCCGCCTGAAGAACGAACTTGGCATTACTTTCATCTATGTCACCCATGACCAGGAAGAGGCTCTGACCATGTCCGATACCATCGTAGTCATGAACCAGGGTTATATCCAGCAGATCGGTACTCCTGAGAGCATCTATAATGAACCGGAAAATGCTTTCGTTGCTGATTTTATCGGTGACAGTAATATCATCGGTGCCACCATGATCAGAGATCGTCTGGTAGAGATCCTGGGTGCCCGTTTTGACTGTGTAGATACCGGTTTCGGTGAGAACAAGCCCGTAGATGTTGTCATCCGTCCCGAGGATGTGGAGCTGGTAGCGCCGGAGGAAGGCATCCTCCAGGGTACCCTGATCCACTCTATCTTCAAGGGTGTTCATTATGAGATGGAAGTTATGGCTAATGGCTTTGAATGGCTGGTTCAGTCCACGAAAATGGTTCCCGTTGGAACCAAAGTCGGCATCAAGGTTGATCCTTTTAACATCCAGATCATGAAGAAGCCGGAATCTGAGGACGAGGAGGCCATTGGAGTCAATGAATAGAAAATTGTTATCGCTCCCTTTTATCTTCTGGTCAGCCATGTTTGTCATCGTGCCTCTGTGCATGGTCTTCTACTATGGTCTGACCGATAAGAGCGGCGCATTTACATTTGATAATATTCTGGCGATTGCTACCGTCGAGCATTCCAAGGCTCTGTGGGAGGCTTTGAAGTTATCTGTGATCAGTACTGTGATCTGCCTGCTTTTAGCATATCCTCTTGCTATGATCCTGTGTAACATGAATGTGAAGCAGAATTCATTCCTGGTACTGATTTTCATTTTGCCCATGTGGATGAATTTTCTGCTTCGTACCCTGGCATGGCAGACTCTGCTTGAGAAGACCGGTGTGATCAACAGCATCCTCTCCACCCTGCATCTGCCGTCGTTAAATATCATCAATACCCCCTACGCCATTGTACTGGGTATGGTATATAACTTTTTGCCTTTTATGGTACTGCCTCTGTATAACGTGCTGGTCAAAATCGACAAAAATGTAATTAACGCCGCCTATGACCTGGGTGCCAACGGTGCACAGACTTTCTTTCGTATCATTTTCCCCTTAAGTCTGCCCGGCATGTTCAGCGGTATCACCATGGTGTTTGTCCCTGCCCTGACCACTTTCGTCATCAGCAAGATCCTGGGTGGCAGCAAGATCCTGCTCATCGGTAATGTCATCGAGCAGGAATTCACCCAGACCGGCAACTGGAATCTGGGAAGCGGTCTCTCCATCGTATTGATGCTGTTCATCATCTTCAATATGGTGATCTCTGTGATCACGGATAAAGAAGGGGAGGCGAACACATTATGATCAAAACAACTGCACAAAAAATATATCTGGGACTGATTTTTATCTTTTTATACGCCCCCATTATTACTTTGATCGTGCTCTCCTTCAATGCCAGTAAGACCCGTGCAAAATGGGGCGGTTTTACGACCAAGTGGTATACGGCTTTGTTCCGGAACGAGCAGATCATGCAGGCTTTGTGGAATACACTGGCGCTGGCAATATTATCTGCGCTGATCGCCACCCTCATCGGTACGATCGCCTGCATCGCCATGCAGTCCATGAAACGTACCAGCCGTGCTGTCCTCATGGGGATCACGAATATTCCAATGCTGAATGCAGAAATCGTTACCGGTATCTCCCTGATGCTTCTGTTCCTCAGCTTTGGTATAAAGTTTGGCTTCGGGACCATTCTGCTTGCACACATTACCTTTAATATTCCTTATGTGATATTAAGTGTAATGCCCCGTATGAAGCAGCTGAATCCCAGCACCTACGAAGCTGCCCTCGACCTGGGCGCTTCTCATACGTATGCCTTTTTCAAAGTGGTATTTCCGGATATCCTGCCGGGTATTTTATCCGGTTTTCTGATGGCATTTACCATGTCACTGGATGACTTTATCATTACCCACTTTACCAAGGGTCCCGGTGTCGATACCCTGTCCACCAAGATCTATACAGAAGTAAAAAAAGGCATTAAACCGGAAATGTACGCACTGTCCACCATTATATTCGTAACTGTATTGATTTTACTTTTGTTAGTAAACTACACACCCAAAGGAAAGAAAAAGAAATAACTTTTTCTATATATTTTAGGAGGAAAATGAATGAAAAAATTTATTGCACTGCTTCTGTGCGGCATCCTTACCGCAACTGCTCTGACCGGCTGCGGATCCGCTTCCTCTGCCGGAGAAAACGGTGAAGTCATCGTCTACAACTGGGGAGAATATATCGATCCGGAGACTCTCACTATGTTTGAGGAAGAGACCGGTATTAAAGTGGTCTATGACGAATTTGAGACCAATGAGATCATGTATCCAAAGGTGGAAGCCGGTTCATCCGCTTATGATGTGGTATGTCCTTCCGATTACATGGTGCAGAAAATGATCGAGAATGATCTGATCCAGGAACTGGATTACGATAAGATTCCCAATGCCAAAGAAAACATCGGTGCCCAGTACTACGAGCAGGCGGCTGCTTACGATCCCGGTAACAAATATTGTGTTCCTTATTGCTGGGGAACCGTAGGAATCATCTACAATAAAACCATGGTAGATACTCCTCCCACCAAATGGGCAGACCTGTGGGATGAAAAATATGCTGATAATATTCTGATGATGGATTCTATTAAAGACAGCTTTATGGTGGCTCTGAAGAAAAACGGCTTCTCTTCTAACAGTCTGGACGAATCCGAGCTCCAGATAGCTACCAATGATCTCATCGCCCAGAAGCCTCTGGTACAGGCATATGTTGTAGATCAGGTACGTGACAAAATGATCGGCGGCGAGGCTGCGATCGGTGTAATGTTCTCCGGTGATGCCATTTATGTGATCGGGGAAAATCCGGATCTCGATTATGTCATTCCTGAGGAAGGTACAAATGTATGGATTGACGGCTGGGTTATTCCCAAGAATGCTCCTAACAAGGAAAATGCAGAGAAATTCATTGATTTCATGTGCCGTCCGGATGTAGCTCTGAAGAATTTCGAGTACATTACCTACGGTACCCCCAATACCGCTGCAAGAGAGCTGATCGAGGATGAGGACCTGAAGAACTCTCCCATCGCTTTCCCGGATCTGACACAGTATAACAATCTGGAGACCTTCCTGTACCTCGGTGAGGATGGCGAAGAGCTTTTCAACAAATACTGGAAAGAAGTTATGTCCAATTAATTCTATATAAAGCAAAGCAAAAGCCCTCAAGCTGAAGGAACAGCCTGAGGGCTTTTGATCTTTCCATATTTCAGGAATTCTGTTCACATCCGCAGGTCTCACATTTCCCATCATTTCTTCTGGAAAATGCCGGATCATCCACCGGTGTAAAATTCGGAAAATCCGGTCTTAACGGTCTGCGGTCTCTGTCTCCACAGCACCCCGCATCTTCCAGACGGCGGGCACCGCAGGCATTCGAGTTTCCACAGCAATTGTTGTTGTCACAGGAATTTCCACCACAAAATAGTAATAATAACAGAATGATACAGTTCATAGGATCCTCTACTTACTACTGTTTATTTACTATTCTATTCCGCTTTTTCCAGCTGGTGCCAGTCCATACACCGTTTATGCTGTACCAGTTCCTCTTTAATAAATTGAAAGGTTTTCTCTTCGCCCTGTTCTGCCAGCATTTCCAGCACATACAGAAGCTTTGCCTTTGTCTTAGGATGGATAGGTGCCTTATCTGTGCCCCGATAATAGTAATCTAACGGTGATCTGTCCGTGTATTTGTCTCCCATGTAGACCTTGCTGGCGGCGATCCGGTCCATGATCATCTCCGCGATATAACGATCCGGCATGGGTACCGGTGCCATTCCGCCCGGCAATGCCTGCATACTGTAATCGATCCAGTATTCGTAATGATGCTTGTTCCTGCCCTTGTGGTGCAGCCAGGCACTGGAATAACCGATATCCTCTCTCTCCGCGTTGTTGGGGCTGCGGTCACCCTGGTAATACTTTGCTCCTACCCAGAACTCTGTGGGGCTGTATTTCGACATATCGTGTAACAGTCCCTGTTTATACAGACCTACCTTAAAGCAGCCCTTTGCCACCAGGACCTTATGGTGTGTGATCGTTTTAAAATGTTTCCAGATATTCATTTCGTTCTATCATCTTTCTTCAGAAGCTTCCGATTTCTTTTTCCGGCCATCACGCCTTCGTAGACGGCAATGCTCCTGGGGGCTATGGTCCTCGTCTGATCAGCCATCTGTTCTTCTCTCTCCTGCGCTGTCAGAATATTCCCTGCTTCTTCCGTCGCTAAAACCAATTTCCATTCCATACCCTTCGGAAGCTTGGGAAATGCCAGTTTCTGAGGTTCCCAGTACATATTCATGGCAACATAGAGAAAAGAATCATCTGCGCCTGCCTTTGTCTTTGCATATTTTCCGCAATACATCATGCCTACGTGCCTGTTATAACTCTCCGTCTGAGGTCTCCATGCGTTTTGTCCATGGTAGGACAGATCCGGATAACCACAGGATAACGTATCCAGGATCCGAAGCTCTTCCTCCGGATGCAGGATCGGATGTGCCTTACGGAAAGCGATCATCTGTTTCCAGAAAGCCAGCAGTCCGGCATTTTTCTCCTTATCCTGCCAGTTCAGCCAGGTAATTTTATTATCCTGACAGTAGGGATTGTTATTTCCCTGTTGGGAATTACCGAATTCGTCTCCCATGAAGATCAGCGGCGTGGACTGGGTCAATAACAGCATACAAAATGCATTCTGTAACTGTTTTTGCCGGAGCGCCAGCACTTTTTTGCGTCGGGAGGTACCTTCCTCACCACAGTTCCAGCTACAGTTATAATCGTTACCGTCCCGATTGCCCTCGCCGTTGGCTTCGTTATGCTTATGGTCATAAGACACCATATCCATCAGGGTAAATCCGTAATAATTGGACAAATAATGGATCCGTCCCATATTGGCAGGAATATGGCGCATCTCATACAAGACGCCCGAAAGCATGTTATCATCGCCTTTTAAAAATCTGCGCATGGTGTACAGATAATCGTCCCGGTATTCCGCAAGATTCCGATACTCCGGCTTCTGTGCCGGATCGTAGAGCTTCGCTGCATCAAAATCGTAATACCACAGTTTGGTATCTCGCAGTGCAGGGTCTCCTGCCAGCGCCTGTGCCGGTACCTCTCCCATCAGATGGAACCCATCCACATGATAAGTTAATACCCAGAACCGTAAAATATTCCCGATCTCTGTCACATCCATCCCTTTGGGGAAATAAAACTGTAAGATCACTTCCATCCTGCGCTTATGGAATTCCTTCACCAGTTGTCTGAATTCCGTCGCCGCATCTTCTCCTGCCGCATAGGCGGCTTTCGGTGCATAATAAAAGCCCTCCCGGTAGCCCCAGTAGTTCAGTACAAGATAACCGGGGAGTTCTCCGCCATTTTCTCCTGCTGTGGCTGCTGTGGCTGCCATGTCTGCGGATGTCGTCGGGGTCACCTCTTCCGGAGTCTCATCAAATTCATAAACAGGCTGTAATTCCACCGTCGTGATGCCGATTTCCTGCAGATAATCCAGTTTCTCCGCAATCCCCGCAAAGGTGCCTCTGTGTGCCACCTTGGAGGAAGCATGCATGGTAAAACCACGGACATGCATGCAATAACATACGCTCTCCCGATAGGAAAGCATCGGATGTTCATCCTGCTCCCAGTCAAAATCCTCTCCGGGAAATACCGCAATATAATTGGCATTTTTTCGTTTTTTCCCGTAAGCGGGATTACTTAAGAAGCCCCGTGCATGCAGATCCGGCACGATCCGTTCCTCTTCATAGAACTGATATCCGATCTGTTTAGGATCCAGTTCCAGGTATTTGCAGTAGACATTTCCCATCCGCTCTTCTCGGCAGAATGGGATTTTGTGTGATTTTTTACCGCTCTCTCTGTCATATAGGATAATGCCGCAATCCTTTTTCCCTGACGCGTAAGCGAAACGTATCGCTCCGTCCTCCGGATGTGCTCCCAGCGGATACGGCTTTATTGCATGCTTTCTTTCTGTCATTGCTACACTCCATCTTCTGGCTGATTTGTCTTTTCTCACTATTTTATTATAGTCGGTAACCTTAAGAAAAACAAGCATTGCAAGAATATCCGTAAACGGTTATAATAAGGGAACAAAGTACTGTTACACCCAAAAAACATCACAGGAGGATTCCCATGGGTAAAAAAGAAAGTTATGAAGATGAAGAAATGACCGTTGAGCTGGAACTGGAAGATGGCACTGTCGTAAACTGTGCGATCATCACCATTCTCACTGTGGAGGCTAAGGATTATATCGTGCTTCTGCCTCTGGATGAAGACGGCGAAAACGAAGACGGAGAAGTATGGTTCTACGGATATGCCGAGAATCCGGATGACCCGAATGAAGAGCCTGTTCTCGAATACATTGAAGATGATGATGTCTACGAAAAAGTTGCCGATGCTTTTGACGAGTATCTGGACAGTTGTGAATTCGATGAGATCATCGACGATAACGATTCAGAGGAATAAGGAATCTGGATGGGAACCTGGGACGCTCTGCTGTACCTGTAAGGCAGAGAAGTTCCAGGTCTTTTTTTGCTCTGGTCATTGCCACATAGAAGATCCTTCGCTCTTCTTCAAGGTGTTCCGTATCCTGTACATTGCCATGAGGAAATGTCTTCTCGTTACAGTCCGGGATCCACACATGATCGAATTCCAGTCCTTTGGATGCATGCACGGTAAGTAAGCGGATCTGGCAATCTTCGTTTTCTTCCCTGCCCTTCTTAGGACGATGCTCATTTTCCTTTTGCAGCTGTTCTCTGTAAATTTCCTGTGCTTCCTGCCATTCCCGCAGCGTTCTATACTGCCCCGCTTCCTCCGTGATAAAATCTAAAATTTCCATCCATTCTTCCGTCTGTTCTATCCGCTGTCTCTGTTGCAGATAATTCTCGTATCCACAGGCTTTTCGCAGGAACCATACTGCCAGCTTCAGATCTGTATTTTTCACAAATTCCATCTGTCGCCTTAATAATCGTACGGCATCGTAAGCGCTTCGCAGATAGCCCGCCCCCGTTTGTCTCATCAGACCCGCATAGTAGTGTTCCAGTGCCTGCAGGGATACCTCACCTCCAAATGCCTCTCGCGAAATATTCCGAAACGGTTTATTGACCACTCGCAGATAATCCGCTCTCACCGCTGTCCCCTGCGCTATCCGAAGATATGCAAGAATATCCTGTACAATAAAATGGTCATAAATATTTTTTCCATGTTCTTTTATGGAAAACGGAATTCCTTCCCTGGTCAGACTGGCTGCCACGCTCTGCATTGCCAGGTTGGTACGAAACAAGATCCCATAAGTCTCTCCCTCTGTCCGATCCTTTAATTGTCGCATCAGAAACTGCAGTTGTTCCTTAGCGCCGCTAAACTCCCGGATTCTAACGTGATAATTCTTTTTATCCATCTTGCCAAAGTGCCGCCTGTTGGCTTCACAAGGTTCCAGCTTCTTAGGGAATCGATCACTGTTCTCCTCTATCACTGCCAGGGATGCTTCCACAATATCCTGATGGCTGCGGTAATTCGTCGAAAGTATGATCTGTTTTGCCTCGAATTCCTGTACAAACTGCTTCATGCAGGCAGGTTTAGCTCCACGGAACCCGTAAATCGCCTGATCATCATCTCCTACTGCGAATACATTTTTATGCTTCTGGGCCAGTAGCCGCACAATGCAATACTGTCTGTAATTAATATCCTGAAATTCATCAATTAAAATATAAGAAAAAAGATTCTGCCAGTAGGCCCGCAATGCGTCATCTTTTTGCAGAAGTTCCTCGCATTCCTTCAGCATGTCATCAAAATCCAGTCCCCGGATCCTTTTTCTTGCTTCCTCATACCCGGAATAAACCTGTGCAAAGTCATTCTTCCATTCTTCCGGAAGTCTGTCCATGCTGCTTTGCAGATCGCCGGTATTTTTATAATAACCGATTGCTGCAAGAAGGTTTTTCGCCAGCTCCGGCAAGTCTGTGGCGGACAATGTGTTGTGAGCTTTTATTTTTTTCAGAACCGGATAAATCAGTTCCTTTTTCTGTTTTTCATTTAAAATATTACCTGGTGAAACTCTGCCCGATCTGAGCAGTATCTGATAAAAACAAGAATGAAATGTTCCAAAGTTGACGGTGGTATGTTGTGGAGAAATCTGTAAAAAACGCTGTCTCATGGAGACCGCCGCTTCTCTGGTAAAAGTGATCACCAAAAGCTTCTGTGGCTGGATCTGTTTCTCATGGATCAAATAGAGGATTCTCTGTGTAATGGTAAAGGTCTTGCCGGAGCCCGGGCCCGCCAGTACCAAAAGCGGACCCTCTCCGAACGTCACAGCCTCCCGCTGGGAGGGATTACAATTTGTAAGATCAGACATTTGCCTGTAATAATTCGATTCCTTTGCGGATTCTTGCAAGAGATTCCTCCTTGCCCAGGACTTCCATGATCTCCGTAGCACCGGCAGGTGTCATCTGCTTGCCGGATACAGCGGTACGAATCGGCCACATCACATAACCGTTCTTGCAGCCCTTTTCCTCCACATATTTTACAAGAGTCTGATACAGCCCGTCATTGCTGTAATCCTCCTGTGCCTCCAGGATCGGAAGCAGGTCTTTTAATACCTCCAGAGAACTCTCTGCGGTAGTCTTCATCTTCTTGTGTGTGTACATTGCCACATCGTACTCCGGAAGTTCCTCGAAGAAATCTACCAGTCCGGCGATATCCGGGAATACTTCGATCCGGGTCTTTACCATGGCTGCGATCTTCTTAAGATCTAAGGGCTTACTGATCGCATTCTTCAGATAAGGTTCTGCCATCTCGTAGAATTTATCGAAGTCCATAGCCTTCAGGTACTCGCCGTTCATCCAGCGCAGCTTTACGATATCGAAGACTGCGGGAGACTTGCTGATACGATGATAGTCAAACTCCTTGATCAGTTCGTCCAGAGAAAAGATCTCACGGTTATCTTCCGGACTCCATCCCAGCAGTGCCACATAGTTGACAATTGCTTCGGTAATGAATCCCTGGTCGATCAGATCCTCGAAGGAAGCATGTCCGCTTCTCTTGGACAGCTTCTTGTGGTTCTCATCAGTGATCAGGGGCAGATGGATATATACCGGTACCTGCCAGCCGAAAGCATCATACAGACGCACATACTTCGGGGAGGAGGACAAATATTCGTTGCCTCGTACCACATGTGTGATATTCATGGTATGGTCATCTACCACGTTGGCAAAATTGTAAGTAGGATAGCCGTCGGATTTGATCAGGATCATATCATCCAGCTGGGAATTATCTACGGTAATGTCTCCGTATAACTCATCATGGAATGTTGTAGTTCCTTCCTTGGGGTTGTTCTGACGGATGACAAAAGGCTTGCCTGCGGCGAGATTTGCCTCGATCTCTTCCTTGGACAGGGACAGGCAGTGCTTGTCGTATACGGTGATCTCCTTGCCGTCCACAACCTCGGTCTTCAAGGATGCCAGTCTCTCCTTATCACAGAAGCAATAATATGCCTCGCCCTTATCGATCAGCTCCTTGGCATATTTCATATAGATACCGGTCTTCATACGCTCACTCTGCACGTAAGGACCGTAGCCGCCGTCCTTATCGGGTCCCTCATCATGTACCAGTCCGGTCTTCTCCAGGGTACGGTAGATGATCTCGGTAGCGCCTTCCACATAGCGCTCCTGGTCGGTATCCTCGATACGGAGCATAAAATCTCCGCCGGCATGCTTTGCAATCAAAAATTCATATAATGCGGACCGCAGATTACCTACATGCATTTTACCGGTAGGGCTGGGTGCGTATCTTGTTCTGATCTTTGTCATTTTCTCCTCATTTCCGCAGGGAATCCATCCATATCCGGGCTGCTGTCTTCCGGCATACGCTTTCCTGCTTATATATTCCTGTCCACCATCTCCAGGGCAGACCACTTTCTTATTCTACCGCCTTTTTTCAAAAACTGCAACAGTTAAGACAAGGATTTCGGATGGGGAAGGTTCCATCTGTAATGCGCTGCCAGGAAACGGATCGCCATGACAATAAAAGCTCCGATGAATACCGCCGGCAGTCTTCCCCATTCTCTGTATATCCACACGCAGCCCAGTGCTCCAACAAGGGATGCACAGGCATAAATATGCTTTACGAAGATGTAAGGCTCCTCCCCTGCCATCATGTCACGCATCAGACCGCCGCCTACACCGGTAAGCATTCCTATAAACACCAGCAGGAAGAAATTATCAGGATATCCATTATCAATTCCCGACATCACACCCAGAGATGTAAAGATTCCCAGGCCAACGGAATCCATGATCAGCATGGCCTTGTCATAAAAAGTTCCCAGTCTGCCACTTAAAAGATCATGCTTGATATACAGCAGTATAAAAATCGCCAGTGACGTAATCACTGATACCACAACATACACCGGCTTTTCCAGTGCCGAAGGCAATTTCCCCAGGATCACATCCCTGGTCATGCCTCCTCCCACTGCCGTCACTACGCCCAACACGCAGATGCCGAAAATATCCATTCGTTTTCGGATCCCCACCATGGCACCTGACGCGGCGAAAGCAATGGTTCCTAAGATTTCCATGAAAAAAATAATACCGTCCTGAATGTTCATAATCTGTTTCTCCTAAAAGTTCTCCACGATATTTTATAGTATCTTTCTTAAAATAACAATAGCTAATTTACAGACCGTAAAAAAGGAACCATCACGCTTCTGTGATGATTCCCTTTCCAGGCAAAATTTCTGTCCTGTGTTTATTCTTTTTCCAGTTCCACCATTTCCTGATCCACACTTTCATCAGGTACTTTCTTCTCTGCTTCGTTCTTGAACTTGTCCACGGCTTTGGCTGCTACGGGGATAGCAATATTGGTACCGGCTCCGGCAATACAGCCTCCGGGACATGCCATACCCTCGATCAGGCAGCCGTTCATCTTACCGGCCTTGGCAAGGAGCAGGGCTTTCTTACATTCTGCCAGGCTCTCCGCATGCTGAATATTGACGGGAGTACCCGGATAGTATTTCTCGATGCAGTCCTTGATAGCGTTGGCAACACCGCCTGCCACACCGTAACCTCTTCCGGCAGCGGTAGCATCCTTCATCTCATCCATAGCCTTGATCTCATCTAACAGGATTCCCTTAGCTTCGAACATACCGGTCAGTTCCTCAAAAGTGATAACAAAATCCACATCAGAGCGGACGGTACGTCTGCTGGCTTCCAGCTTCTTGGAAGCACAGGGTCCAATGAATACTACGGATGCATCCGGATGTTCCTGTTTGATCAGACGGGCTGTTGCAACCATAGGGGTTAATTCATTACTGATCTTATCAATGGTCTCAGGGAACAGATTCTTCGCCATCACAGACCAGGAAGGACAACAGGAGGTCAGTGCAAACTGCTGCTTACCGGTAGCAACCTCCTTCACGTAGTGCTCCGCTTCCGCCATACATCCCATGTCAGCTCCCAACGCTGTCTCATAGACATCCGCAAACCCCAATTCCTTCAAAGCTGTCTTGAACATCTCAGGTGTCACCTTCGGACCGAACTGTCCGGCAAATGCAGGTGCTACCTGGGCTATGATCTTCCGTCCGGACTGCATGGCACGGATCAGCTGGAAGATCTGTGACTTGTCAGCTATCGCTCCGAAAGGACAGCTTACCATACACTGACCACAGGATACACATTTCTCATTGTCGATCACGGCTCTTCCCACATGGTCAGATGTAATAGCTCCAATACCGCAGGCAGCCTTACAGGGACGCTCTTTGTGACAGATCGCATCATAAGGGCAGATTTCACGACATTTTCCGCACTTGATGCATTTCTCCTGATCAATAACAGACTTGCCGTTTTTCATAGAGATCGCACCCTTGGGACAGACACTCTGACAGGGATGTGCCAGGCACCCCATGCATGAGCTGGTCACCTCATAACGGTTCTCCGGGCAGGCATTACAAGCCGACGGAATGACCTGCATCAGAGGGGGCTCATAATATTTTTCATCAATATTACTCTCTTCCAGTCCCTGTGTCAGATGTCCGGGATGCTCACGGTTCTCCGGGCGTAAGCTCATACCCATGGCCAGACGGATGCGCTCACGGATGATCGCTCTGTCACGATAGACGCTCTCCCAGAACTCCGACTCTTCATAGTCTACGATCTTATAAGGCAGCGCCTCCATATCATCTTTCAGATTCGTGGAATTGTAAGCCAGATTAGCCACTTCCTTAAATACTCTTCTTCTCCGCTGTCTTACCGGAGTATCGATCCCTCTCATGCTGCTCATATCACATTACCGCCTTTTGATATTTTTTTAACATACTACCCATATTAAACCATACTGCACCTGTAAATGCAAGAAAAATCACAATAAAAATAGGATCCTTCACTGTTTTTCGTGAAAGATCCTATCTTTCAATTTTAGTTATTTTTATATGTTATTATTTCATAACGACTCTCTTGAAGTTCTTCTTACCTCTGCGGACTACCAGACCCTCTCCGTCAAACTGCTCGGGATCGTAAGCGGTCTTCACATCTGTAACCTTTTCATCCGCTACGACAACACCGCCCTGTTCTACGGCACGTCTTGCTTCACTGCGGGATGCGGACAGTCCGGATTTCACCAGAACACCGAGAATATCAATCTTACCATCGGCAAAGTCTGCCTCTGTCAGCTCACTGGTAGGCATTTCTGCGGCGTTGCCGCCGGTAAACAGTGCTCTTGCACTCTCCTGTGCCTTCTTAGCCTCTTCCTCGCCATGTACCAGATTGGTCAGTTCGTATGCCAGAATTTCCTTCGCCTGATTTAACTGGCTTCCTTCCCATTTGTCCATCTCATCGATCTGCTCCAGAGGCAGGAAGGTCAGCATACGCAGGCACTTCAGGACATCAGCGTCTGATACATTTCTCCAGTACTGGTAGAACTCGAAAGGAGTAGTCTTGTTGGGATCCAGCCATACGGCACCCTTCTGGGTCTTACCCATCTTCTTACCCTCGGAATTTAACAGCAGGGTGATGGTCATAGCATAAGCATCCTTGCCCAGCTTTCTGCGGATCAGCTCGGTGCCTCCTAACATATTGCTCCACTGATCATCACCACCAAACTGCATGTTACAGCCGTATTTCTGGTATAAGGTCAGGAAGTCAAAGCTCTGCATGATCATGTAGTTGAACTCTAAGAAGCTTAAGCCCTTCTCCATTCTCTGCTTGTAGCACTCTGCGGTCAGCATACGGTTAACGCTGAAGTGTGCTCCCACATCTCTTAACAGTTCCACATAGTTCAGATTCAGCAGCCAGTCCGCATTATTGACCATCAGTGCCTTACCGTCGCCAAAATCAATAAAACGGCTCATCTGCTTCTTGAAGCAGTCTACGTTATGCTGAATGGTCTCCTTGGTCATCATGGTACGCATATCGCTTCTGCCGGAGGGATCACCGATCATTGCAGTTCCTCCACCGATCAGAGCGATGGGCTTGTTGCCTGCCATCTGCATTCTCTTCATCAGACACAGTGCCATGAAATGTCCCACGTGAAGACTGTCTGCAGTAGGATCAAAACCAATGTAGAAGGTAGCCTTTCCGTTATTGATCAGTTCCTTGATCTCCTCTTCATCTGTCAGCTGTGCCAGCAGTCCTCTGGCTTTTAATTCATCAAATACTGTCATTTTCTCTTCTCCTTTTTGGGTTCTTTTACTCTGTATACCTTTTTGCATTTTTCGGGAATCGGCTCCAAAGGCACTAAAAAAGCCCGCCCCTTTTCAAAAGGACGAGCTTGATCACTCGTGTTACCACCTAATGTTCCCGCCAGACTCACATCTGACAGCTCAGTAAGTATCTATCAATACTTCGGCCGATATCGGGGCCTGCCGTCCTGATCTACTCGTTCGGGATCCTCTGATAAAAATCTTCTGATCCTTCTCTTTCCACCGGCTGCTCCGGGATGTATTCCTGCTCTGCTTCTGTGCGCCTCTCACCTGCCGGCTACTCTCTGTCAGAAGTGGAGGAACAGTACTTCTTCCCTTCATTGCATTCTTCTTATCATATGTTTGCGCTAAACATGAACTTATTATAGCCAGTTTGCGTTTTTCTGTCAACACCAAAAATATGATCTATTCTCACGATTTATTCTTCAGGCCAGGGCAGGTGGGATACTTCCAGCTTCTTGTCACGAAGCATCAGTTCTTTTACGGCCTGATCCGCGGGCTTACCGTCAAAGAGCACTTCATTTACCTGCTCGATAATAGGCAGCTGAACGTCATATTTTTTCGACAGTTCCATGGCAGCCTTGGCGGAATACACGCCCTCTACCACCATCTGTACTTCCTTCATGGCTTCCTCGTAGGACTTGCCCTGCCCAATCAGGATACCGGCACGACGGTTACGGGAATGCATACTGGCGCAGGTCACGATCAGATCTCCGATACCGGTCAGACCACAGAAGGTCTCGAAATTACCACCCATGGCAGTACCAAGTCTGGCGATCTCGGTAATGCCTCTGGTGATCAGTGCTGCCTTCGTATTGTCTCCGTAGCCCAGTCCGTCGGCAATACCGGCAGCCAGCGCTACTACGTTTTTCAGGGCACCGCCCAGTTCAATGCCCAGTACATCCGGGCTGGTATAGACACGGAACACCTCGTTCATGAACAGATTCTGCACATATTCCGCACAGCTTTTACTCTTAGAACCCGCTACGATCGTCGTGGGGATACCACGGCTGACTTCCTCCGCGTGCGTCGGTCCGGACAGTACCGCTACCTGTGCCTGGGGGATCTCATCTTCGATGATCTGTGCCTGGGTCATCAGGGTATGCTCCTCGATTCCCTTGGAGACGCTGACGATTCTCTGTCCCTTCGCCACCAGCGGGCTGATGCGGTGTGCCGTGCTTCTGGTGTAGGAGCTTGCCACTGCCATAACTAACAGATCCTTACCCTCGATCGCAGATTTATCATCCGTAGTAAAGATCATATCCTCCGGGAGCTTTACTCCCGGCAGCATCTTGTGTTCGTGCTTCTCCTGAAGCATCTGAATCTCTGCGGGAACTGCAGACCATACCGTCACCTCATGTCCGTTCTTATGTAATACCACTGACAGACCGATGCCCCAGCTTCCGCCGCCCAATATACATACTTTTGCCATAGCTTATTTATCCTCCCCGGATATTTCTGTCTGCGCTTCTGTTGCCTTTTTCTTGAACAGATAAGTCTTCCTCTCGTTCCCGTGAAGCAGACGGACAATGTTCTGTCTGTGCTTCCAATATGCCATAACCGTGAGAAATGCAGTAATTGCATACATCTCATACAGCTGTGACTGCGGCATGGCACCGAACAGTCCCATCTGTCCGCAGACTACCATCTGGATCATAAATCCGGCATATACCAGCAGTGATCCCAGAGACACATAATGTGTGGTCAGAAAAGCTCCAAAAAAAAGTACCACACCCATCACGATAAAATAGGGGTGGAAAGACAGGATCAGTCCTGCGGTGGCAGCGATACCCTTTCCGCCCTTAAATCCCATATAGAACGGAAAGTTGTGTCCGATAATGGCTCCTGCGCCGGTGTACAGGCACAGCAGATAAATATTCTCCGGATGTCCGGTACTGAATAAGGCTCTGGTGATACATACGGCGATGATACATTTTAAACAGTCTCCCGCAAACACGATCAGTCCCGCTTTCGTTCCCAATACTCTTAAGGCATTGGTAGTACCGGCATTGCCGCTTCCGTACTTACGGATATCGATTCCCTTTGTCTTGCCATAAAAATATGCAGTCTGAAACAGTCCAAATACATAGCCGATGAGTAAACAGATAACACGTTCCATTATTGATCTTTTTCCTTTCGTTCTCTGATGATAAATCTGAGGGGAGTCCCCTTGAACCCAAAGGTCTCTCGGATCTGATTTTCAATATATCTGGTATAGGAGAAATGCATCAGCTCCTTATCGTTTACAAAGATCACGAAAGTAGGCGGTTTTACCGCTACCTGGGTAATATAGTACAATCTCAGTCTCTTACCCTTATCAGAAGGGGGCTGCTGCATTGCCACAGCCTCTGCCATGATCTCATTGAGCACACCGGTAGCCACACGCATGGCGTGGTTCTCGCTGACAATATCGATGGTCTCGAACAGCTTGGGCAGTCTCTGCCCCGTCTTCGCAGAGACAAACAGAAGCTCCGCATAAGGCATGAAGGATAAGGTATTGCGCACCTTTTCCGTAAATTTGTAAATGGTCTTGTCGTCTTTTTCGATGGCATCCCACTTATTCACTACAATGATCGTCGCTTTGCCTCTCTCATGTGCGATTCCGGCGATCTTCGCATCCTGCTCCGTAACGCCTTCTTCCGCATCGATCATCAGTACCACGACCTCCGCACGTTCCACGGCACTGACAGTACGGACGATCATGTAACGCTCCAGCTCTTCCTTGATCTTATTCTTACGACGGAGTCCCGCAGTATCAATGAAGACATATTCCTTGCCGTTATAAGTGATCTCGGTGTCCACCGCGTCTCTGGTAGTACCTGCGATATCGGATACGATCAGACGGTTCTCACCCAGCAGCTTATTGATCAGGGAAGACTTACCTACGTTAGGTTTACCGACGATAGCCACACGAGTGCGGTCATCCTCCTCTTCCTCTGCCTGTTCCTTATCAAAATATTCGGTTACAGCTTCTAACATATCACCGATTCCCAGACGGTTCACCGCAGAGATCGGATGGGGATCGCCGATGCCCAGATTGTAGAATTCGTAAACATCCGCCATATACTTTTGGAAACTGTCCACCTTGTTGACTACCAGTACCACCGGCTTGTGGGAACGGCGCAGCATGTCCGCTACCTTGGAGTCAGCGTCCACCAGCCCCTGCTTCACATCTACCAGGAAAATGATCACATCCGCCGTCTCCATGGCGATCTCCGCCTGCTCTCTCATCTGGGACAGGATCACATCCTTGCTGTCCGGCTCGATACCGCCGGTGTCGATCAGGGTAAATGTCATATCCAGCCAATGGATATCCGCATAAATACGGTCTCTGGTAATACCGGGCGTATCTTTTACGATAGATATATTTTCGCCAGCCAATGCATTGAACAGGGTGGATTTACCTACATTCGGGCGTCCCACCACCGCAACGATGGGCTTGGATTTTCTCTTTGCCATAATTTCCTCCATTCTTACTTCTGATATCTTAGTTCTGCCCGGAACCTGCGATTCCAAGCAAAGCGTCCACAAGATCATATCCGCTTGATTTTACAATATTCACAGGGACTTGTAAAGCCCCCTCCACGTCTGCCAGCGTATAATCGTCCAGAAACAGATCTGCTCCGCTTCTGAGGACATTCCGGGGAAGATACAACGCTTCTCCCAGGTTCTTATCCTTTAACTGCTTCACGATATCCTGCCCGGTCAGAAGCCCGGATACAGTGATCATCTCTCCGAAAAATTCATTGATGATCTCATAGACATGGATCCGAAGCCCCGGATATTCCTGCATCAGTTCTTCCGACATTCTCTTTAAATAAGGAAACGCCAGTCTGCCCGTCGCCAGGGAAATCTCCCTTGTCCCTTCCCAGGGAAGCTTTGCCCCGGAAGTTTTGTCCACGATACGTCTCTTTAGCGCATCATGAAACTCATCCAATAACAGACGGATCATGCCTACACCGTTCTCCAGCTGCAGATAACCATCGTAACGTTCCTCCTCCGGCACCTCTCTGCCCGCTAAGATATACCACTCGTCACTCGCCTGGATAAAATGGGTGCCATATTTCTCCATGCAGATCTTCTGGTATTTCTCAATCAGGTCAATGACCTCGCCCGCATCCTGCGCATTGAATGGTTCTAACGGATACAGCCCCTCACGGTATTTGGACAATCCAACCGGCACTACGGAAACGCTCTCCACATTCGGCAGATATTCCATCAGCTTCTGAATGCTGTATTCCAGTTCCTTACCGTCATTCACGCCCTTACACAGTACGATCTGTCCGTTCATCCGAATCCCAGCAGCATTTAAAGTATCCACCTTTTTCAGAGCATCTCCCGCAAAACGATTGTTCAGCATTTTACACCGAAGCTCGGGATTCATGGTCTGGAACGAGATATTGATGGGGGACAGATGATATCTGCAGATCCGGTCGATATCATGGTCCGACATGTTGGTCAATGTCACATAATTGCCCTGTAAAAAAGACAGACGGGAATCGTCATCTTTGAAATACAAAGTATCCCGCATGCCCTTCGGCATCTGATCGATAAAGCAGAAAATGCATTTGTTATGACAATGCCTGTATTCATCCATCAGGCCGTTCTCAAATTCGATTCCCAGGTCCTCATCGAATTCCTTATCGATCTCTAAGAGCCACTGCTCTCCATCCGGCTTCTCCACCAGCATTTCAATATAAGTATCCTGGGTCAGAAACTGATAATCAAAAATATCCTCAATCTCCGTATTATCTATCGCCAGTACCTTATCTCCCGGAGCAATCTCCAGTTCCTCTGCGATACTGCCCGGCTTTACCGTTTTTACAATATGTTCTTTTTTCTTCATTTTAATCCACCTAACCAGCTTTCTTCTATCCATTGTACAAGAAATTCCTTGACGTGTCACTAGCATAATGATATAAATTAATTGTTATACTCTGAGCAAAAGGCAAGCATCGAAGATGCGGCTTTATGAATGAAGCTCTGAATATATTTACGAAATATTTTTACAAACAATAAAAGCTCGTCCAGGAGGGACATCATGCCTAATTTACATGAACTGGAAAATGCCATGCCCGTGGCTCCTTTGAAGATCATCGCTCTGCCTTCCGCAGAAAAAATGGGACGCCGTATCAACGATTACATGGTTGAATTCCGTAAGAGTATCCACAATGACAAAGTTAAAAATGATCCTGCTTTCCACGGCTATATCGAGAGTAATTATCTCGTAGATGTGGATGTACCCCGTTTCGGAAGCGGTGAAGCCAAGGCACAGATCAGTGAAACCATCCGCGGTAAAGACCTGTTCATCTTAACCGATGTGTGCAATCATAGTATTACTTACAACATGAACGGCTATACCAACCACATGTCTCCCGATGACCACTATCAGGATCTGAAGCGTGTTATCGCCGCATGTAACGGTAAGGCACGACGCATCAATGTCATTATGCCCTTCCTCTACGAAGGCAGGCAGCACCGCCGCAGCGGCAGAGAGTCTTTGGACTGCGCTTATGCATTGGAAGAATTAAGAGACATGGGAATCGACAACTTTATCACCTTTGATGCCCACGATCCCCGCGTTCAGAATTCCACACCCCTGAACGGCTTTGATAACTTCACCACACCCTATGAATTCATAAAATCACTGTTGAATTCCGAAGACGATATGATCGTGGATAAGGATCATCTGTTAGTCATCAGCCCGGATGAGGGTGCTTTGGACCGCGCTATTTACTTTGCAAGCGTCCTGGGTGTTGATACCGGTATGTTCTACAAGAGACGTGACTACTCCACCATCGTCAATGGTAAAAACCCTATTGTTGCCCATGAATTCTTAGGTGACAATATCGACGGCAAAGACATCATTATTATCGATGATATGATCTCCTCCGGTGGAAGTATGTTGGATACCGCGAAGCAGTTAAAGGCAATGAATGCCAGACGCGTATATATCTGCTGTACCTTTGGTCTGTTCACCGATGGTCTGAAGAATTTCGATGCTGCTTACGAGCATGGCGATTTTGATAAGGTCATTACTACGAATCTTACTTATCTGCCTCCCGAAATCTATACAAGACCTTACTTCGTTGAAGCAGACATGAGTAAGTTCATTGCTTCCCTGATCGACTTCATGAACCATGATGCTTCTCTGTCCAATGTCATGGCTACCACTGATAAGATCCACGGTATTGTGGACGCCTACAACAACCGCAAGGACATGAACGAGTTCCATTTCTAAATTAACTAACGTTAACAGAAAAAACGCAGAAGCCCTGATTTGCTTCTGCGTTTTTTTTGTTAACTTCTACTGGCTTACTCTTCCGCCTTATCGGAATCTTCCTCGTTCACTTTTTTCTTCTCATCTATCGTCTCTTCTGCCGCCGGTCGGATATACTCCGGAAAATCAAGCAGGATCTTGAACAGATCTCCGTCTAACCGGATCTGAAATTCTCCATGCTGTGCCTGCGTAAGATTCTTCGCGATATACAGTCCAAGCCCACTGCCTTCCGTGGTGCGGGAAGCGTCTCCGCGGATAAAACGCTCCGACAATTCCTCTCCCTTTAAATTCATAGGTCTGTCAGAAATATTTTTAAGAGAAGCAACAACTCTGCCACCTTCTACCTGCATCTCCAAATAGACTCTGGTCCCCTCCAGCGCATATTTACAGATGTTCTGAAAGAGATTCTCGATAATTCTCCACATTCTGCGGCTATCCGCATAGATCATACCCGGCTGGTCACTGCCGTCGAAAATAATCTGCAGCTTTTTCTCCTCCAGTCTGTCAGAGAATTCTCCCACTGCCTGGTTCAACAGCTCCGTCAGATTTAACGGCTCTAAATTCAATACAATATTACCGGAAGAGATTTTCGAAGCTTCCACCAGGTCATCTGTCAACTGTTTCAGCCTCTGGGACTTGCTGTCCAGTACGGCAATATAGCTCTGTGCCGGTTCCTCCGTGATTTTCAGGCGTTTCAGCAGATCCACATAATTGATAATGGAGGTCAGCGGCGTCTTGATATCATGGGAGACATTAGTGATCAGGTCAGACTTCATCTGTTCGTCCTTCATGCTGGTACTTACCGCCTTACGGATACCTTCACCGATGTTATTTACCGCATCCGCCATCTCCCTGTTGTCTCCGTGAAGAGCCTCTGTATCCAGCTTATAATCCACCTCGCCGTCACGGATCCTGCGTATTCCCTCCACAATATCGATCTGTTCCGCTTTCTGTTTAAATCGCAGTACCCCCACGATACCGTCCAGTACGATGGCAGCCAGTGCCGGCAGCAGCCATAAGGCTCCTCTGTCCCGCAGCAGATAGGCTGTAAATATTCCCGCCAGATTGACAAGCAGGAACAGATTATACGGAATCAGGGAGCTGATGGCGGAATTTCTGTGTGATACCACAAAATGTACCGCTTTTCCGAAGCTGCTCGTAAGCCAATGTAGGAAACTGTCACTCCACATATTGTGGGATTTGATCCTGCGCATGAAGCTGTACCAGAATACATTAAATCCCATGCTGACGGTAAATCCATAGATGGCAAATACGCCGTATGCCGCCAGTCTCGTATATTCTCTGCCCTGAATCTCAGCATGGCTTAAGTAAACCCTGTTTGCCGTATCCATCAGGTAATCATAGCCTATTCTTCCCGCATAGATGCATGCCACAAAAGCAATCAGCATAAATTCGATCCACACATGGTCAATACCGTTCAAATACAGTACCGGTTCATCCTCTTCATCATATGCAACACCTGCCGTCACTGTCAGATATATACCGATAAGCAGCCACAGAACCACTAACAGGATCCCGCCGCCAATGAGATACCATATATTCGGTACGATCCTCTGAAATACCACATTTGCATTATAGAAGGCGTCTCCCGCCACCGGATAATTCGTATCCACGGCGATCCAGATATGTGTCATATCCGGATAAGCATAATCATATTCCTTGAGATAATGATAGATCTCGCTCTCGGTCATACCGGTATTACCGGTAAATTCCAGGCTGTCGGGATAATAGATCAGATAACGTCTGTATTCGGAAAAATAGTCCGTGATCTCATTATCCGAACTGTTCTCAATCTCCGATACGTTGGTATAAGTCCTGGTAATACCGTCCGGGGTCACCATACGGACCGCATATTTCAGATTGCCCGCATTTTCCCGGTAAAGATCGTTACAGTTCTGATATTGTTCGTAACTGGCAGCCAGTGTATTCACCGTTAGTTCCAAATTGTTCTGCAACGCTATATAGTCAACCCAGTTACTTGCATGGGCAGTCAGCTGTTTCTCTCCGTCCACAGTGGCGTACCGGTTCACGATCATGGGAAAATATACGGTAATTGTTCCGTCATCCTCCCTGGATACCCGGATATCCTGCGCGCTCTCCTTCACGAAATAAGTAAATGCCAGATCCTCCAATCGATCTGTCCTCTGACTCTCCGGAATGGCTTCTATCGCCCGTAGCACCGCTTCCTGTTCCTCCACAGTCTGTTCTGCTTCCGTCACAAATTCCAGTTGTCCGTCTCCATCCAGTTTAAAATGCTCCGGAGAGGTCACGGGACCGAAATAATTGACGAAATCAGACATACTCATGATACGGTCCGTATATTCCACGCCGTATCTTCCCCACTTGATCAGATCTTCCAGTTCATAGACCGCCGTTACCGTGCAGTCCACACCACCGCTTTTTGCAGATGCGAATTTTGTAATATCGATCTTCTTATAGGGATCAAACTGGTCATTGGTCTCGATTTCCCCCTTGATCACCATAAGCTGTAGGATGTCCGATACTGCACTCCGAAAAAGATCATGAAAAATCACGGAATCCTCAAATTCCGTCTCTGCATCCAATGGTGATAATTCATATACTTTGGTTCCGTCCGCGGTATCCACTGCAAGATAAGAATTGAATAAGACTGCAGCAATGGCAACTAACAGAAGCAATGCCGCCGTCTGCTGTACCAGTCCCAGTACCAGCCGCTTTAATGTCTGTTTTCTCATGTCTGCTCCTTATCGATCTTATAACCGACACCCCATACCACCTTCAGATATCTCGGTTCCTTGGGATTGATTTCTATTTTTTCACGGATATGCCGTATATGTACGGCTACCGTATTGTCCGCTCCGATAGCATCCTCATTCCAGATGCTTTCGTAGATCTGATTGATAGAAAATACCCGTCCCTGATTCTTCATCAGAAGCAATAAAATATTGTACTCAATGGGAGTCATTTTCACCGGTTCGTCGTCCACTGTTACCTGCTTGGTGTCATCGTTTAATATAAGTCCTCCCACCTGATAGATTGCCTTGTTCTCCCCGGTGAGGCTTCCCAGTGAAGTATATCTGCGCAGATTGGACTTCACTCTTGCCACCAGCTCCAGAGGATTGAAGGGTTTGCAGATATAATCATCTGCACCGATATTCAATCCCAGGATCTTGTCCGTGTCCTCTGATTTGGCGGATAAAATAATGATGGGGATACTGCTGTATTCCCGAATCTTTAATGTTGCCCGGATTCCGTCTAACTTCGGCATCATAATATCCATGATCAGCAGGTGGATATCCTCCTTGTCCAGAATCTGAAGCGCCTGCTCCCCATCATAGGCTTTGTAGATCTTATAACCGTCCTGACTCAAATAAATTTCTATCGCATCTACGATCTCTCTGTCATCGTCACACACTAAAATGTTTGCCATACTTCCCTCGTTTCTGCGTCTGCACGCTTGCTCCCACCTAACGTTATCAACGGTTGTTTTTCAGCATTAAAAATGCTGCAAGATTCCCTCTTTGTCCGTGGCTGGCACGGTGTGAAAATAAATATTCCGGATTATGACAGGTGCAGACATCCGTCACTGTCAGATGCTTGGGCAGTATCCCTGCCTTTAACAGAATACTTTCATTTGCCTTCCACAGATCCAGCTGATATTTTCCATCCGCCTTCCCCGGCTGTAAGATCTCCTCCGGAAAGCCCTCTCTGAATTGTTCTGCCACTTCCTCACTCACTTCATAGCAGTCTACACAGATGGACGGTCCGATGGCCGCAATCAGATCCTTCGGATCACTGTGAAAATGTTCCCGCATAAATTGTACCATGCAGGCACCCATTCCCGCCACAGTTCCCCTCCATCCGGAATGTGCCAGCCCGATAGCTTTCTTCACCGGATCCACAAAATATAAAGGTACACAGTCCGCATAAAAAGTCACCAAAGCCATTCCCGGAATATCCGTCGCCAGTCCATCCACGTCATCATAAGCGGAAGGTTCGGTAATACCGTTCCCCAGATCCGCTTCCGTCACCAGACGGATATTGGTGGTATGAGTCTGTTTTGATGCCACCATATGTTCCGGATCGGTTCCTAACACCTCGCCGATGCGTCTGTAATTTTCCCGGACACATTCCGGATCATCCCCTCTGGAAAAGCTTAAGTTCATCGTGGAGTAGATTCCGCTACTGACACCACCGGTTCTGGTGGTAAATAAATGCTCCACAACTCCGGTCTTCTCTAACTTCGGGAATACCAGATATTCCAGTTCTCCTTGTTTTCTCTGCTGTATACCGTCCGGATTCCCGCCGCTATTTCTTATTAACTGATACATTCTCTATCTCCTTGTACGATAATGATGTAAAAAAGCATTGGGAACCCAGATGATCTGTTCTCCCTGTATCGCCACTACATCATAACGCACCCATGTGTTCTCATCATATTTATGCAGGATTCTATAATAATCCGCTACTTCACAGATCATTTTCTGTTTTGCCGGCGTTACAGCCTCCAGTGCCGATCCTTTTTCTGTTCCGGCACGGTATTTCACTTCCACGAAAACAAGATATTTCCCGTCTCTGCCGATAATGTCGATCTCTCCATTTCTCCCTCTGCGAAAATTCCGCTCTAAAATCCGCATTCCCTGCTTTTCCAGATAGTCTGCCGCTATCTGCTCATACGCATTCCCCGTCTGTCTGGTATTCAAGTTTTCTGTTTTCCCCCGTTTGCTACGCTCTCCTTCACCATGCGGTGGTCTACCGCATCTACGAATACCAGGATCTCCGCCACCACCTCGTATAATTCCGGTGGGATCATTTCTCCGATATCCAGGCGGGACAGTGTGTCTGCCAGTTTATCATCCCGATGGATCGGGACACTGCTTTCCTGTGCCTTTTCTATAATCTTCTCTGCCAGGATTCCCTTGCCGCTGGCTACGACTCGCGGTGCATCATCGGAAGGGTCGTATTCCAGTGCTATTGCCTGTTTTACCTTCTTTTTTTCGTCGTCCATTGTTTCTCCCCCGGGTAGTTTTAAACATACACGATTTCTCCGTGCTGCGCACTCTCGAAATTGCAACATACATTCGTATTCCGGACTATGCCCTACATACACGATTTCTCCGTGCTTCGCACTCTCGAAATCGCAACATCCATTCGTATTCCGGACTATCGTCCTACATACACGATTTCTCCGTGCTGCGCACTCTCGAAATCGCAACATACATTCGTATTCCGGACTAT
>DLZQ01000035.1:33490-42186 GCA_003447295.1 Lachnospiraceae bacterium
TTCCGGACTATCGTCCTACATACTCATGTATGTTTACTTCTCTCATAGAAAACATCCGTTGCCTGCAAGCAGTCACGTCTGCTTTCTATGGAGAAGTTATGTTCTCACGTCAAAAGCGTATCTCGCTATCGGAACACTTCTCTCTGTCTTAACAAGCGGTGCCATAGCCTGGGCGGTCTGTTGTAACTCTGTTCGCAGTGTGGTCTCGCAATTACAGTCGTAACCTCTCTTTTTCAGCCTCTGTGTCAACACATCCATATTTGATTCCAGATAATCCAGTATTGCATCATTCTGCACGTAGAATTTGGTGCTTACTTTCACATCCTGCATTGCCACATAGACATCCAACGGTCCCAGATGCTCCATGTCCAGGTGCAGAAGAGCGCTGACCTGTCCGTCTCTTTTGGCGAGATTTTTCTTGTTTGTGTATACAAACAGTTCCCCTGTCTTATGTTCTCCCTGCCGCAGGTGAAGCGGCAGCTGAATATATGTATAGGTCTGATTGATCTGCTGTAAGAAATCCACATTCCGGCTTAAGTTCGACACCGCCTGATATACCTGGGAGCCACTCTGTCCGTTCTCTCCCAAAGCATCGGCAAATCCCTTCAGCTGCCGTCCCAGCCTCTGGTACAGCTGTTCCACCTTCTCCGGAGACTCCACATCCTCCGGGCGTAAGCTCCAGCTGTCCAGTAACAGCTTTCCCGGCAGTTCCGTCACTTTAGAGTCCTGTAATACCCTGTGTAACAGATGCACATCCTTTGTGTCCAGTCCCTGCTTCAGTAATTTCTGTATGTTCTTAAGCTGTGCCGTCACTGACTCATCCGAATCCGCTTCTTTTACTGTGGTATCTGACAGCCTGCCCATATTCTCTTCGGATATCTCTTCCGGCTGCAGTATTTCCGGTTTTTCCTCCACAATGGTCTGTAACGGCTGTGTGTTCTCTGCCTGCACCGTATCCGTTGCTCCGGGCACTTCTCCTTCTGCCAGCAGCAGGTCTGTAATTGCCTGGTATAACCCGGCAGCCTGCTCCACATCCCCACCTGCTACCATCTCCTGTAATGTAGCCGTCAGTGCTTCGGAAGCATCCGCAATTCCTTCTGTCAGCTGATGCGTCAGATTCCGGTAGGATGCCATCTGCGAAATATTTTCTTCCGTCACCGGCAGTTCCAGTCTGTGAAGATTTACAATATCCATAATCTCAGCATCCGGAAAAGTATTGCTCTCATGCCAGATCTGCTGCAGCGTATTTTTATCGATGGGAAGCCCCGCATCCATCAGCTGCTTTGTCATTGCCACCGTATTTTCATTTGTTGGAAGCGATGCCATATCCAAAGCCTTCCGTACTGTTCCTTCTGTTGCCATATTCGTAAACAGTGGGCTTAAGTTCAGCGTCTGCCCATTGCTTTTTACCTGAAAGGTGATATTCTGCCCCAGATCCAGACGGATATCCGCATCCACCTTCGCATCAATCAGCACATCCTGCAACAGGCGGATCTGTGCGTTGCTGCCCTCCCTGGAGACAATCTCTCCCCGCAGGGTCTGTCCCGGCACCAGCGAACGGATCTGACGATTCGCCTGCTCCGCATTTTCACTGTCCGGTATCTGTATTCTGTTGTTATCCGCAATTTTATCCTGCGTAAACCACCCTGTCAGCTTCATTTTTTGTCTCCTCCGACATTTCCCTTAAAAGCCGAAATTCTTAATAAAACTGTGTCTGTGAATCGGTGTCGGTCCGTATTCCTTCAACGCCGCAATGTGCGCTGCACTGCCGTAGCCCTTGTTGGAAGCAAAATCATATTCCGGAAATACGTCAGCGTACTGTTCCATGAGCCGGTCCCTGGTCACTTTCGCGACAATGCTTGCTGCTCCAATGGAAATACTCTTGGCATCGCCCTTAATAATGGGAACCTGTCTGATGTTCACCCCCGGGATCGTTACGGCATCATTTAACAAAAGATCCGGTGCAGGAGTTAATTTACCGATTGCCTCCCGCATAGCCTCATAGGTTGCCTGCAAAATATTGATCTCATCAATTCGTTTTGGAGAAGCATAACCCACTGCCCAGGCAACAGCTTCCCGTGTGATCACATCATACAACTCTTCTCTCTTTTTTTCGGATAATTGCTTGGAATCATTAATATACAAAATATGGCAGTCCTTGGGCAATATCACCGCACCTGCCACCACCGGTCCCGCCAAAGGTCCTCTTCCCACTTCGTCGATCCCGCAGATATAAGAATACTGCGCATATTCTCTCTCGTATTTTTTCAGATTTTCAATACGTTGTTTTTCTTTTTCCAGGGCATCCAGCTTTTTCCGGGCACTTGCCACCAGCTTCTGTACGCCACTTCTTGGATCCGTCTCATACTCTGCTATAAATTCAGGCAGCTTTTCCGTAGAAGCTGCCTGTAATGTTTCTTTAATCTTTGCTGCACTTTCCATTTATTTTCCCTCATCTGACGTCCGGTCACTGATGCTTCAATACTCCGAAATCGGAAAGCGGCCAGATGCGCAGCCACGCTTTTCCGATAATATCCTCTCTCTTAATGTTGCCCACCATATCGGTCCGGCTGTCACTGGAGTTGTTACGATTATCACCCATGACAAAATATTCGTCCTCTTCCAGCACAATAGGATCTGCCGCTCTGCCGATGGTCTCCGGTTTGATCACTTCCCGTCCGTAAGACTCTTCCAGTTTTTCACCGTTTATGTAGATACTGCCGTCCTCCATGATCTGTACCGTCTCCCCTGGCAGACCGATGATACGTTTGATATAGTAGGTATTTGACTGATACTGAAACGGAAATACAATAATGTCAAAACGCTCCGGATCATGGAAACGATAACTCAGCTTATCCACAATCAGATTATCCCCGTTGTGAAGGGTATTCTCCATAGAGGCTCCCTCCACTTCGGTACGTTGTCCTACGAAGGTGATCACGATCCATACTGCACCCAGAACACAAAGCAGGTAAATGGCAGTGTTCAAAAATTCTTTCAATACTTTATTCATTGTCTGAATCTATCCTCTCCAGTGTCATTCTTCCCAGCTTACCGCTGCGGAAATCATCGATCAGAAGTCCGGATGCCTTTACCAGGTCCAGCTGTTCTCCCTTCGAATAACATTTGCGGCTCTCTGCCACCGCTTCCAGTATTTCTATGGGTTTACCCGCAGGATCTGCTGCGTAGCGTTCCTGCAGTGCCTTCGGATACAACTCTTTGATGGCTCCGATGAGATCACATGCCAGTTCATCGGGAATTAATATCTCATCATTCATGGATCCTATAAACGCCAGCCGCATTCCCACCTGCTGGTCCTCAAACTTTGGCCACAGGATACCGGGGGTATCCAAAAGTTCCAGCCCCTTGTTCAGGCGGATCCACTGTTTTCCTTTTGTCACACCGGGCTTATTGCCGGTCTTTGCACAGGCTTTGCCTGCAAAGGAATTAATAAAAGTGGATTTCCCTACATTGGGAATTCCTACGACCATTGCACGGACCGGACGATTTACAATTCCACGCTTCCTGTCACGCTCGATTTTTTCCTTACAGACTTCCTGTACCAGTCCCTGAATGGATTTGATCCCCATTCCGGTACGGGAATTAATCTCCAGCACTCCCATTCCCTTTGCGGCAAAATATTCCACCCACTTTTTATTCCAGACAGGATCTGCCAGGTCGGATTTGTTCAATAAAATAATCCTGGACTTTCCCTTTCCAAGTTCATCAATGTCGGGATTTCTGCTGCTGATGGGAATTCTGGCATCTACCAGTTCAATGACCAGATCGATAAGTTTTATATTTTCCTGCATCATACGACGTGCTTTGGTCATATGGCCGGGATACCACTGATAATTCATTCGTTTCCTCTTTCCTTTATTGCTGCATTCCTTTATTTGATAAATCCCATACCTTCCGTAGAAGATTTTAGATGAAACCATGCCTTGCCAACGATATCATCCTCATCCACCGGACCGATATTTGCTGATCTGCTGTCTTCACTGTTATTGGGATTATCTCCGATGCAGAAATATTCTCCGCTTCCAAGAATCAGTTCATTTTCTGCAATACCGGCATCCAGTATCCGCTCTTTGACCCAGATACTCTGCTGACCGTTCACATACATTGTTCCGTCTGCGATCCGGACTTTATCCCCCGGTCCTGCCACAACTCTCTTGATATAATAATGGGAATTCTCATTACCATTGGGTAGAAATGCCACAACATCTCCTGCCTTGGGGGACGACAGGATATAGGTGAAACGGTCAATGTAGATCTGCTGTCCGTTCTCCAGTGTCGGTTCCATGGACATACCCACCACTCTTGCCGATCTTCCGAGGAAGATCACCATAACTCCGGCAAGAAACACAGACAACGCAATACCGAAGATCCAACTGAATATCTCCCGCAAAAGTGCCTGGCTGATCTTTTTCTTTTTTTTGTAAAAACTTAATCCTTTATTTCTCAATGTTATGCCCTATCTCGTTATCCAGGTTTACATGTCACAGTGTACCATATCCGGGGTGCTTTTTCAAATATAAAAGGCAGCTGTATTAAAACAGCTGCCCTCACCGGTCAATACAATTATTTTACTAATTCCTTAACCTTTGCCTTCTTACCAACACGATCTCTTAAGTAATTCAGCTTAGCGCGTCTTACTTTACCCTTTCTTACAACTTCGATCTTCTCTACATTGGGAGAGTGTAAAGGCCAGGTCTTCTCTACGCCGATTCCGTTAGAAGTCTTTCTAACAGTGAAAGTCTCTCTGTTGCTGCCGCCCTGTCTCTTCAGTACAACGCCCTCAAACACCTGGATTCTCTCACGGTTACCCTCTTTGATCTTGCCGTATACCTTAACGGTATCGCCAACTTCAAACTGGTCAACGGTCTCTTTTAACTGTTCTGCTTCGATCTCTTTGATAATGTTACTCATAATGAGCCTCCTTCATAAAATGGATGTTCTTAATACGCTTATTGGTAACAGAGGACCATCTCGTTTTCACAACATTCAGATTTTATCATAAGCCTGCATAAAAAGCAAGCTTTTTTTATTTATACAACCACCAGATCACGGGATCCGACAGATTCAGCCCCAACCGTTCCTGCAGTTGTATGGACGCTTCATTTCCATTCACAATATGGGCATAGGGTATCATCCCCTGTTCTCTCTGTTTGTTGATCAGATAGCCTTCCAGGGATGCTGCAAGTCCTTGTCTGCGGTATGCATCCTCCACATACAGCATTCCCATGCTGCCGTCATTGTGACATCCAATGAAGCCACAGAGCTTTCCATCGATATAGATACCGAAGACATCCCCGGCCACAATCCTCTCCCGGACATAAGTCTCGTCTCCCAGATGATAATGCTCCGACACATAAGGGACAGCTTCCACTGTCAGCTGCCGGATATCCTTGTGCCTCACCGGAAGTGGTTCCCCTCTGGTATAGCATGCCTGGGAACATAGCATACTGCCATGATACCCCAAGATTTCACTGACGCGTTCATTCCAACGGTCTGTCACAGTCACAATACTATGCTCCGACACATCTTTCGGAATCAGCGGCAGCATTTTCTCCAAATGTTCCTCATCCTCCGCATTCAACATGGCATTGCCGATCTCCGGCAGATAGATCAATATATTTTTCCCTTCCGCATAGAGAATTTCTCCCTGTCCTCTGGAAAGCGTCTCCATCATATGAATAAAAATACGTTTCTTCGCGGAAAGTTTTTTGATGACCCGCTGTTTTTCCTGATATTTTGCATAGAGGTCCGGACGGCGTTCTTCGGTGCGTCGCTCGGACTGTTCCCGGCGCCAGGCGTTTATTTTCTTATGATTGCCGGATAAAAGCACCTCCGGTACCTTCTTTCCATGCCAGTCCTCCGGGCGGGAATACTGGGGATATTCCAGCAGATCGTTATGAAAGCTCTCTGTCTCGGCGGATTCGTCGTTATTAAGCACTCCGGGTACCAGTCGCGCCACAGCGTCCACCACGACCATGGCAGCCAGTTCTCCACCGGTAAGAACATAATCTCCAATAGAGATATAATCAGTTACCACTTCCTCCAATACTCGCTCATCAATTCCTTCGTAATGTCCACAAAGTAATACCAGTTCCTCTTCCCCGGACAGTTCCTTTGCCTTTTTCTGTGTAAAAGGCTCTCCCTGGGGAGTCAGATAGACACAGCGGATCTTTTTTTCTCCTGCTACCGCCCGGTAAGCATCATAGACCGGCTGTGCCTGCATCAGCATTCCGGCGCCGCCACCATAAGTGTAATCATCTACTTTTCCATGCTTGTCCTGTGTGTAATCCCGGATATTCACCGCATCGATGGAGATCAGATTTTTCTCCGCTGCCCGTCCCAGGATGCTGGTCGTCAGTCCCTGCTGCACCATCTCCGGGAACAGGGTCAGAATGTGAAACTTCATCATAAGTCAAGCAATCCTTCCAATACATGTACCTGCATCATGCCGTTTTCCACGTCCACGTTCAGTATACACTGTTTGATAGCGGGCAAAAGCAGACTCCTGCCATCTGCCATTTCCACTTCGTAAACATCATTGGCACCGGTCTCAATGACATCCTTTACCGTACCTAATTCCGCGCCATCCTCATCCTGTACCTTAAGTCCGATCAGGTCTGCAATGAAATACTCGTCTCTTTGCAGGCGCACTGCATTTTTACGGGTCACGTACAGGCTTTTCTGACGGTATTTTTCTATATCATTAATGTTGTCCAGTCCTTTGAACTTTAGGATCACAAACTGTTTAAAGAACTTGACGCCTTCGATTTCCAGATTTAATTTTTCCCTGCCGGTGTCCAGAACGACTTCCCTTAATCTGCGGAATCTTCTGGGATCATCCGTGGTAGGATATACCTTTACTTCTCCTCTTACCCCATGGGTGGAAGTGATAATGCCGACCTGTAACAGATCTTCCATATAGTCTTACTCCATTCCGGCTGATAGCCAAAAAACGGAGAAACACACATCTGTATGTTTCTCCGCTCAACGTCTGTGATCTTATAACTTGAATTAAACGATCTCAACGTCCACTCTTGTGTTGTCTTTGGATGATGCTGCCTTCACAACGGAGCGGATTGCTTTTGCAATACGTCCCTGCTTACCGATCACCTTACCCATATCGGACGCAGCTACATGAAGTTCAAGGACGATATTTTTTCCTTCTGTCTTCTCAGTTACAACTACTTCATCCGGATTATCAACGAGTGCCTTTGCAACTACTTCTACTAGTTCCTTCATAATCCACCTCCGATGAATAGATATTTAGAACTTATTTCTCGATTCCTGCAACCTTGAAAAGCTTAGCAACCTGCTCGGTAGGCTGAGCACCGTTCTGTAACCACTTCTTAGCAAGTTCTTCGTTGATCTTGAAAGTGGAAGGATCGGTGGAAGGATCGTAAGTACCGATCTCCTCGATGAATCTACCGTCTCTGGGAGAACGGGAATCTGCTACGATGATTCTGTAAAAAGGAGCCTTCTTCTGTCCCATTCTTCTTAATCTGATCTTTACTGCCATTTCTTTTTCCTCCATTAATAAAAATAAAATAATTTATATGATAAGAACTGATTGTTCATATCGGACTTAAGTTTAGTAAATAAAAATGCTAGAAAAATCTGCCGCCCATGCCGGGAAATTTACCACCGCCGAACATACCGCCCATGCCGCCGCGGCCTTTTTTGCCGCCACCAAACTGCTTCATCATCTTCTGGGTCTGCTCGAACTGTTTGATAAACCGGTTCACTGTTGCGATATCTACGCCAGCGCCCTTTGCAATGCGGTGCTTTCTCTGAGGGGTCAGGATCTTGGGATTCCTGCGTTCTTCCTTCGTCATGGATAATACGATAGCTTCCGTTCGCTTCATCTGGGTCTCATCGATGGCACCCTCTAAATCCGATGCCTTGATACCCATTCCGGGAAGCATCCCTAAGATACTGGTTAAGCCACCCATGTTGCGCATCTGCTTCATGCTCTCCAGGTAATCTTCAAAATCGAATTTACCTTTCTTCATGCGGCCGGCCATATCACGGCTCTTCTCCGCATCGATGTCAATGCTTGCCTGAGCCTTATCAATGAGGGATAACACATCGCCCATTCCCAAAATACGGCTTGCCATACGGTCGGGGTAGAACTGCTCTAAGTCAGACAGCTTCTCTCCCATACTTACAAAAAGGATCGGCTTGCCTGTAACTGCTTTGATGGAAAGTGCTGCACCGCCTCTGGTATCGCCGTCCATCTTGGACAGGATCACACCATCTACGCCAACCTTTTCATCGAATTCCTTTGCCACATTTACAGCATCCTGACCAGTCATGGCATCGACTACCAACAGTGTCTGATGCACTGTCACGGTCTCTTTGATCTCCTGAAGTTCCGCCATCATGTCTTCATCCACATGAAGTCGTCCGGCAGTATCGAGAATTACTACATTATGGCCATTCTTCTCCGCATATGTGATTGCACTCTGTGCAATCTCTGCAGGCTTGTGATCCGTTCCCATAGAGAACACATCGACTTCCTGCTTCTTACCATTGATCTGTAAC
The DNA here is from genome assembly GCA_003447295.1 of Lachnospiraceae bacterium. Classification (GTDB taxonomy): domain Bacteria; phylum Bacillota; class Clostridia; order Lachnospirales; family Lachnospiraceae; genus Acetatifactor; species Acetatifactor hominis. Next base: position 42,053 of record DLZQ01000035.1, read on the forward strand.
TGTTCAATGGCTGCGGGACGGTAAATATCGCAGGCTACCAGCAGCGGCTTTTTGCCCTTGAGTTTCAGTTTGCCGGCAATTTTCGCAGTTGCTGTGGTCTTACCTGCACCCTGAAGACCTGCCATCATGATAAC
>DLZQ01000035.1:42466-43319 GCA_003447295.1 Lachnospiraceae bacterium
TCTTCATTTACGATCTTGATCACCATCTGTCCGGGATTCAGACCGTTCATGACATCCTGGCCAATGGCACGTTCCTCCACTGCCTTCACGAACTGCTTGACTACCTTGAAGTTAACATCTGCCTCCAGGAGCGCCATCTTGACTTCCTTCAGTGCGGACTTGACATCCTCTTCCGTCAGACGGCCTTTGCTTCTTAAGTTTTTAAAAACATTTTGGAGTTTGTCTGTTAAACTTTCAAATGCCATTTGCTGCTCCTTACCATTCCTTTAAAAGGGATCTGGACAATTCTCGGATGCGTCTCATCCGTTCTTCAGGATCTGTGGTATCCTCCGCGGTCAGCTGTTCGATCTCACCGATCTTCTCCTTGGCTGCCATGAAGCGTTCTACCAGATGAAGCTTGCTTTCATAATCCTGCAGGATCTTATCGCAACGCTTGATCAGATCATGGACGCCCTGCCTGCTGATGCCCTGTTCTCCAGCGATCTCACTGAGAGACATATCATTATATACTGCATCCTCATACACTCTCTGCTGATGCTCGGTGAGAAGCTCACCGTAGAAATCATACAACAGATTCTGTTCCAAAATCCTGTCCATCTTATCCAGTGCCTTTCTCTAGGTCATGCGATATGCACCTTGGCTATCATACTATAGAAAGTCATAGGTGTCAAGTATTTTTTCTTTACACCTTTGTTATGTAATTATATAAATTGAAAGTTACGCGGGCAATGAGCCGCGCATAGGCATAGTAAAGACAGCGATGGGCGCTTGCGCACAAATCGCTGTCTTTACTTATGCCGTGATGCGGCGAAGGCCGCGATATGAAATAAGATTGGCAGCGTTTTTTGCTGAC
>DLZQ01000028.1:0-431 GCA_003447295.1 Lachnospiraceae bacterium
AATCCGCCGGCATAGGTTCCGGCGATCAGGGTTGCTTCGGAATAGAGACTTTCCGCCTTTTCCCGGATCAGGTGTTCTTTGGTCATATTGGGAACAAAAGTTGTAACAATGATGAAACCAAATACACCAAAAATAAAATATGCAAGTATAAATTTTAGATAAAGTGTTTTTTTCATAACAAATCCTGCTTTTGGTATGACTTAATTGCGTACTTCGAATTTATAGCCGATGCCCCAGATGGTGCTGATCTTCCAGTTAGCATGATCTTTGATCTTCTCGCGGAGACGCTTGATATGCACATCCACGGTACGGGTATCACCGATATATTCATAGCCCCAGATCTGATCCAGAAGCTGTTCTCTGGTGAATACATGATTCGGTGAGGATGCTAAAAAGTATAGAAGCTCCAGTTCTTTCGGCGGCATTTCCAC
>DLZQ01000028.1:756-2720 GCA_003447295.1 Lachnospiraceae bacterium
CGGGCCACCAGTTCCTTGGAATCAAAAGGTTTTTCCATATAATCATCCGCACCCAGCTCCAGTCCCAATACCTTGTCGAAGACTTCACCTTTTGCGGAAAGCATGATGATGGGAACAGAGTATTGTGCCCGGACCTCTCTGCACACCTGATAACCATCAATGCCGGGAAGCATCAGATCCAACAAAATCAGGTTCGGAGCAAAGGTCTCCATAGCCGGCATCACGGATTCTCCGTCATTGACGATCATGGTATCAAAACATTCCTTAGTCAGATATAGGGAGATCAGTTCCGCAATATTATTATCATCATCTACAATGAGAATTTTCTGTTTACTTACCATGTAGTATAGGCCTCCTGTCAGTTATTATTTAAAAGTAACAATGGTTACGCCGGCATCGCCTTCACCGTATTCACCCAACCGGTATTCTTTGACGTATTTCAGACGTTTTAAGTGAGACTGTACAGCACTGCGCAGAGCACCGGTGCCTTTTCCGTGCACGACTCTCACACTGGGGAGATGAGCCAGATAAGCGTCATCCAGGTATTTATCCAGTTTTGCAATGGCTTCATCTACCGTACATCCCAGAAGGTTGATCTCGGAGGACACGGAGAAGGATTTGGACATTTTCAATTTGCCGGTGTTGGTACGCTGCAGGGCAGGTGCTGTAATAGTCTCTTCTTTTACCGGTACGAGATCGTTAATATTCGTCTGCATTCTCATAATTCCGCACTGTACGAAGAGATTACCCTTGGCATCCGGCAGAGTGTTTACGATTCCCTTGAGATTCATGGAAATGATCTTCACGGAATCTCCTTTTTTAAGTTTTTTCGGATCCACGGTCTTCTGACCAGCAGGTTTCTTTTGTGTATTACCAAGAGCCAGTTTTCCGTTCTTTTCATTGATCTTGTCACGGACCTTCTGTCTCTTTTTCTCCAGCTCCTTGATGTCTGCAGAAGCACCTGCTTTATTGAAGTCACGGATGGTTTCGTCAGCTACATCCTTTGCTTCCTGGAGAATGGCTCTTGCCTTTTCATTAGCATCGCGGAGAATTTTGTCTTTTGCCTGGTCGATTTTTTCGTTTTTCTTCTGTAACTGTTCCTGTAAGGTACGGATCCGTTCTTTGTACTCCGCAATCTCCTGCTGTTCTTTTTCAATGGTCACGCGGCTCTGTTCCAGATCGGCGATGACATCTTCAAAGCTTTCGTCCTCTTTGCTGATCTGCTCTTTTGCAGCATTGATGATCTCGTCGGACAGTCCTAGTTTGGAAGAAATGGCGAAAGCATTACTTTTACCGGGAATACCGATGAGCAGACGGTAAGTGGGGCGAAGGGTTTCCACATCAAATTCACAGCAGGCATTTTCTACGAAATTCGTGGAAAGTGCGTAGATTTTCAACTCACTGTAATGCGTGGTAGCCATGGTGCGGATGCCGCGGTCATGCAGATAATTTAAGATAGCAATTGCCAGAGCGGCACCTTCCGTAGGATCTGTTCCGGCACCGAGTTCATCAAATAAACACAGGGAATCCGTATCTGCGTGCTGTAAAATGTGGACAACTCTGGTCATATGAGAAGAGAATGTGGACAGACTCTGTTCAATACTCTGCTCATCCCCGATATCTGCGTATACTTCCGAGAAAATAGACAGTTCGGAACGATCCAGTGCCGGAATATGCAGTCCCGCCTGCCCCATCAGAGTAAAAAGTCCCACCGTCTTCAGAGATACGGTCTTACCACCGGTATTGGGACCTGTGATCACCAACAGGTCAAAATCTTTACCCAGACGGACATCAATGGGGACCGCCTTTTTCTTATCCAACAGTGGATGACGGCCCTTACGGATCTGGATATAATGCTCAGTGTTGAAAATAGGCTCTGTGGCATTCTGTTCCATGGCGAGTTTTGCCTTGGCAAAAATGAAGTCTAAAGTGGTCATGATCTTCTGATCTGCGGCAAGCTCTGA
>DLZQ01000028.1:2914-10385 GCA_003447295.1 Lachnospiraceae bacterium
GTACGGTAAGCGCCGTTTACCATAGAGGTCAGCTGGCTGTGGATCTTTTCGTTGGTGGACAGCTTGGAGCGACGGATACTTTTTAATCGGGGGCTGGCATCGTCTGCCATCTCCTCTTCTGACAGAATGCAGCGGTTGATCTCNNTGCAGATCCAGTTCTTTTAACTGGTTGTTCAGATTCACGACAGCAGCCGGTTCGATGAAAAAGGTGGAACCGGTGGAGGACTGATCATGCACCATACCGCTCACCTGGCTCTTATATTCAGCCTTTACGGGGATACAGTAGCGGTTATCACGCATGGTAATGACTGCATCCTGCAAAAAGGTACGGTAAGCGCCGTTAACCATGGAAGTCAGCTGGCTATGGATTTTTTCATTGGTGGACAGCTTGGAGCGGCGGATACTTTTTAAACGGGGGCTGGCATCATCTGCCATCTCCTCTTCCGACAGAATGCAGCGGTTGATCTCATTGGCAAGCTGTGTCATAGGGGTAAGTCCCTCAAAGTAGGCATCCAGGCTGTCATTTGGCAGGTCTTCCCGTTCTTTTTTTCCATAGGTTTTGATCCGGCTGACATTATCCAAAAAGGATGCAAGCTTCAACAATTCGGACATAGACAGAGAACTGCCGATTTCCAGAGAACGGATGGAAAAACCTAAGTCTCTGTTACTTCCAAAAGAGGTGCTGCCGATGCGGAAGAGACGGGCTAAAGCGTCTTTTGTCTCCCACTGCGCGGTTCTGATAGCAGATAGATCAGTGGAAGGCACCAGATCGCGGCAAAGCTTTTTACCGGGCTCGGAGTCGGCCTTCTCCGTGAGGAGGTCGATGATCTTATTATATTCTAAAGTAGTAAGTACTTTTGCGTTCATGTGGGGCTCCTTATTATTGAAATTCGAAATATGGATTATCGCAGTACAAGCTCGAAAATGCTACGCATTTCCTCGCTGTCGGGCTTTATAATAACACGATTTCTACGTGCTGCGCACTCTCGAAATCGTTACAGACATTCGCAATCCGGACTATCGTCCTTCTTGCTCATGTCTGTTTGCTCCCCTCATAGAAATCCTGCTTTGCCTGCGAGCAGTCACGCAGGATTCTATGGGTGAGCTTATTATATCTCATTATACCATTCAGTTGCGTTTTTGGGTACAGTTTTGTATAATTGAGATATTAGAGTCCTAAGAAAAAGCCGGTGTATCTGTAGGCAGCAGAGGAGGCATATTTATGGCGGATTCGCAAGAAAATAAGCAGAAGGAACAAAATGACGTTTCTGAGAAAAATTTTATGATAGAAAAAATCAAGGAACGTCCGGTAAATAAGAAAAAGCTGTTGCGCAGGACTTTGATCACGGTTTCCATGGCGGTGATCTTCGGTCTGGTGGCCTGTTTCACTTTCTTGGTTTTGGAACCGGTGATCAGTAATTGGTTGTACCCGGAAGAGGAACCACAGGTGGTGGTATTCCCCGAAGATCAGGATGAGATGTCTCCGGAGCAGATGCTGGCAGAGAATATGCAGCAGGAGAATCAGAACAGTCAGTCCTCTTCAGTCCCTGGTGAGGTTATGGAACAGGAGCAGATCCGGGAACTGTTATCCGGAATCATATTGGATCTGGATAATTACAAACAGATTTACAGTGCTCTTACCCAGTATGTAGCAGAGATGAACCGTTCCATGGTTACTGTGACAGGAGTGTCATCCGGTGTGGACTGGTTCAACAATGTAAATGAGAGCAAGAACCAGTCATCCGGTGTGATCATAGCGCAAAATGGCAAGCAACTACTGATTTTAACCGATTATTCTCCGGTAAAGCAAGTAGATGACATTATTGTCACATTTAATGATGGCACTCAGGCAGATGCATCTTTGAAGGAAAAAGATGAGACTACAGGTCTGGCGGTGATCGCCGTAGAACTGGATACTCTGAATGAAGATTTTCTGAAGAATGATATTACGATCGCTACTTTGGGATCTTCTAATATCAAAGAAATTGCCGGACTTCCGGTGGTGGCTCTGGGACGTCCCATGGGTACTAACGGCTCACTGGGATATGGCATCATTACTTCTTCCGCCAGTGAGTCGGCGGCATCGGATACCACTTATCGGATTCTGCAGACGAATATTGTAGGCAGTCAGAATGCAGGCGGTGTATTATTCAATCTTCAGGGACAGGTCATTGGTATCATTACCAATGGCAAATCTGCCACAGATATGAAAAATATGGTATGTGCTTACGGTATTACGGAATTGAAGCGTCATATCGAGAAAATGTCGAATGGAGAAAAATTCGCGTATCTGGGTCTTAAGGGTGTGGATGTTACGGAGGAAGCCAACAGCGAACTTGGGGTTCCTTACGGAGCTTATATTAAAGAGGTAGAAATGGACTCTCCTGCAATGCTGGCGGGAATCCAGCAGGGAGATGTCATCACGGGATTCGGTGAGCGCGTGATCGTCAGCTTTGACGAGTATACGAACTCTCTGCTCAGTATGAAACCGGGAGATAGTGTAGAACTGACGATTATGCGGCAGTCACAGCAGGAATATAAAGAGATGAAATTCGACATCACATTAACGGTGTTGAAATAGATTGACAGAAAGGTTTGGACAACAATATGAAATTTATTAAAGAGTTAAAAGAAGGCGACAGAGTATTTGATATTTATCTGTGCAAACATAAACAGGAGGCTGTTACCAAGAACGGCAAACCCTATGAAAGCGTGATTTTACAGGATAAGACCGGAACTATCGACGCCAAGGTATGGGAGCCGAACAATCCGGGCATCGGTGATTATGATGATCTGGATTACATAGAGGTATACGGTGATGTGACGAATTTCCAGGGGCAGCTGCAGATCAGCGTGAAGCGTATCCGTGTCTGCCATGAGGGAGAATACAATCCTTCCGATTATCTGCCGGTGAGCTCCAAAGGCATCGACACTATGTACAATGAATTAAAGACTGTGATCGGAAGCATTAAGAACACCTATCTGCACCAGCTGTTGCAGGATCTGTTTATTGGCGATGCTGATTTTGCAAAGAAATTCTGCAACTCTTCTGCAGCCAAGACGGTACATCACGGTTTCGTAGGCGGACTGCTGGAGCATACTTTAAGCGTTACCAAGCTGTGTGACTACTACTGCTCTGCTTATCCTATTTTACAGAGAGATCTGCTTCTGACGGCGGCTATGTGCCATGATATCGGAAAAGTAAAAGAGATTTCTGCATTTCCGGTGAATGATTATACCGATGACGGTCAGTTATTGGGACATATCGTGATGGGCGCACAGATGGTTGGGGAACGTGCCGCTAAGATCGACGGATTCCCTCACAATCTGCTGGCAGAATTACAGCATTGTATTCTGGCACATCACGGCAAGCTGGAATATGGCTCCCCAAAGGTGCCGGCGCTGATCGAGGCGGTAGCTCTGAATTATGCGGATGATACCGATGCCAAAATGGAGACATTTAAGGAAATTCTGGAAAATAACAGTGAAAACAGTGGCTGGCTGGGTTACAACAGATTGTTTGAATCCAATCTGCGTGCTACCAAAATGGAATAAATAACAGAATAAATACTACAAATTCTATGAACAGACAGGAAAGAGAGGAAACATATGGAAATCAGTGCATGTGTAAAATATGTGGGTGTAAACGATCATCAGGTAGATCTGTTTGAGGGACAGTATAAGGTTCCGAACGGAATGTCTTACAATTCTTATGTGATCCTGGATGACAAAATCGCCGTTATGGACACAGTGGATGGCTTTTTCACCGAAGAATGGCTGAACAATGTGGAACAGGTTCTTGACGGAAAAATGCCGGATTATCTCATTATACAGCATATGGAACCGGATCATTCCGCCAGTATTCCGGCTTTTCTGAAAAAATATCCCAAAGCCACAGTGGTATCCACAGCTAAGGGATTTCAGTTCATGGAACAGTTTTTCCCGGAGTTTTTCGCCGAACAGGGATTACCTGCGGAACAACGCATTGTTGCGGCGAATGATGGAGTACTGGAGCTTGGACAGCACAGCCTGCATTTTGTCTATGCTCCCATGGTGCATTGGCCTGAGGTTATGATGACTTATGAAGCAACCGAGAAAATACTGTTTGCGGCAGATGGTTTCGGTAAATTCGGTGCTTTGGACGTAGAGGAAGAATGGACCGATGAGGCGCGGCGTTACTATATCGGCATCGTCGGAAAATACGGTCCGCAGGTACAGGCTGTTCTGAAAAAAGCGGCAGGACTGGACATTTGGACCATCTGCTCTCTTCACGGTCCGGTACTTAAGGAGAATCTGGGATTCTATCTGGAAAAATATGATAAGTGGTCTTCCTATCAGCCGGAAGAATCCGGAGTGGTGATTGCTTATGCTTCTGTCTACGGCAATACCAGAAGTGCTGCGGAGTATCTGGCGGATGTTTTACAGGAAAAAGGACAGAAAACAGTACTGTATGATCTGGCAAGATGCGATAAGGCAAAAGCTGTTGCCGATGCTTTCCTCTATGACAGACTGGTGTTGGCGGGTATTACTTATAATGGAGACCTCTTCCCCTGCATGCGCAGCTTTATCGAAGGTCTGACCGAGCGTAATTACCAGAATCGTAAGGTGGCAATCATTGAGAACGGCACCTGGGCACCCATGGCAGGCAAACTGATCCTTGGAATGTTTGAAAAAAGCAAGAATCTGACATTTACGGAGACTACGGTAAGCATCAAATCTGCCATGAATGAGCAAAACAGGGGCGAGATTGGAAAACTGGCTGAGGAGCTTTGCTAAAACTTCGGAGTGGGCGTTCTGGCAGAATGGCACGAAGCATATTAGAAAATGGGGATGTTTGAAATTTGATTCGCGATTCCTCCGACGAAAGGAATTGTCTGCGGAATGGAGATTAGTATGGAATATAAAAAAAATGATCGTGTGACGGTAACCATAGAGGATATGGGAAGTGACGGAGAAGGAATCGGTAAAGTAGACGGTTTTACCCTCTTTATTAAAGATGCCGTTATCGGCGATCAGGTGGAAGCCAAGATCATAAAAAGTAAAAAGCACTATGCTTATGCCAGATTAGAGAAGGTGTTACAGCCTTCTCCTTTTCGTGTGGAACTGAAATGTGCATACCACAGACAGTGCGGCGGCTGTCAGCTGCAGGCACTCTCCTACTCCGAGCAGCTGCATTTCAAGGAACAGAAGATCCGCAATAATCTGATCCGGATCGGTGGGTTTGATGCGGAATACATTGATGAACGCATGCAGCCTATTGTAGGCATGGAGGAACCCTTCCACTATCGTAATAAAGCGCAGTACCCCATAGGAACTGATAGAGACGGTAATGTCATCACCGGTTTCTATGCCGGACGCACCCATACAATTATCGCCAATACAGACTGCGCTCTCGGTGTTTCCGAGAATCAGCAGATCCTCGAAACCATACTCTCCTATATGCGAAAAAACAAAGTAACCGCCTATGACGAAGTCACAGGAAAAGGCCTGGTACGTCATGTATTGATCCGGAAAGGCTTCACCAGTGGACAGTTGATGGTATGTCTGGTCATTAATAAGAAAATGACAAAAATGTCATACCCTACTGCCGGAGTACAGAAGAATACAAATGAGTTTTTACCAAATCAGGGAGAATTATTGACTGCCCTGGCAGAAATCCAAGGTATGACAAGTGTGTCAGTCAGTATCAATACCGAGAAAACCAATGTAATCATGGGTACCGAGATCTATAACCTCTGGGGTGAGAGCACCATTGAGGATACGATTCACGTAAGAAACATGCAGAAAGAAAATTACCCTTATACAGGGGATGCATTAACCTTTAAGATCTCTCCTCTCTCCTTCTATCAGGTAAATCCCGTACAGACCGAGAAGCTTTACAGCCTGGCGCTGGAATATGCGGGACTGACCGGAAAAGAGACTGTTTGGGATCTCTACTGCGGTATCGGAACCATCTCTCTCTTTCTGGCGGGCAAAGCCAAAAAGGTATGTGGCGTGGAAATCATCCCCCAGGCCATCGATGATGCCAGAGAGAATGCAAAGAGAAACCATATTGAAAATGCTGAGTTTTTCGTGGGCAAAGCAGAGGAAGTCCTGCCGGAGTTCTACGAAAAGGCAACCACAGAAGCATCTTCCGATGAAATGCTCCATCCGGATGTCATCGTTGTCGATCCACCCCGAAAAGGCTGTGACGATGCCTGCTTAAACACCATGCTCCGCATGCAGCCCGAACGCATCGTATACGTCAGCTGCGACTCCGCCACCCTTGCCAGAGATCTGAAGATCCTCTGCGATGGTGGATATGAGATCCGGAAGGTCCGGGGCGTAGACCAGTTTGGAATGACTGTGCATGTGGAGACGGTTGTCTTGCTTTCCAAGGGAATGGTAGATACAAGAAAAGTGAAGGTAGACTTCTCTCTGGAGGATATGGATTTATCTGAATTCAAAGGGCGCTAAAGGTCCGCGGGACCTTTGTCTAGCGCGGACCGAAGCGGAGCGGAGACAAGCGACTTATGAGCAGATAAAAGCATATGTATTGGAACAGACAGGACTTAAGGTTTCATCACTGTATATCGCACAGATTAAGAAGAAGTGTGGACTGGATGTCGGTGAGAATTTCAATCTGACTAAATCAGAGAATATGAGACAGCCACAGTGTACACCGGAGAAGAAAGATGCGATTATGCAGGCGTTTAGGCATTTTGGAATTATATAGATTGTGGATAAGCAACATGTGTTAAAAATATAGTGTAGTATGGAAAAAAGGACATTCCAGAACTGTAGATTTTACAGGTCAGGGGATGTCCTTTTTGCTGATATGGAAGTGTTCAATGGACAAGGTAATGATACTGAGAGATATTAAGACTGATAGGAATGATATCTATCTTATCTAGTGTTACTTGTTCTGGTTTCTCCATTCCCGCGGAGAAACACCATAAATATTTTTAAAAGCACGGGAAAAATGAAGCTGATTTTCGTATCCGACGGCAGAGCCGATATCTGCGATGGACAGGGAAGTCAGCTTTAATAATTCCGTTGCCTTTACCATTCGGTAGTTCATAAGAAATTCCTGTGGGGAGCGACCGGTTGAGTTGCGGAAGATTTTTCCGAAATAACTCCGGTTGATGCCACATACCGCAGCGATATCTTCAATCGAAATAGTATTCTGAAAGTTCTGTTCCATATAATTGATCGCTTCTTTTATGTAATAATCACTCATGCGCCCACTGGAGATCAGCGTTGCTGACTTTGCCGACTGCAGCAGATAATCCAAAAACAGATACAGATGCCCGATCAGATGGAAGGAGGATTCCTGTGGATGATTGATGATATAAAGCATTTCATCGGCAAGTTTTTTTCGTAATTCTTTGGAATGGGAATGATAAACGGGCGCGTCTTTGCACAAATCCGTGACACTTAAAGCCTCTTTTACACGTAAGCCGTCAAACTCGATCCACATATATTCCCATGG
>DLZQ01000034.1 GCA_003447295.1 Lachnospiraceae bacterium
ATGGTCTGTTTCTCCTCCATGATGAGGATGTTGTACAGTCCGTATTTGCCGGGACGGGCGTAGCCGGTGTTCTCGAAATTACCGGACATGTTCTTCTGTCGGTAGAGGTAATACGGCTTCATTCCAAGCTTTTCAGCTCCCGCTGCCGCGATCTTCATGGTTTCGTCGGTGTTGTGAAGCATGGAGACGCCGTTCTCCTGGATCCACTGGTTCAGGCGGGATGCACGCTTGATGGCCAGGGAATGAACGGTCAGGCTGTCCGGGGCCAGCTCCACGATCTTTTCGATGGTGCGCTGTACATCCGCCTCCAGTTCTCCCGGCAATCCCAGGATCAGATCCATATTGATATTATCAAATCCGACCTCTCTCGCCAGCCGATATGCCGTAAGTACCTGTTCCACGCTGGCTTTTCTGCCGATGATATCCAGGGTCTCCTGCTTCATAGTCTGGGGATTCACGGAGATACGGCTGACCCGGTGACGATGCAGTACCTCCAGCTTCTCTCTGGTGATGCTGTCGGCACGACCGGCTTCCACAGTGAATTCCTTCACGGTAGAGAAATCAAACTTGGACTTTAATGCCGTGATCAGACGGTCCAGCTGCTCCGGTTCCAGTGTGGTGGGCGTACCACCGCCGATATAGACGGTATCCAGTACCTTGTCCTGAAAGTTCTCCGCCACATAATCCATCTCTTTGATCACTGCGTCCACATAGGCGTCCACCTGCCTGCGGAATGCAGCGATCGGATAAGAGGTAAAGGAACAATAGAGACAGGTTGTAGGACAGAACGGAATCCCGATGTACAGGCTGTAGCCGCCCTCATAATGAATCTCTTTTAACAGATCCCGCTCTCTCTTCGCAATATCGATTCCCAAGAGTGCCTTCTCTTCGCTGACATAATGGCTCTGCTCCATGAATTCCAGAATCTCTGCATCACTTCTGCCCTCATCCAGCATACCATAGGCGATCTTCGTGGGACGGATCCCGGTAAGGTTTCCCCAGGGGAGTTCCTGCCCGGTCACCTTACTTAAAGTCCTGTACAGGAAACGTTTCAAACCATTTTTATAACCATCTGCGATTGTCTCAGATGCCGCATACCACAGAAAATCCTCTTCTCCCACACGGATCTTTGCCCCGGTCTCGCCCAGTTCGATTTCCAGACTGACCTGCGGTTCCAGCTCTGCCTGCTTTTCCGGCTTTGTCTCCGGGGTGATGACTGTGACCTGCTCCTCGGCATAAAAGGCCTTCACCAGAGAATGCACATCGTATTCATAATTGGGATGGGATAATTTCACTATTTTCACGTTACTACCTGTACCTTTCCTACGCCTGCATCCGTAAAAACACAGGCACAATTTAGGCACAGAAACCTTTATCTGTGCCTAATGCATTACACTATAATAACTATCAGAACCCCATTCGCAAAGCCGCTGCTACGCAGCTTTCCCTTTGCTCATGTGGTTACTTCGCCATATAAATATCATATAATATTCTTACGAATGCCAGCATTCGACGAATATTTAACGCTATTTACATGGCTCTGAATAGTTATACACAAAACGGATTATATTTCTTCTCATGTCCGATGGTGGTGCTGTCGCCGTGTCCCGGATAGACTACCGTCTCCTCCGGCAGAATAAACAGCTTCTCCTTCACCGAACGCACCAGCGTACTCATACTGCCGGTGGGGAAATCGGTTCTGCCCACGGATTCCTGGAACAGGGTATCCCCGCAGATTAAGAACCCTCCCTCCGGGAAATAATAGCTGACACCGCCCGCAGTATGTCCGGGCGTTGCCAGAACTTTGATCCGGATGCCATCCAGATCCAGTTCCTCGCCGTCCTTCAGATACACATCGGCGGTGACCGTTACCGGACGCCCCATATCTTTCGACAGGTTACTCTTCGTATCCAGCAGGAAATCCTTCTCCGCCTCCCCGGCATAAATTTTCACGGGGTTCTCTCCGTGCTCCCCGGCATAGGCATCCGCTGCCGCCTTCAATTCCTCACAGCCACCGATATGATCAAAATGTCCATGGGTCAGAAGGATTGCCGCCGTATGCAGTCCGTGCTGCCCAAGTGCCGCCTCAATTTTCTCTCCGTGATCCGCGGGGTCGAATACCAGCACTTTATCACTGTTCTCTCTGTATACAAAGTAACAGTTGGTCTGATAGATTCCCAGCGTCATATGTCCGATACGGATATTGCTCATAATAATCTCACTTTCTGTTTCCCGACAGGTTCCGCCGTTTTCCGGACATCACCTTATCAGCCTGTGGTTCTCTCGATGTCAATGACGCTCTCGATGCCCCGGATCTTGTCAATGATACGGTTCAGTTCCTCTCTGCCGCTGATCTCGAAGGTCGTCTGCAGCGTTGCCAGTCCCTGTCTGTTGGTTCTGGTGTTCATGGACATAATATCAATATTTTTCTCCGTCAGCGCCTTGGAAATATCCGCTAACAGTCCGTTACGGTTGTTGGCATAGATCTTGATCTCCGCCAGATATTTCTCCGCATGTGCCTCCTCCGGCTGCCATTCCGCATCGATCAGTCTCGCTCTCTCCATCTCCGGCAGATTGATGATGTTGATACAGTCGGTACGGTGAATAGAGATACCTCTTCCACGGGTCACATAACCCACGATCTCATCCCCCGGCACAGGAGAACAGCACTTGGAAAAACGCACTGACAGATCCGCGATACCCTTTACCACGATACCGCTCTTAGACTTCATGAGGACAGGCTTGTTCGCACCACTTTGCGCATTTGCCGCATTGTTCTCCGCAATGCTTGCCAGAACTTCCTCGTTGGTCATCTCTTTCTTATGGTCACGGTCGTACAACTCCTGCATCTTGTTGACGATCTGCCCTTCTTTCAGAGCACCGTGTCCTATAGCCGCCAGCACAGAATCCCAGTCCCGGAATCCATACTTGCGCATAATGGCATCCATATACTCCTGCTTCTGGAGACCTGCAAGGTTGATGCCTCTGGCTTTGCAGTAGCCGGAAAGCAGATCCTTGCCCTTTAAAATATTGTCTTCCTTTAACTCATTCTTGAACCACTGGTTAATCTTGTTCTTGGCCTGGGTACTTTTTACCACATTCAGCCAGTCACGGCTGGGACCCTTGGAGTTCTGCGAAGTGATGATCTCGATCCGGTCTCCGTTGTTGATCTTATAATCAATGGTCACAAGTTTCCCGTTGACTCTCGCTCCCACCATCTTGTTACCCACGGCGGAATGAATGCTGTAAGCAAAGTCAATCGGGGTAGATCCTGCCGGAAGGTTCTTGACCTCACCGGTAGGAGTAAAGCAGTATACGCTGTCGGAGAACAGATCCAGATCGTTCTTCAGCAGGTTCATGAATTCCTTGTTATCCGACATGTCCCGCTGCCACTCCAGGATCTGGCGCAGCCATACCAGCTTCTCTTCTTCCTGTACCTCCGGCTTCTTGCCGTCGGAAGCCTCCTTGTATTTCCAGTGGGCGGCAATACCGTATTCCGCCACACGGTGCATCTCAAAGGTACGGATCTGGATCTCGAAAGGCTGTCCGTTGCTGCCGATCAGCGTCGTATGCAGGGACTGGTACATATTCGCTTTGGGCATGGCAATATAATCCTTGAAGCGCCCCGGAATGGGTTTATACATTTCATGGATCACACCCAGTGCCGCATAACAGTCCTTCACCGTCTCCACGATGATACGCACGGCGAAGAGGTCATAGATCTGATCCAGCGTCTTGTGCTGGTTCTTCATTTTCTTATAGATGCTGAAAAAATGCTTTACACGGCCATCGACTTTGGCTTCGATGCCGGCATTCTTAATATGTTCACTGACTTCATCCACAATACCCTGGATATATTTTTCACGGACACTCTTACGAACAGCGATCTTATCCACCAGATCATAATAGATATCCGGCTCCAGATACTTCAGTGACAAGTCATCCAGTTCGATCTTCAGTTTGCTGATACCAAGTCTCTGGGCGATGGGACAATAGATCTCCAGTGTCTCCTTGGCAATCCTCTGCTGGCTCTCCGGCGTCTTGTACTTCAACGTGCGCATATTGTGCAGACGATCCGCCAGCTTGATCATAATGACGCGGATATCCTTCGCCATGGCGAGGAACATCTTACGCAGGTTCTCCGCCTGCATCTCCAGCTTGGCATCTGACTGTTCTCCGTTGCTGCCGGACAGCGGAATCTTCTCCAGTTTGGTCACGCCGTCTACCAGAAGTGCAACATCATCACCGAATTCTCTCTTAAGATCCTCTTCCGTCATCACGGTATCTTCCACCACATCGTGCAGGATACCTGCCACGATGGTCTCTTTATCCAGTTTCAGATCCGCCAGAATGATTGCCACATTCAATGGATGGATGATATAAGGCTCTCCGGACTTCCGGAACTGATTTTTGTGAGCCTCGCTGGCGACCTTATAGGCTTTCTCGATCATAGAGATATCATCACTGGGATGATATTTTTGCACACATTGAATAAGCTCCTGATACAATTCATCCGGATTCACGAATTCTTCTGATTTACTTATCTTGTCATCATCAAAAATGACTTCGTTCTTCTCTTCTGTCATAGACGAAACAGCTCCATATTATTTTTATCGATGTCTTATTTTCCCTCGTAGCAGATGGCTGACTCCAGACGATATTTGCTAATGCGCTCACGGCCTTTCAGTCCTGCCAGTTCGATCAGCACTACCACACCGGCTACTTCGCCGCCCAGAGACTCGATCAGTCTGATCATAGCCTCAGTGGTACCTCCGGTAGCGATCAGATCATCCACGATAAGCACTTTCTGACCGGGCTTGATACTGTCCTTGTGCATCTCGATGGTAGCGGAACCGTATTCCAGATCATACGTGGCAGATACGGTCTCTCTGGGAAGCTTTCCCTTTTTGCGGATCAATACAAAGGGCTTATGATTATTGTATGCGATCGGTGTTCCGAAGATAAATCCGCGGGACTCAGGACCTACTACCACATCATAATCCAGATCCTTGATCTTCTCCTGCATGGTATCGATCGCCAGATGCAGTCCGTCCGCATCCTGCAGTACACTTGTGACATCACGGAAAATGATACCCTTCTCCGGGAAATCGGGAATGCTCTTTACATATTCTTCCAACTTTTTCATGATTCTACACACCTTTCTCTTATTTAACGAATTTATAGCTGCTTTTCTGCTACTTCAATCTGTTTTTTAATAAAATATTTGATGATCTCGCTTCGGGTAATAATTCCGATGAATACATTTCTGTCATCGATCACCGGTACAAAGTTCTGCATCTGCGCCTGTCCCAGCAGTTCTTCCATATTCGTATCGATACATACCGGACGGATCTTGCCGCTCTGGATGATATCCCTTATCGACAGCTTCTCCAGACTTTTCATGGTAATGCTGTCCAGTTCACTGTTGTGGCTTAAGATATTCCACAGAAAATCTCCCTCACTGACTACGCCCACATACCTGTCCTCGGCATCGATCACCGGTACCGCCGTGTAGCCGTAGCGTTTCATCTTCTCCAGCCCCTGCCTGATGGTCATATCGTCCCGAAGAAAAGTAACTTCTTCCTTCGGAGACAAAAAAGATGCAATGTTCACAATGTTCCTCCTGCCAGTTTTTCTTCTTGTATGCTGTTTATTTTTCAGAAGTTATCTCTTCATAAGTGCCTTCCACTGCTTCCTGTTCCTGTTTGAATCTGCGTAATTTCTCCGCAAAATAGATAGTGGAAAAGCAGTCGCCGACACCACTGAGGATCAGTACCACTCCCAGAACACGGAACAACAGAATCGCTGCTTTGAACGGATTGTAGATCAGTACCACTCCGAGAATGATGTTGATTGCCGCCACAATAAGAAGTCCCAGCCAGCTACCGTAACCCAGTCTTTTCAGGTCAATGGCATCCTGCAGTTTGCTACATCCGCTACACAGAACCAGTACTCCCAGAATAAAGGGAATCAGGGAGATGACGATCTCTACCTTGTACAGGACTACTGCTCCCAACACGATTCCGAGAATACCGAATACAAACTCATTGTGATAATAGTTTTCTCTGGCATCTCTGAGCAGATAGCAGATGATAGAAATGAGACCTGCCACGATCAGTACGATACCGATCAGATACCCCAGTGTCTTCTGCATGGTCTCCGGGATCACCAGTGCTACGATTCCTAAGAGAATATACAGCACACCGGTAAGAATTGCTTCCCATTTCAATTCTTTTAACATTTTCATATGTAACCCTTCCTTTCCTAAAACTCCTATAACGAAAAAGGGGCTCTCTGCATACCTGCGGAAAACCCCCTTTGTGTTCAATTTACTTTCTGCCGCAGCACTTTTTATACTTCTTGCCGCTTCCGCAAGGACAGGGGTCGTTGGGATAAACCTTCTGCTCCTTCACAATAGTAGTGGAAGATTTCTGCTCTTTGTAGAGTTCCTTACGGGTCTCTTCATCGAAAATAGCGTTCCACTCTTCCAGATTGTACAGCCAGTCAGCCTCTGCCGCTACCATGTTCTTGTACAGAAGAGCCTTATCAAAGCCTAAGTTTACCTCTGTATCCTCTTCCAGATCATCGAGAGGGTTCTTCTCTACCAGGCTGTCGTTGATGCCATCCAGGAATCCGGTCATGGTCATCAGGGATACCTGATACTTGTCCGCCAGTTCCTTTACCGTGCCCTTTACTACTTCATCGGGGTTCTTCAGAAGCTGTGCGTAGATCTCCTTCTCCTCCTGAAAATAAGCTGCCCAAAGCTGCTGCAGCTTCTCTTTACCGGTTGCCTCATTATATGCTACTGATCTCCATTGTTCCATTAAATTCATAATTGTAATACCATCCTTACATAATAATTATATATTTAATCATACGATTTATCCGCTCAATAGATAAACTGCCCAGCCTACAAGCAGTCAGGCAGTTCACCTATTGACCGAATGATTAATCATAGTATATAACATCTTCACTTCAAAAACAACAAAAAAATATCAATCTCAGATGTATAACGGAGGCGGATCCCGGGCAGACTACTACTATCATCGGACCCCCTCCTTTGATCCTACGGAAGATACGATAATACTTAATCCTCCCCTTTTGAAAAGAGGCACCCTCCGGTGCCTCTTTTTTACAATGGAACTTTTCCTTCTTTGATCAGTTCAATAAATGCATCCGCCACCTTCGGATCGAACTGGGTTCCCTTATTTTTCTCCAGTTCTCCCATAGCATATTCCACACTGAGTGCTTCCTTGTAAGCTCTCTTGGAGATCATGGCATCAAAGCTGTCACACACCGCCAGAATTCTTCCCAGGAAAGGAATCCCTTCTCCCTTCAGACCCCTGGGATATCCCTTGCCGTCATATCTCTCGTGGTGTGACACAACCGCCGGGATCACATAGTTCATATTCGGAAGATAGTGGATCATCTCGATGGACTTTTGCACATGGCTCTTCATGATCTCATATTCTTCATTCGTAAGCTTTCCAGCCTTTTTCAGGATGCTCTCAGGAATCCCAATCTTACCGATATCATGTAATAATCCAGCCACCTTTACCGTATGGATATCATCCCCCGGCAGTCCCAGCTTCTGTGCCAGCAGCACTGCATACTGAGATACATTCGTGGAATGCTGGAAAGTAAAGGAATCCTTGGCATCGATGGCTGCCACCAGTGCATACACCGTAGGTGCCACCTGCTCATATCCGGTCTCTCTATTCCTGCGTTCCTCGTCAATATTTCCTTCATACACCTGGATCCGGTTCTTGCCGTTTTGCTTTGCATAAAAAGCTGCCTGCTTCGCCTTTTGAAGAAGCTCAGGTGCATCCGACGCCAGTCCGGGATACCATGCCACGCCGACGCTGAAAGTAATCGGCTGCATGACCTGTGGTTTGTCCACGCCATTCTCCTGCACTGCACGGGTCAGCTTTTCCGCCAGTGCCACCAACGTCTTACTGCCGGTCTCCGGCACAGAGATCAGGAATTCATTGGAGCCTACGCGGAACACTTTGCCGTTCTCTGCATTTTCCTGCAATTTCTTCGCACACCATTTTAAGATCCGGTCTCCGGTCTGCTCTCCGTACAGGTCATTATACAATTTAAAATTATCCATATCCATATACAGGAAGCCTCTCTCATCTCCAAGAGCGCCCTCCCTCTGCAGGCATCTGTTGCAATAGCTACGGTTGTACAAGCCTGTCAGTTCATCGTGAATAGATACCTGATATACTCTTTCATAGGCATCAATATTTTTCAGGCTTCCGGATGCAACATTCGCCATTTGCCTTATGCAGTCCACTTCCTGATAATTGAGCTTATTTGCCCGCATCCGCTCCATATAGATAAAACCGCAGATCTGATTA
This sequence comes from Lachnospiraceae bacterium, assembly GCA_003447295.1. GTDB lineage: Bacteria > Bacillota > Clostridia > Lachnospirales > Lachnospiraceae > Acetatifactor > Acetatifactor hominis. The sequence continues at coordinate 8,364 of DLZQ01000034.1, forward strand.
TCATATCTTAAGGTTGCGATCACCGTCCGCTCCGGGATATTATCCTGTTTCACCAGGTCACAAATTCCCGCTGCTTCTTCCTCACTTAACGGAATGTGTCCACTCTGTACCGCTTCGTGATACCCTTCTCCATTCGAATTCTTCTCGAAGATCCTGGCTTCACATCCGGGGATCGCATCGCTCAGAATATCATGCAGTGTAGCAAACAGCTCTCGGCGGCTCAGAATGGATGCCGCCCTGTCCTGGAATTGCCGGATTCCCTCCAACATATGCTTCTGCTTCTGATATAAAATATTCTCCAGCCGCTTCCTGGCAAAAAGGATCACAAATACTGTCCATCCCGACTGTATGGCAATGCATAGGATCAGCCTCTGCACTGCAGCCTGTCCAAGGCTCCCTGTCACGATTTCCAGATTATAGGACAGGATCACCACAGGAATTGCCGCCACGACCACTGCCAGGAAATACACCGCACCTACCGTTGCCCGATACGAAAAATCAAACAGATACTGCTTGTACATGATATATACCATGCATATTGCCATCCCCACACTGCCCAGCATATCGAAAGGAAAGACACTTCCGGGCAGCATACAGAGCATATTTCCTCCCAGAATAAACACCGTTCCAAGCAACAATGGAAACAGCTTTTTACGCAGCTCCACATTTGCTCCTATCTTACAATGTGCCAGATAAGTGGCATAGATCATTACTGCGATCTCCATGGCTGTGAGAACACCGGTTCCGACAGTTGCATGATACACATAAACACAGGTGCCATCCGCGCGGTTCACAAGCTCCGGTGCCGGCAGGATAGTACCACTCCTTGCATTTCCCAACACCAGTGCCAGCGTCAGCACACCATAAATGTAGATCAGGGCATCATGCTCCGTAATCTCCAAAAATCCAAACAGAAACACATACATGAACATCGGGATCATCAAAAGACCAAGCAGGGCGAAATTATGCCAGAAAGTAATTCCGGGAAATATCCCAAGTCTCATAAGGCTCACACTGCCCGTCCAGATCAGGCAGGCGGTCAGCACCAGCCGAAGACCGCGGATTGTCCGGTTTCTCATGGTATTGAAAAAACAGAACAGCAGAAAAAGGGAGCAGCAAAAAGCTCCCAACGGAATACCAATATAGAGGTTTCTATTCCATATCGTATCCAGAAAACTCTCCATACTTAATTTTACTCCCTCATGCTTTATTTCCCTTGTGCTGGAACGTTATCCCCATTCGTCCCATATCCTCTATATAGCTAAGAGTTTACCACATTTTTCTTTTAAAGACAACTGCACATCCAGGATTCTCTGATTCTCCGATCCCCGGAAGGCCAGCCGCAGATTCTTCCTCTCCTCGATAAATTCTCCATCCACAATCACATCCAAAAGCGGCAGAAGTTCTGTGATCACCGGATCCCCTTCTTCCATCCAACGAAGCAGATCCCTGTCAAAATGATATCCCGTATAGCACCAGATGGTCTTCTGCGGATATCGCTCTCTTACTTTCTTCACCAGAGAAAGTACGGTTCCTCTGTTCTCAGGCTCCATGGGTTCCCCTCCCAGTAAGCTCAAGCCCCGGATATAGTCCGGGGCCAGTGCCAGCAGAATTTCTTTCTCTGTTTCCTCTGTGTATGCCTGTCCGTAATGAAAATCCCAGGCTTCGCTGTTAAAGCATCCCTTGCAATGATGGGTACAGCCGCTGACGAACAATGATACCCGGACTCCGGGGCCGTTTGCCACATCTGTTTTCTTGATCGTTGCATAATTCATAGGACATTTCCTTCCCTTTTACTATCTGCACATTACAGATGAAGAACTCTTGCCTTGATCTCCTTGGTCTTGCCGGCATTCCAGAAGTTCTCTCCCAGATAGCCGCAGGTTCTTCTGGTGACATTCATCTTCGCATGATCCTTGTTATGACACTGGGGACATTCCCACTCCATGTTATCATTGATCATGATCTCACCATCATAGCCACATACCTGGCAATAATCGGATTTGGTATTGAACTCTCCGTACTGGATATTGTCATAGATGAAGCGGATCACTTCCTCGATGGCTTCCACATTATTGGTCAGGTTCGGCACTTCCACATAAGAGATAGCTCCGCCCAAAGACTTATTCTGGAACTCACTCTCGATCTTAAATTTTGTAAATGCGTCGATTTTCTCACGTACATCCACATGATAAGAATTTGTATAGTATCCTTTATCGGTGACATTGGAAATATCACCGTATTTTTCACGGTCGATCCTTGCAAAACGGTAGCAAAGTGTCTCTGCGGGAGTTCCGTAGAGGCTGAAAGCAATGCCGGTCTCCTCTTTCCATTTTGCGCAGCGATCCTTCATATAATCCATAATGCGCAGGGCGAATTCCTTGCCGGGCTCCACGGTCTGGCTGCATCCCTTCATCAGATAGGTCGTCTCATACAATCCGATATATCCCAGAGACATGGTAGAATAACCGTTATGCAGGTATTTATCGATGGTCTCACCCTTCTTCAGGCGGGCAATGGCGCCGTACTGCCAGTGGATGGGGCTCACATCGGATACCACACCCTCCAGTGCCTTATGACGACACATCAGTGCTTCATAGCACAGCTCCAGACGCTCGTCCAACAGTTTCCAGAACTTCTCCTCGTTTCCTTTTGCCAGGATACCGATCTGGGGCAGGTTGATGCTGACAACGCCCTGATTAAAACGACCTTCCCACTTGTACTCTCCGTTTTCATCCTTCCATGGAGACAGGAAAGAACGGCAGCCCATGCAGGAAAATACATTGCCCTCGTAGTTCTCACGCATCTTCTTGGCAGAGATATAGTCGGGGTACATTCTCTTAGCGGAGCACTGTGCGGCCAGCTTGGTCACATAGTCGTATTTTCCGCCCTTTAAGCAGTTATTTTCATCCAGCACATAGACTAACTTCGGGAATGCGGGAGTCACATAGACACCCTTCTCATTCTTGGTTCCCTCGATGCGCTGACGCAGGATCTCCATAATGATCTGTACGGTCTCTTCCACATATTCATCGTTCTCATCAATATGCAAAAACAGTGTCACGAAAGGAGACTGTCCGTTCGTGGTCATCAGGGTATTGATCTGATACTGGATGGTCTGTACGCCGGATTTTAACTCATCATGCAGACGCATCTGAACGATCTTGTCCTTGGCTGCCTGATCCAGGGTATCTCCGAACTCGTCCTCCAGCTGTTTTGCAAATTTTTCCCTGCTCTTACGCAGATATTTTCCCAGATGCTTGATATTGACGCTCTGTCCGCCGTACTGGTTGCTGGCTACGGCTGCGATGATCTGGGTGGTCACAGTACATGCCACCTGAAAGCTCTTGGGGGATTCGATCATTTTACCGTTGATGGAAGTACCGTTGTCCAACATGTCCTTGATATTGATCAGACAGCAGTTGAAGATCGGCTGGATAAAATAATCCGCATCATGGAAATGCAGCACACCGTTATCATGTGCCATGGCAATATGCTCCGGCAGAAGCAGACGTCTGGTAACATCGCGGGACACTTCGCCTGCAATATAGTCTCTCTGTGTGGATGCCAGGCGGGTATTTTTATTGGAATTTTCCTCCGCCAGTTCCTTATTCTCATTCCGGATCAGTTTTAAAATGGATTCATCCGTGGTGTTGGATTTGCGGAGCAGACTTCTCTGGTAACGGTATACAATATACTTCTTCGCCAGGGTATATTTGTTGTGCTCTACCAGATGTTCCTCGATCATATCCTGAATATGCTCCACGGTCTGGGTCTGTTTACCCTCTTGCTGCACATCCTCCAGGATCTCTTCAATCAATCCCTCGCTGGCACGATACCGCTCCTCCACCTCGTTGTTCGCCTTATGGATCGCTTCCCGGATCTTGTCCTCTTCATAAGGCACTACTCTGCCGTCTCTCTTCTGAATCTTCATCGCTGTTCCCTCACTTTATATCATTCCCATCGAGATGCGAATTCCTGCATAAGCCGAAAGAAAAGCCGCATCGGAAGCAAGTTCCCGACACGACTCTCTACGCAAATCATAGTATATTACTAGATTTTGTGCTTTAAAATTCATTTCGCATCTACATCTTGTATATTTATTATAGTGAGGAAACCTAGAAAAAGCAAGTACCTTTTTTAAAACATTCCTCTTCCACCATACCCTCCGAAGCACAGACCGCCACCACCGCAGCAAAGATTGCAGAACAGGTTCGCCAGACAGATTTTTAAGCACAGGTCATTTCCACTCGCATTGGGATAGCCATAGGCTGCCTGTCTGCTCTCATACCATTGTCCGCCTCTCTGGAGTCTCTGCAGAAGCATCTGGTATTCCATATTCTGCGGTTCCAGTGTCACTGCCTTGCCTGCATGCTCCAGTGCTGCCACATTGTTGCCCAGTCCCATATGCGCCATCGCACTGTAATAATACCATCTGGCAGTCTTTTCATGCTCTCCCATGCCGTCCAGGGTATTTCTGGCCTCTCTGTAATAACCGTTTCTGAGGTAATTGCCGGCTGCCCGCAGTCTGGGCTCTTCCTCATATCCGGAAGTCTGCTGCTGCCATCCGGCCTGTTGCCAGAAGTCCCCAAAGTCCTGACCGAAGCCGCCATAACTCTGTCTCTGATCATAGCTGCTTCCGCGGCTGCCATATCCACCGCCGTAGCTGTAACCTTCTGTTCGTTCCTTCATGATCTGCTGATACGCTGCCTGTATCTCCTTGAACTTTTCTTCTGCCTGATCCTTGTTGGGATTATTGATATTGGCATCGGGATGATATTTTCTGCTCAGGGTCTTATATGCTTTTTTGATTTCTTCCTCGGAAGCATCTCTGCTCACCCCCAGGACACTATACGGATCATAATTCATTTTCCGTTACCTCTTTTGCATTGTCTTTTTCCCGTTTTTTCCGCACGATCTCATAGCGGCACCATACACCGGAATACAGAATATTCCGCAAAATATCCACATTTTGTAATATAGGAAGCTGTTCGAATTCCTTACAGCACTCTGACATCATCATAGTCAGGATCTGTCTGCATTCCTCCTCGAAGCCGGGCTCCGCATAACGTTTCTTTAGCGGATTGTAGGTTCCTTTTTTGATATCCTGTTCAACGTCCTCGTAGGCATCCAGCAGGTAGATAAATTTTCCGAGAAAAAATCCCAGTCTCGCCAGATTATCCTTCCATTCATCCTCGCGGCAGGATACGATCTGCGCCATGACTTTTCCAAACAGTCCCGCCATGGTATCGATGTCCGCATTTCCCTGCTTTTCCGCATCTGCAAAATCCTGCATTGCCAGTGCGATGTTTTTCACTTTTTCTCCATACAGCAAAGGCTTTTTATGGATTTTTCTCTCCAGGAGATGGCTGTACGCCAATCCTCGCAGGCTGTTTTCGTCCTCCCAGTCATCCTCCGCCTTATAGCAGGCAAAAAGCACCGTCATATCCGCCACATAATCCGTGAACAGATTTCTTCTCGTGGCATGCTTTTCCAGAGGATGTGCCACGCATCTGCACTGATCCTCCTGCTCCTTTGGTTCATATAAGCCAGTGAGCAGCATCAGGATAAAGGTCATATCGTAATTCAGTGAAAGCTGCCCCAGCACACCATAGCGCTCCTTCAGGCTCTGGCATAATCCACAGTAATAGGATCGATACACATCATACTCCTTGAATTTCATCTCCGACTGATTGACCACAATATATCCGAACATCTGACTCACCATCCTTTCTTATTTTCCGGTTTTTCATAATTTCCATTTGTAATCATGCCTGTCCTGTCAGGTCTTGCGGATAAATTCCTCTCCACATTTTCTGCAGTGGATCGCAATCTTCCCTTTGTGTCTGGGCACCCGGAGCTTCTGTCCGCATTTCGGACATTTAAAGATCTTGTAATCCTTGCGTCCGGCAAATAACTGCTTCCGGCGCTGCCACCAGCTGCGCACCTTCATTTCTTTTTGGAGATACCATTGGTTCTCTGCGCTTCTCTTGCTCATATTTCTGGAAAACATCCGGTAATAGACATAGACCAGCAGGGCAAGAGCCAACACATAAAATATTTTCAGACCAAAAAAAGAGAGCGCCAGGCAGACCAGAGCCACAATCATCAGAAACTGATTGAAGCGGTCATTGCCATAACGCCCCCACATGAAACGCTGTAACTTCTCTTTCATGAAGTACCACCTTTCGTCTGCCACCATGCAGGGGACATATTATCCAAATCTTTCAGAGTCTCGTTTGCGAAGCCGACTCTGAATATTAGCTACATTATGGTCTGCCGAAAAGCAAAAAGCAATTAACTAAATATAAACTTTTGTAAAAGAACTATTATTTATTGTTCCGATCCTTCTGCCACAGCTCCTGTGCCCGCACATCCCAGTTTTTTGCATACTCCGCACATTTTCCACACAGATGCTCCACGGATTCCGGTGACTGTAAGTCGGTGGAATGGGCTCCGGTCTCATGTACCATGCGCTGTAAGATTTCCGGATTCTCCAGCATCGGACAGGGCTTTAAATGGTTGCAGTTGAAAGGCTGGTTCTCACGGTATGCCATGAACAGAGGCTGCTTCAACGCAGTCAGCAGATCCACCTCCTTGATATTGGCACCCGAATAATGGATGAATACGCAGGGCTCCACATCTCCGTTGGGGTTGATATGGCAATAGTTTCTGCCGCCTGCGATACAGCCACCCACATATTCACCATCGTTCTGGAAGTCAAAGGCGAAGATGGGCTTGCCACCCTTCATGGCACGGATCTTGCGGATGCGGTGGTACATATACTCTCTCTGATCCGGATCCGGAAGCAGCTCACAGGATGCCTCATTTCCTACCGGCATATAATGGAAATACCAGCTGAATCTGGCGCCCTTTTCAATGATCATATCCAGGAATTCATCACTGGTGACTACCTTATAGTTTTTGCTGGTGTAGCAGATAGAAGTACCAAAGATCAGACCGTACTGCTTCATCAGATCCATTGCATGCATGACCTTATCAAACACGCCCTTGCCACGGCGCAGATCGTTTACTTCATTGAAGCCTTCCAGGCTGATAGCTACGGAGAAGTTACCTACGCGCTTCATATCCTGACAGAATTTTTCATCGATCAGGGTGCCGTTGGTAAATGCATGGAAGCCACAGTCATCATGCTTCTCACATAAACGGATGATATCGTCCTTACGCACCAGGGGTTCGCCACCGGTGAAGAAATACAGATAAATGCCCAGCTCCTTACCCTGGGTAACGATACGGTCCATATCTTCAAAGCTTAAATTCAGACGGTTGCCGTATTCTGCTGCCCAGCATCCGGTACAGTGCAGATTGCAGGCACTTGTGGGATCCATCAGGATCAGCCAGGGAATATTACACTGATGCTTGACACGCATCTCATTGATCTCTTTTTTACCGCAGAAGGCTGCCTCAAAGCCATAGTCCAGCGCGGACATTTTGATGACGTGAGGATCCACTTCATTTAAAATGCGGTTCACATACTGCATCCACTTGCTGTCCGGTTCCCGGATCATACGCCTCGCCGCATCGTAGCTTTCCTTCGAAAACGTATTTCCCATAAATTTTTCGGACAGATCCACCAGCTTTAAGAAAGCTTTTTCTCTGTCTTCTTCATCCTTGTTCACATACTTTAAAATTCCATCGATCGCTGCACCGAAAGCAGCTCTCTCTACCTTGTGTTTTACGTCTGCCATATTAATCTACCTCTCTTTTGTATTTTTATGTAAATGCCCCTGTTCTAGCTATAATAGCGGAACAGCACATCGATCCCTGCCACCAGGAAGATGATCGCACCACTGATCAGTACACGGCTTCTCCCGTGACATCCGATCCGGTATCCTGCATAGATACCGGTAACCACGGCTAACGCAGCCATGATCGCCAGTTGTATGATCTGTACGGTTACTCCGGTATCTAAAAATCCCATGCCGATTCCCGACAGGAAAGAGTCCACACTGGTAAGCATGGCCCAGACACATAACTGCTTCCAGGCAAATACATCCTCCCTGCGTTCTACCGGATCCCGCATCCGGGATGCCCGTACGATCAGCCAGATCGCGATCAGGAAAAAAATAGCAGCGGAGGCTGCCCGGAACAGTCTCTCAGTCCTCTGATAATTCATGGCTATATAGGGAAGCTCCGAGATCAGGCTTCCTAAGAGCATTGCTCCGCTCTGCCAGCCGGTGAACAGCAGAGTCATTTTCAGAATCTGTTTTTTATCCAGTTTAGAAAGCATTGCACCCTTATATAATGCATAGGTAAAAACATCCAGGGAAAGTCCTACCGATACGATCAGTATTTCATACCACGCCATCCATACATCTCCTTTCTGCGATTATGATATGCCATTTCCGGACAGATGGTAAGATACAACCCCGGCACAGAGTTTTTCCTGATTTTACATTTTTCCGATAAATGTAAATATTCCGCAACATTTTGGGGAAAATGTCGTTTTAGGTTGAGAAACGGTTATTTTTTGTTTATAATATCTCTATCTTGGTTCTTTTTATTGGAAAAGGAGTCATGTGATGAAGACAAAGGAATTATTGGCAGACAGCTTTCGGACACTTGTGCTTACCGTGCCTTTTCAGAAGATATCCATCAAAATGATCACGGATGGTGCTCATGTGATCCGCCCGACTTTCTATAATTATTTTCAGGATAAATACGAAGTGATCGAGTTCTTGTTTGACCGGGATATCGGCAGCAAGGTCGAAGTCATGATTGAAAATGACATGGAACACGAAGCCATTAAGCTGATGTTTATCTGCTTTGAGAAAAATAAGGAATATTACCGCAGGCTTTTTGAGATCACAGGTCAGAACAGCTTCGGAGAATTTTTTGCCCATTACTGCGAAGAGACTTTTTTCTGTATTCTATCCAGACATCCCATGAAGAAAATGCCCTGCGATCTGATCACTCCCAAGTCACTGGCACATTATAATGCTCTATTACTGATCGAGATCCTGAAGCTTTGGCTCTCTTCTACCAAAGACGTGCCTGCGGAGAAAATTTTTGAAGCTTATCAGTACATAATGCGGACGCCGATCCTGGACATGATCCAGTATCCGGAGATATAAAAAGACAGGTCTTAATGACCTGCCTCAGACTGTAGACAAAGCTCCT
>DLZQ01000081.1 GCA_003447295.1 Lachnospiraceae bacterium
ATGGCTCGTAACTTTCAATTTAAAACAATGTCTGCTGCACGTATCTCTCGGGGAATTCATGCAGGTAAGTAAAGCATTCCTTCGGGGAACCCAGTATACCATTCGCTGTGCAGGTGTTTTGAATCAGTGCTATGAGCTCTTTCGAATAAGGACTGGGAATATCATAAGCATTCCCATAAGTACTGATATATTTTTGCCGAATGCCGGGGAAATCACGATCCAGCGCCTGATAGAAATATTCCCGGTCACCTTCCCGCAGCGTGACACCAACATCGAACACCAGAATTCCCTGAACTCCTGCCTGCAGGCAATAATCAAGCAAGCCTTCTATATTCTCCCTGGTATCGTTAATAAAAGGAAGAATCGGTGTCATCCACACAAGAGTTGGTATTCCCAACTCTTTACATCTCATCAACACTTCAAAACGCTCTCTCGTAGTAGACACATTCGGTTCAAGCTTCCGGCACAGATCTTCATCATAAGTTGTAAGCGTCATCTGCACGACTGCTTTGGTCTTCTTATGGATAGATTGCAGCAGATCCAGATCACGAAGCACCAAATTGGATTTTGTGAGTACCGTGACACCATATTCATATCGATCGATCAGTTCCAGACACTTCCTGGTCAATTGGAGTTCTTTTTCAGCGGGAAGATAGGGATCACACATAGCACCTGTACCGATCATGCACTTGTGCCGTTTTGAACGTAATGCCTGTTCAAGCAGTTCCGGCGCATTCTCCTTCACTTCAATATCTTCAAAGGCGTGTGTAAAACCGTAACATTTGCTGCGGCTGTCACAATAAATGCAGCCGTGGGAGCATCCGCGATAAATATTCATTCCGTTATTCTGAGATAAAATCCCCTTCGCCTGGACAAAATGCATGGCAATATTCTCCCTCATTTGATTGTATAACTTTATTTTTATATTAACATAGGAAAAGTGAGAAAACAAAAATAATTTTAACTAAAATTAAGCTAAAATAGCTAGCTAAATAAAGATAATAATGATACAATACAAGAACGGAGATTGGAAAAGCTTTACGATAAAACAATTATGGAAAGGAAAACTATTGATGCAGAAATTTGGTACAGAAAAATTTCATGGGGTGAATTTTGCGGTATTTCCGAACAAAGGATTACTGGGATCTGGAGAAGCCAGAAAAAGTATGGAAGAAATGGTACGGAGGATCCATGCCAACTGGGTGATATTCACTCCCTCGGGGATGCAGGAGACCCCTTATAGTGAAGAAATTCGTTTTGATGGGGAGAAAAGCTGCACGGATGAGGAACTGTGTGATATGATCCGATATGCACAGAGTCTGGGATTAAAGGTGGCATTAAAGCCTACCGTGAATTGTGACAACGGCGTCTGGAGAGCAAGGATCAGCTTTTTTGATCATGATGTTCCCTGTGAACCGAAGTGGGGCAACTGGTTTGAAAGCCATATTGCTTTTCAAAAGCATTATGCACAGATCGCACAGCGGACAGGGTGTGAATTATTTCTTACAGGCTGCGAGATGACGATGACAGAGCACCGGGAGACGGAGTGGAGAAAGCTGATCGCAGAGGTCCGCACAGTATATGACGGTCCTGTCGGTTATAATTGTGACAAATACGGGGAAGATCATATTACATGGTGGGATGCAGTGGATGTGATCGCTTCCAGCGGATACTATCCCATCGATGATTGGGAGAATCAGTTGGATCGTATTGAGAAAGTGGTTCGAAAATATCAAAAGCCTTTTCTGTTCTCGGAAGCAGGATGCATGAATATTCATGGTTCCGCGCAGGTGCCGAATAACTGGGAACTGCAGGGTAAAGAGGATGATGCGGAACAGGCAGACTGGTATCTTGCAATGTTTTCTGCCTGCCAAAAACGGGACTGGGTAAAAGGCTTCGGAATCTGGGACTGGCCGGGAAGTATGGAATGGAAGAGCCCTTATGCAGTCTGCGGTCGCCCTGCGGAGGCTGTGATCGCAGAAGAATACAGCTGTCGTGGCAAGAACCGGAGATAAGAGGGCGGAACAGCGAAAATCAGAACGACAGATAAAACAATGCACAGGGAGGTATGGCAGAAAATGGAGCAGCCAACAAAGACAGTCAGTGTAGCAGCATTGCCGCAGGTACGGGTGTTGGGACGCACCACGGGAACGGACGTGGTGAATTTATTCTGGACAGGCAGCGGAATAGAATTTATCTATACCGGAAGTGAACTTCAGGTGGAGGTAAATGCCGATTACGACGCTTATGAACCGTGGCTTGCGGTGGAACTGAACGGCGTGCAGATCAGTAGAGTTCCATTAAATAAAGGGAAAAACGAAGTGTGCCTGTTCCGGGGGATGACGGTAGGAAAACCGAAGCATGTACGAATTCTGAAGGAAGTACAGGCAATGCATCAGGATCCCGGGCATCTGTTACAGATTGTGGGATTGCAATATGCAGACGGTGAATTCCTGCAGTTGCCGGAGCCGAAGTACCGGCTGGAATTCGTGGGAGACAGCATTACCAGCGGGGAAGGTACGGTGGGAGCCGTCTATGAGGAAGATTGGATCAGTGCCTTTTTCTCTGCGGAAAATACGTATCCCCGTATGGTGGCAGATGCATTATCCGCGGAGTATCGTGTGGTATCCCAGAGCGGCTGGGGAATTGTCACCGGATGGGATGGAAATGTGGAGAATAAGATTCCTCCGTTTTACACACAAGTCTGTGGATTGCTCACTGGGGAGAGGAATGCTTCTTTGGGAGCGTTGCAAGACTATGATTTCGAGGCATGGCAGCCAGATGCGGTCATTATCAATCTGGGAACCAATGATGCCACAGCGATTCAGTCCGCAGCGGAACTGGGGCAGGAATGGGCAGGAACACGGGACATAGAAGAAGTTAAAGAGATCCTGACAACAGCTATCTGCGATTTCCTGAAAGTAGTGCGGAACAGCAACCCCACAGCACAGATCATCTGGGGGTACGGTATGCTGGGAGACAACTTCTTGTCGGTGATCCGTGAAGCGGTGGAAAGTTATGCCAAGAACACTGCCGATTCCCGGATTCACTTTTTACAACTCCCCGACACGACACAGGATACCGTTGGCAGCCGCCTACATCCCGGCGTGAAAGCCCACCGCAACGTGGCACAGATACTCGAGGAGTATTTGAAGAAGATTCTTTAGTCACTTTTCACATTAGAATTCGTCTGATCGATTTCCAAGGCGGGAGGATCTGAGGCATTTAGGGGAGAGATTACACTCTGCCCTAGCTGCCGCTCCAGGTCCAGACGGGCATTTCGGGCAATGGTACCGCCATCGATAGCTACTTTTTTGCTCTCTTCCATGCCGTTTGGATTTTTTACCTTGGAAATAGCAGTGGCGGATACTTCTGCCAGCTGATTTAAGGTCAGTTCCAGATTGGTCATATTATCCCGCAGGTTTTCATTATGGAGATTTTTATGCCTCTTATATTCCTGGACGGTTTTCCCAGACCAGGATTTGGTAAGGATATTGGTCAATGCAGCAAATTCCCGGGAAGATTCTATGCCGGAACGTTTCCATTCCGCAGTCAGATCATCACGAATACTTTTGGACTGAAGGCGTTTTTTGATCCAGGCATCGGTGTAACCTTTGCGGCGGTAATATTCCATACCGCGATCTAATGCTTTTTCGGGATCTGCCATTTCTTCCAACCGTTCCGTTCCCACCTGAGCAAGCCATAATTTAAAGGGCTCAGCTTTTTTGGAAGGGATGGATTGGATAATGCGCAAGATGCCTTGCGTGGTTGCGGTTTGAGAACGATGCTTTTTCCCATCAGCAGAAGGAAGAGCAAGTAGGGTACAAATTGTACCCCAGTTCGAATTAAGCTCGGGATCTCGGATACGCATTTTTTTGATATACTGTTTGGGGTCAGTGCTGTCTGTCAGGTACTGAACGATATCTACAATAGAAAAATACCATTCCTCTTCCTGCAAATTCCAAACCTTACGGATACCATCATTGAAAAATTCAAAATCAACTGTATTTAATTTACTGTCATCCAGTTCCATAGGAACAGTGGTATCTTTTTCCTCATCATAGTAGTAGAAAAACATAAAATATCCCCCCTCTTTTTGTAAACATAAACTATTCTTCCGTATAAGGCGGAATCTGTGCCAATTCTTCCATTCGCTCGACAGCCTTACCTCGTCCTACAGAATTTAACATGCCATAGTATTTTATCAGTCGGGCAAGCGCTTTGTCTGAAGAATTTTCTGAATTTTCAATGGGAAGAAAAGCAATTGGAACAGCCTCTTTTTTGGGAGCTATCAATCCGACAGCCAGACTCTCCGTATCAATGTTCAGTTCCTGCGTAATCTTCATAATATTAGAAATGTTGGCTTTGGAAACTCCTCTTTTTAAGATGCTGTCTAATGTTGTCCACGGCATATCTATAACTTCACAAAATTTACTGAGATTTCCATATTTTTTAATAATCAGATCTTTTAATTCCTGTTCAGTACTGCCCATGAGAAAATCCTCCTTTTGCGTCTACATGATAACATCATGTTAACGATAAATCAAGATATATCACGAAAAAACGCGAAAATGATTTTCTTTATAATTTCTTAAGAAAAATGTGACGTAAAATGTGACAACTCCGCGCTATATTGAAACCCATAGAAAGTAATTCATTTGGAGGGGCTGGCAATATGACGCAGGAAAATCGTTCAAGCAGACAGGCAGAGATCCATATAACGCAGATGCGGAGAAATCCGTATCTGGTGGATTATCAAACCGGGAAAAATACGAGCAGACATACAGGAAGGCACACAGAACGGTCACAACACAGCACACCTGCAATGTCTCAGGAGGGCACAAGGACAAGAACATATCCTCAGCACAGTGTAGCGTCCCGGCAGGAAGATAGACACCGACTGGCGAGGGCGGAGAGACAGCGCCGCCGCAGACGGGCAAGAATTCGCAGATATATCCGTCTCTCCATACTTTGCGCAGGAATTCTGGTAGGAATCATCGCGTTGACAAAGCTTCTGAAGGTGCCTGCCAGTACCGCGGAAGCCAGCACACCGATGGAAGCAATAGACATGGCGCAGCAGGTGGGAAAAGGGATTGAGAATATCACTGGGACCGGGATCCAGGGACTGTCGGCGGAGACTTACGCAGCGCATCCTGACTGGACAGAGGATTTCCTCACGGTAAATGAATATTCCAGACCGGGAGATCCTTTGACGGAGGTGAACAATATTTTCGTGCATTATACTGCCAACCCCGGCACCAGTGCGGCACAGAACCGCAGCTATTTCGAACAGCTTAAGGACAATCATGAGCGCAGTGCCAGCGCGCATTTCATCATCGGCTATAACGGGGAGATCATCCAGTGCGTTCCTCTGGATGAGATCGCTTACGCGGTGCAGACCCGTAACGAGGATTCCATCTCTATCGAATGCTGCTATAAGGCGGACAACGGACAGTTCACTCAGGAGACCTACGACTCCCTGATCAGGCTGTTGAGATGGCTGATTGACGCCTATGAACTGAAACCGGAGGATATCCTCCGTCACTATGACTGCGGTGGGAAAAAATGTCCCATATACTATACGGAGCATGAAGATGCCTGGGACCGGTTAAAAGAGGATGTCAAAAATCTATAGAAAAGAGGAACTTTTCCCGAAAGGAAAGGTTCCTCTTAGTTTGTCTTGTTTTAAGAATGCAAGTTTGTTAGAATAGACGCATACGGAATACGATTTCCTTGTCAAGGGAAAAAGTGTTGCAGACAAGGCCCTAAGGGGCAGAAATGAGGAACAAAATGAATTATTTATCACCTTCAATTCTTTCGGCGGATTTCTGGAAGCTGGGAGAGGATATCAAAGCTGTGGAAGGAGCTGGTGTGCCCTGGCTGCATGTAGACGTGATGGACGGACTGTTTGTGCCTTCAATCTCTTACGGAATGCCTGTCTTGAAGGCTGTGAGACCCCATACAGATATGTTCCTGGATGTGCATCTGATGATTGAGAAGCCGGAGCGTTATGTGGAAGAGTTCGCTGCCTGCGGCGCGGATCTGGTGAATTTCCATCTGGAAGCCACAGAGGATGTGAAGGGATGCATTGAAAAAATACGTGCCACCGGCAAAAAGGTCGGCATCACCATCAAACCCGCCACTCCGGCAGAGGCAGTGGAGCCTTATCTGGAACTGGTGGATATGGTACTGGTCATGACTGTGGAGCCCGGTTTCGGCGGACAGAAGCTGATTCCGGAATGCCTGGATAAGGTAGCGGTGATCCGTAAAATGATCACGGACAGAGGATTGGCTACCGATCTGGAAGTAGATGGCGGCATTAATCTTGACAACGTAGCGCTGGCACTTGATGCGGGAGCTAATGTTATCGTGGCAGGTTCTGCTGTATTCAAGGATGACATCGCGGCCAATGCGAAGGCGTTCTTAAATAAAATGGAATAATTTTGAGAAAACGATTGCCTGCGTAGTGACGGCAGACATAACAGAGTGAACGCCTAGTGGAAGGAGCAGACTGCCGGCAGACGGCGACGGAAGGATAGACAGTTGTCTGTGGAATGGAGATTGATATGGAGTTACAGATATTACACGCAATACAAGAAATTCATCAGGGATGGCTGACGGACGTCATGCGTCTTTTTACCACCATAGGAGAAAGCGGGCTCGTATGGATCGTCATTGCAATCGTCCTGACATGTATACCGAAGACCAGAAAATGCGGTCTGACTATGATGATCGCAATGGCTATTACCTATCTGGTGGGGAATCTGTTTCTGAAAAATGTGATCGCCAGACCCAGACCCTGCGCAGTCGACAACAGTGTCATATTGAAGATCCCGTTTCCTTCTGAATATTCGTTCCCTTCGGGACACAGCTCCAATGGATTCGCCGGTGCAGTGACGATCTTCTGCTATTATCGCAGAGCAGGACTCTTAAGTCTGCTCATGGCGGCACTTATTGCATTTTCCAGACTTTACTTCTTCGTTCATTACCCGACGGATATCCTGGGTGGAATCTTATTGGGGACGCTGGATGCGCTGTTGGCGGTCTGGCTTGTGAAACATCTGGAGAACCGGGCAGATGCGCAGTCTGGATCGAACGCAGATAAAACCGTACACGTGCAGGAAAAATAAAATAATGGGACAGAAACCGGGATCAGACAGAAAGGGCAAAAACGGTGATGAACAGCAGAACGTTATGGAATGATAATTGGTATTTTGCCAAAACGGAATTAGGTGTGAACTGGGAAGACAGGCAGATCTGGGAAACCAAAATGCAGCGGGTGGATCTGCCCCATGACTGGTTGATCTATGATACGAAGAATCTCTATGAAGACAGCATCGGCTGGTATCGGAAGAACTTTGCCTATGCCCCGGATAAAACAGGAAATGATGACCGTGTCATCCTCCGCTTTGAAGGTGTCTACATGGATTCTTCTATTTATGTAAACGGTGAGCACCTTGGTGACTGGAAATACGGCTATTCTACCTTTGACTGGGATATTACGGATGCTTTACATGAGGGAGACAATGAAATCGTTCTGCGTGTCGTATTTCAGGCGCCCAACAGCAGATGGTACAGCGGTGCCGGAATCTATCGGAATGTGTGGATGACCCGGCTGCCCAAGACGCATATTCCTCTGGACGGCATCTATACATCTTCTGTTGAGACAAAAAAGGGTTATGATCTGACCATCGACACAGAACTGGAATGGGGAACAGATAGTGGAAATTATGAACTGGAATACTGTCTGCGAGATGCTGATAACAGCAAAAGTCGCATAGAAACAGAAAACCAGGAGCTCTTCCGGGTAAAACAGCCTCTCACCTGTGGACAGAACAAGATATCCATAACGATCCCTGTGGATAACCCGAGAAAATGGGACATTACGGATCCTTACTTGTATGATCTGCAGGTATGCCTGTGGAGAGAGCAGGAGACCAACAGCCGGGAACTATGTCAGCAAGAACATTTCCGTATCGGCTTCCGCACCATACAATTTGATCCTGACAGGGGCTTTTTATTAAATGGCAGGAAGATCCGCCTGAACGGTACCTGTGACCATCATGACCTCGGAGCATTGGGAGCGGCTTTCCACAAGGAAGCCATGCGTCGTAAATTCAAACTCATGCGTTCCATGGGCGTTAATGCTCTGCGGACTTCTCACAACATGCCGGCGGTAGAACTGATGGAGCTGGCGGACGAGATGGGATTTCTGGTATTGTCTGAAGCCTTTGACATGTGGGAGATGGCGAAGAATCCATATGATTACGCCAGATTTTTCAAGGATTGGATGGAGAAGGATGTCCGCAGCTGGATCCGCAGGGACCGCAATCACCCCTCTGTTATCATGTGGAGTATTGGCAACGAGATCCCGGATACTCATGCGGATGGCCATGGACAGGAGATCACCGAAAGCCTCATTGCTGCGGTTAGAAAGTGGGACTACCGTAATGTGGCACCTGTGACCATCGGTTCGAACTATATGCCATGGGAAAATGCTCAGAAATGTGCAGATATCGTGAAGCTGGCGGGATATAATTACGCAGAAAAATATTATGAAGAGCACCATAAAAAGTATCCGGACTGGATCATTTACGGAAGTGAGACTTCTTCTGTCGTACGGAGCCGCGGCATCTATCATTTCCCGCTGGATCGGGCGACACTGATCGAAGCAGACGAACAGTGCTCCGCTCTGGGCAACAGTACTACCAGCTGGGCAGCCCAAAATACGGAATATTGTATCATTATGGACAGAGATATCCCCTATTCCTGTGGACAGTTCATCTGGACAGCCATTGACTACATCGGTGAACCGACACCTTATCAGACGAAAAACAGCTATTTCGGGCAGATGGATACAGCGGGATTTCCGAAGGATTCCTATTATCTCTTCCGCGCAGAGTGGACAGACGTGAAAAAAGATCCCATGATTCATGTCTACCCTTACTGGGATTTCAATCCGGGGCAGCAGGTGGATGTGCGGATCACCAGCAATGCTCCGGAGGTGGAACTGTTCGTAAACGGTGTATCACAGGGAAGACAGCAGAT
>DLZQ01000018.1 GCA_003447295.1 Lachnospiraceae bacterium
GAACTTCTCATAATGTAAATTATCCTCACCTTTAAAGATAATAGTATCATTCTTAATATCCTTGGCTTTTAGCCTGCCATCTTTAACCATCTGTTGCTTTTCAGCACGGATTTTTTCCAGAAGTACAGATGCCGGTTCATCGTTTGGATCCTGTGGAACCAATTTACCTCTTATCGCCAAATCTAATATCTTTTGGCGTAATGCTTTTGTATCCATGATTACTCCTCCAAATCTCCAATAAGCGCTTTCAATGCAGCAACTGCTTCATTTATGTTAGATGCTTTTTCCTCAATCTCGCCTAATAATTCTGCCAAGCTTCTATCATCCGTATCATTTCCTGAACGAATCCAAGTTATATCAAGGCTTGTTTTATCTCGCTGTAGAATCTCTTCGTAACTATATTTTCTCCATCTTCCCTCTGGATTTTCTTCTGAATATGTTGGCTTTCTATCTTCCATATGTCCGGCACAATAACATTCTACAAATTCGTCAAAATGACTCCTCTGCAACGGATTTGTTTTACCAAATGACGGCATATCAGAACGCAAGTCATATATCCATACTTCTTTTGTATTCCCAGTATCACTCTTACCTCTGTCAAAGAAAAGAACATTCGTCTTTACGCCTTGTGCGTAAAAAATACCAGTAGGTAACCTAAGTATAGTGTGAAGATTACATTTTTCCATTAAATCTTTACGTATGCTTTCACCGTCACCATCTGCAAATAATACATTATCCGGTAATACTACCGCAGCACGTGCTTTTCCTGTATCAGTCCTTAAAGAACGATAAATATGCTGCAAGAAATTAAGCTGTTTATTGCTTGTAAGGAAAGTCAAATCATCTCGACTGGCACGTTCACCGCCCTTCTTAGTTCCAAAAGGCGGATTAGTCAATACCACATCATAACCTTTCATAGATTTTCCCATATTTGACAATGTATCTCCAAGCTGAATTTTACCATTAATGTCATGAAGCATCGCATTCATCAACGCCAATCTGTGCGTTTCGTGCACAAGCTCCCCACCAGTAAACGCTTCATTTCTTTGGAATGCTTGTTGTTCTGCTGTTAAATCAAACAAATCGTCTGTATGTTCTTTTACATATCTATCAGCAGCAATCATAAATCCAAAAGTGCCACAAGCTGGGTCATTACATCTCTCCCCCGGCTGAGGTGCAATTAATTCTGTCATAACATCAATCAATACTCTCGGTGTGAAATACTGACCGGCACCTGATTTTTTCTCATTTGCATTCTTCTCTAAAAGACCTTCGTATAGGTTTCCAAGTCCTTCTTCTTTCGCTGAATACCAGTCTAATCCGTCTATATTAGTTATAATTTTTCTCAGATTTGCAGGTTCCTCAATGTTTGAACGGGCACCAGAATAAATCTCTTTTATTCTCCCGCCGCCATGTTCTCCCAAGTCTGTCAGCAAATTATTATAGAATTTCTTTAACTCTACACCATCTCGTTTTACAAGTTCATCCCATCTATATTCTTCTGGAATTGCTCCTTCTGTTTCTGTCTCTTTTGCCATCTTCAAAAACAAAATATAAGTGAGTTCTGTTACATACTGATGATAGGTGATTCCATCATCTCTTAATACATTACAAAGATTCCACAGCTTTGATACAATTTCACTGTTGTTCATCTGTCATTACCTCCGTCTTAAGCACAATATAATGCCTCGTTAATTTCTTCAATAATTTCATCCAGTTTGTTTCCGAATGCAGCATTTACCTTTTTGAAGCCACCTTCATTCTTGAATGCATCCGTTTCAAAGGTTTCGCGATTTAATACTGTTTCGTTAAGCAACTGCTTTTCAATTCTATTTAGCCATTTATTCTGTACCACATTCAACTCTGGATGCATTGCCTTTACCTTAGCTACAGCTTGCTTTATTCGGGTTTCATGACTTATCAAGGCATCTCCCAATGCCTGCTGCCTTATGAAGCTTATAATATCCGCTGTTATATCCTCGTTTGTCATCTGCTTCCACGCCGTATTAAGCAACGTTTCATTGAATGAATGTCTGTCCAACTCTAATTTTAAGCTTTTCAATGCTTCTCTTGTCAATTCCTTTGGTCTTGTGCAAACAATAGTCAAAGCTTCTATTTCATTCATATTATTCAATACAAATTGCTTAAATTCTTCCAGATAATCTTCCGGTTTTGTAGCTTTTCCATATCCTCTTGTATGACCATAAAGCGTATCCTCATGAACACTGAACACTTTCGGTTTTAGAGCATATGTGCATGAATGAAACACCTCAAAAGCAATCTTTCTATCTTGAATATATCTTGATGCCTCTTCCGGCTCCATATTTTTTACCTTTTTTAGGAATTCTTCCGGTGTTGCCCCAGCCAAATCTGTAAAATGTTCTTTTTGATTCTCTGTCATTTTCTTTTTGCGGCGTAGCAACTTAGCTATCAGTATATCAATTTGACTTTGCTTCTGTTCTGCTGTCTCAAGTTGTCCCAAACCATCAATAATTTCATCGAATGTAACAGTCGGATTTACAACTACCGGCTTCATGGAGCTTACCGGTTCTAATGCCTCATATACACCTACTGCATCATAAATTTCAAAATGGTCTTTCCCTATTTCATCGCAAAGGCGTGTTGCCCTACCAAGCATCTGTTCAAATAAAATTCTTGATTTAATTCTTCTAAGGAATACTAATCTTGTTATTTCCTCTACATCAATTCCCGTTGTCAATAAATCAACTGTTACGACAATACTTGGTTTTGAATCATTCTTAAAATGTCTAATTGCTTCCGCAATTTTTTTCTTGTTTTTACCTTCAATTGACCCGGTAATCTTCTTAATGCAATCTTCATCCACGCCTATTTCTGTGTACATCTTTTTCAAAATGTCAACTATCATATCCGCATGTGCATCATCTACCGCAAATATAAGCGTCTTGCCTTGCATCTTATCTTCCGGGTCTACTCCCATATTGTCCATTGTAGGATGCGCCGGCAAAAAAATCTCCTTAAGTACCGTTTCATTAAAAGAACGCGTTATAACCTGCTTATTGAAGTTTTCAACTTCAAACTCCAGTTCATCTTCAAGTTCTGCACTATTTTCCAATTCTCCTGTCTCCGGATTATATACTGGAACAACCTCTCCTTTATGATACTTAATTCCATCATGACTCAGCTTTGTTTCAATAATATGTGGTGCATCATGATCAATCAAATATCCATCTATTACGGCAGTTCTATAACTGTATGTATACACTGGAGGACCAAATATCTGTGTTGTATGCAATGCCGGCGTTGCTGTCAGTGCAACTTTTACAGCATCAAAATACTCAATTACAGAACGGTATTTACTCATAAAATCACGCTGGTCTCTATAAATAATTTCAGCATCGCCAAGTTCTTTATCAAATATGTAACCCCTGTGCGCTTCGTCAATCACAATAAGGTCATAATCTGATACTGCAGGTATTGAATCACCTTCATTGTACATAATTCTTTTTACTAAACTTTGTACAGTTGCAATCTGTACCCTTGTTTCCGGATCAAAGTCTTTATCTTCTAGCTCCTTCACATTGTAAATCTCATTTAAAGTCATCAAATCTTCTAATTTAACTTCCTTAAATGTATCCAATGCCTGATCACCTAACGCTGTTCTATCTACAAGGAACAAAACTCTTCTAAATCGCTTAGCCTTCAAGAATCTATATATCATGCCTAAAATTGTTCTTGTTTTACCAGTACCTGTCGCCATCGAAAGAAGCACTTCTCTTTTTCCTTCGGCAACAGCCTTCTCTACAGCCTTAATTGCTTCTATCTGATAATAACGAAGATTTAATCCACTTTTGTCCTCTAATATTGAATAATCCGTGTGTTCAAGTTCCTGTTGTGCTTCTTCTATGTCCTGATGCAACTCTTCCATCAAACCTTCTGGACTCTTCCAGCCTGGCAAAGCCTTAGGTGCAGCACCATTTCTCACATCTAAAAACCATATACCTGACTTAGTTTCTAACTGCTTTAAATAAGGTCTTCCATTAGTCGCAAACAAAAATGGCACATGATACTGGCCGAATTGTTTGATACAATACTTTTTCTGGTCTTCCTTTGTAATCAATTTTGCATATTCCTTACACTGTCCATCTATTACAGCTGAAACATCAATATGCTCCTTTTTCGCCTCAATTACTCCCACCATGGTTTCCCCAACAAAAAGAGCATAATCAACAAATCCTTTTTTTCCAACCGCAGAATCTGTTTTCCACTCTGCTATAGCAATATTTCTTCCTTTTTGCGGTTTTATTCCTTTCGATTGCCGAAGATTATCCGTATCAGCCTCCCAGCCAACTTCACGTAATTGTTTGTCAATAATCATCCTTGTATCATGTTCTGACAGTGGATATTTCTTTGCATATGCATATGCTTTATCCTTTCTTTCCGAAGATGCTTTTCCAGATTTCTGCAACTCTTCTATCTGCTTCTTAAGACCTTCAATACATGCTTCTTGCTCTTTGCTTTTTTCTTCCAACTCTGCAATATTGACTGTCACATTCTTTGGCATAACATAAGCTTTTGGCTCATAACTATAATCTCCATATGTCTGCATGAACCAAGATGCCAAATCATATGTAAGTTCCAAATTATCTTTTGCTTTGTCAAATGATTCCATACCATTATGTGCTGCATCATTTCTTGTTTTTCTAAGCACATAAAGAATATTATCAATCTCTCTCGGCAACAAGTCATTTCTTCGTAACAAATTAATTCTATTAGCATGAGTATTGTCATATTCCGGCTGTGGAATTCCATCATAAGCAAGCATATATTCAACTATATGTTCTGCAAGCAGCCCCATCTTAAGAAAACAAGTATTTGTATCTGAATATAAATACTGCTCCGCCAACTCTCCCAATTTCGCCAACTCTTCCCATTTATTTTTTAAGAATTCAAAGTTTCCCATTGTAAAGCCTCCTTCTCATAATTTTCTATTATCGGAAGTTAATATGCAAAAATAATTTTTACCAGATGCTTAACTCTCCTCCCTCAATATCCTCTAATATTCAACAATATCGTCTATTTTACAATCCAGAGCTTTGCATATCTTAATCAGTATTTCCACTCGGACATCCTCATTTTTACCAAGCTTCGCCATGGCATTGGTACTAATTTTTGCCTTCTTAATAAGCTCTGTTTTCTTCATGTTTCTCTCTTTTAAGATACCCCATAATTTATCGTAATTAACAATCATTTGGTTCCTCCGATTTCAACAAACACTTTATGCTCACTATTAGAAATATTATATCAACTTTTAGCAATTTTCTCAATTAGAAAAATTGACAATTGCAATCTTCAAGTAACAATTCAGCCATAACCAACTTTATAAACAAAAACACCGGTCAGATCTCTCCAACCGGTGTCCCATCTCATATTAAATTATTCTTTTCATATGCTTGTTACGATTTTCCTGTTCTCTCCGCCAGTCCAATCACCCCACCTACAAACAATTCTCTCCTTACAAGATAAACATTCACCGTACAGTTGTGTCCATCTGCATCATCTTTCAACAAATCAAACAAGTCATCATCAATTGACAAATTAATTTGTGCCATCATATGCACCTCCCATAATAAGTTAAGGTGTTGTGCAACTATGTCAAGTGCCTTTTTTATTTCTTTTAATTTAATCATTTTTAGTTTAATTATATCATTTGTTGAAAAATGATATAATTAAATCAACTATCCCTTATGTTCCGGCAACATCCCCTTAATCTTCACCCCGCCCAAATCCACATCCAGCACAATCTTCACCATCCAGAAGAACAATAGCAATACCAGCATCGGAATCACGCAGGAGGTAATAATCATCACTGCAACCGCCTCGATAAAGTGATTCAGGGAATTCTCCACCTTCTGCACCAGATCTTCGGTAGAAATCGTCACATTTTCCACGACATTCGCCACCGAGTCCTTAGCACTGGAAATGGCATCCTTTGCCCAGTCAAAGATATTGGTAACGGAACCGGAATTGCTGTTATCCTTCTCCTGCGCATTGCCTGTAGCAGTTCCCGCTGCACCAGTTCCGTTGGCTTCCGCCTCATTGGTGTCATTCACCAGATCACTGTTTTCCAATATATTCTGTGTATCCTTGGCATCTTCAATGGTTGCTTCGATCTGCGCCTGATAGGTGTCTCCGATAAGGTCAGAGATCTTCACACTGGCAGGAACCACGAAGGAGATCGCCAAGCCGAACACCGCAAGCTTTGCTGCCAGTTTTCGTACCGTGGCATTTGCAAAGATCAGATTGAATATCCACAAGCCACAGGCAATCGGAATCAGGTAGGTAAATGCCACATAGCCGGTGATGGTCACGAGATATTTTTCCAGATAGATGGCACAGAGCACAATCAGCAGATACCCGCTGACATCCGCCATTTTCTCCGCGATGGGTGTTGCCGTGTCACCCGGAAGCAAGGTAATCAGCGCCGAGGTCACCGTGGACGCCGCCGTCAGTTCCATGACTGTCTGCTTTTTCTCATCGAGAGAGGCAATCGTCTTTTGGTGATTCTCCGGTGCGGAGGCGTATTTTCCTACAACCGTTATGGACAAAATAGCAACCAGCAATAATACTGCCGCTGTAATGCATTTCTGTTTGATAAAGTTCATACTAATTACCTTCTTTCCTTCACGATTTCTATATTATTTCACGTAAATATCCTGCTATTACATTTTTCAGAACGTAATTTAGGCTATACACTACACTTTTCAGGACGTAATCTCGTGCCATCTCACACTTTTCAGGACGTTACCTTAAAAACCTCCGCAACATCTTCTCTTTTTTCTCATCATACCTCTGGTACCGTATCGGTAGATCCATCCATGTCTTTTTGTCCACAATACTCCGATAATGGCTGAAGGTCTCGAATCCGGCGCGGCCATGGTAGCCGCCCATGCCGCTCTCGCCCACACCGCCGAAGGGCATGGCGCTGGTGGCCAGGTGGATGATGGTGTCATTGATGCATCCGCCGCCAAAATGGCAATGCTCCAGGATCCGCCTCTGGGCCTTTTTGTCTTCGCTGAAAACATACAGAGCCAGAGGATGGGGATGTTCCTCCACACAGCGGATTGCCCAATCCACGAAATCTTTCGAGGCTGCATGCTTCCCGAAGGACTCTCCGCAACAACCGCTTCGCGCAACACCTTTTTCCGTATCATTTGTATTATACGTCAGCACCGGCAGGATCGGGCCAAAGATTTCTTCTCCCATCACGGCATCCGTCCAGTCCACGTCCGTCATCACCGTGGGAGCGATCCGCAGTGTTTTCTCATCATACTGTCCGCCGCAGACGATCTTTTCCGGATCCAGCAATCCCAGCAGTCTGTGAAAATGCTTTTCGTTGATAATTTTCCCATAATCCGGATTCTTCAGGGGATTTTCTCCAAACTGTCGCGTGATTTCCGCCCGAATGGTTTCCACCAGTTGGTCGCGGATCCGAACATCACACAACACATAATCCGGTGCCACGCAGGTCTGCCCGCAGTTTAGATATTTTCCGAATACGATCCTCCGGGCTGCCAGCGGGATCTTTGCCGTTGCATCCACGATGCAGGGGCTTTTTCCGCCCAGTTCCAGAGTCACCGGAGTCAGATATTCCGCAGCGCTGCGAAGCACCTCCCGGCCCACGGTCTTGCCTCCGGTGAAAAATATCATATCAAACCGCTGCTTTAACAGTGCCTGATTCTCTGCTCTGCCGCCGGTGATGACCGCCACATATTCCGTTGGGAAACATTCTTCCAAAATATCTTTCAACACTGCTGCCGTCGCCGGTGCATAAGCACTGGGTTTTACCATTGCCGTATTTCCGGCGGCAATAGCATCAATGAGGGGATCCAGTGTCAGGAGCACCGGGTAATTCCAGGGACTCATGATCAATACGGTTCCGTAAGGTGACGGGGAGCGGAAGCTTCGCGCTGCGAACTGGGATAACGGTGTCGGCACCCTCTTTTCCCGCATCAATCCCCGCAGGTGCTTCTTCATCCAGGTCAACTCCGACAGAGTCAGGCCGATCTCGCACATATAGCTCTCCATCCGGCTTTTCCCCAGATCCCGGTGCAGAGCATCGTTCAGTTCTGCCTCATGACGTTGTAGAGAGGTCTTTAGTTTTCCCAGCTGTTCTGACCGAAATTTCCGGGAAAGTGTGGCTCCCGTGGCAAAATATTCTCTTTGTCTGCTTAATATCGTCCGGATCTCCTGCTCTGTCATAGACGCCTCCTGCTTCTATATATGCTGCCGTAACTATTCCGAATTACATTCTCAAAATTGCCTCTACGAGGCTTTACTTTTGCTCATATGGTTACTTCGCCCTATAAATCGTGTCAAATGTTCTTACGAATGCAAACATTCGGCATACATGTTGACCTGATTTACATGACTCTGAATAGTTACATACTACCTAATTTTAAGTTGCAACGCAACCACTTCCCTGCTCATCCTATACACAAAAACGGCAGAGTTCTCACCCCACCGTCGTTTGTCTCTTCCTATCTTGATCTCATTTCTCCTATTTCCATGCAAAATTTACCATTCCGTACACATAGATGAACAGCACTGCCGCCGGCACAAAATATTTGAACACCGGCTTCATCCACGGCTGGACCTTTAAGCCCTTGCCGGCATTTGCTTCCTCCAGGAATCTGTCCCAGCCCCAGCCGACCTTATAACAACAAAACACCGCCAGCAGGATAGAACCTATGGGCATGATATTATTCGACACCAGGAAATCCCAGAAATCGAGCCAGGTCGTCCCTGCTGCAAACGGTTGAAAATGAAATACACTGAAGCCCAGTGCTGTCGTCAGAGCCAACAGGAAACATCCGGCACCACACGCCACGCACCCTGCCGGTCTGGACCATCCGGTCAGTTCCCGGATCATGGCCAGAATATTTTCACACACGCCTAACACTGTGGACATAGCTGCGAACACCATGAACAGGAAAAATAAGGTTCCCCACCATCTGCCGCCTGCCATGTTGTTAAATACGGTCGCCATAGTATCGAACAGAAGGCTGGGACCCGCCGTCACTTCCACATCATAAGTGAAGCATGCCGGAAATATAATGATACCGGCGATCACTGCCACCAGTGTATCCAGGATAATAATATGGATAGACTCACCCATGAGAGAACGGTCCTTGCCGATATAGCTTCCGAAGATTGCCATACCGCCCATTCCCACGGACAAGGTGAAAAATGCCTGATTCATGGCGCCTACCACCACAGAACCGGTGATTTTGGAGAAATGTGGGATCAGATAGAAGTTCAATCCCTCTCCTGCTCCCGGAAGGGTAAAGCTGTGCACCGCCAGCACCAGCATCAGCACGATCAATGCTGACATCATATATTTGGTAATACGTTCCAGACCGCCCTGCAGGTTGAAGCTTAAAATAACAAAAGCGATCAGCAAGGTGACTAACAGATATGTCACATTCACCGAGGGCGTCGTGATCATTTTTTCAAAACCGAAATCCTGATTCTGCCCTGTCAGATATTTTACGAAATAATAGAGAATCCATCCGGACACCACCGCATAGAAAGCGATCAACGCAATGTTTCCGATGAGACAGACGATGCCCCACAGATTCCATTTTCCCCTGCCGCCGGATAATTTCCGATACATATAAAGGGGACTCGTCTGCGCCGCGCGCCCCACGGAGAATTCCATGATCATGGTGGGCAGGCCCAGCACGATCAGGCAGATCACGTAGATCAGCATGAAGCTTCCGCCACCGTTCTGCCCGCACATCCACGGGAATTTCCACACATTTCCGCAGCCGATGGCACACCCCGCCGACAGCATGATAAATCCCAAACGACTCCCCAGTCTTTCTCTGTTTTCCATACCTCTGATCCTTCCCAAAACTACTTATTCTAAACACGGGATACGGCATATATTTTTGCTATTTTCCCATATTTTCGCCATCTTTTCACATTGACAGCCCTATTTTCTCATTATATAATTTTCTTAAATATTTGAAAAACAAATTATTTGCATTGCATTGATCGAAGAATTAAATTTACAATATAGAAAGTGTATCTACTCTATGGATGTCAAAAATCTGGAAACCTTTGTTATGGTGAACGAACTGAAGAGCTTTACGCTGGCGGCCGGACGTCTGGGTTATACCCAGTCCACCGTATCCTTTCAGATCAAACAATTGGAAAAGGAGCTGTCCATCCCTCTGTTTGAGCGGATCGGGCATACCGTAACCCTGACCAATGAGGGGGAGAAGCTGCTGCCCCTGGCCCAGCAGATCCTGCGTCTCGCCGCCGAAGCCACCCACATCAGCGGTAATACCGCCCCTGAGGGTCTGGTGCGGATCGCCATTGCAGAGTCCCTGGCCAGCTGGGAATTTCACAGCCGTTTTAAAGATTTTCATGAAAAATATCCCGGGATCCGGTTGAAGATCGTCGCTACCAGCACTGACGAAATGTTCCAGATGCTGGGACAGAATCAGGTGGACATTGTATACACGCTGGACCGCCGTATTTTTAATCACAATTATGTGACTGCTTTCGAGGCTCCGGTGGATATTCACTTCGTCACCGGTGCCGGTCACCCCTTAGCCGAACAGTCTCAGATCACCCTGGAACAGATTCTGGAATATCCGCTGATTCTGACAGAGAAAAACATGAGTTACCGGGCTGCTCTGGATGATCTGCTCTCCCAAAACGGTAAGGAGACAATGCCCATCATGGAGGTAGGCGATACCCAGCTGATCCGCAATCTTCTGTGTCAGGGTCTCGGCATCTCCTATCTGCCGGAGTTCGTTGTAGCGGAAGATCTTGCAAAAGGAAATCTCGTCAGTCTCCCCATGGCAGAGATTCATCCGGACATCTGGCGGCAGCTTCTGTATCACCGGAACAAATGGATCTCTCCGGAACTGAAATGTGTAATAAAATACCTGCAGGAGGAATAATCCCCTGCAGGTTTTCTATTTGTCATCTTATCCTCTGAAATACCTAGAATCCCATCAGCAAGCCAATACTATGTACCAGGAAGGCTGCCACCCATGCCACAAAACACTGCCAGAGTACCACGGCGATGGCCCATTTTCCACCCAGTTCTCTGCGGACAGAAGCGATGGCTGCCACGCAGGGAGTATACAGCAGACTGAATACCAGTAACGACGCGGCTGCCAGCGGGGTAAGTACCGTGGCAATGCTGCTGCCGAACAATACTTCCAGGGTTGCTACCACACTTTCTTTTGCCATGAATCCGCTGATCAGAGAGGTGCAGATCCGCCAGTCACCCAGGCCGAGCGGTCGAAACAGCGGTACCAGCAGACCGGATACCATAGCCAGCATACTGTTTGCCGAATCCTCAACGAGATTCAGTTTCAGGTCAAAGCTCTGCAGGAACCATACCACGATGGTAGCAATGAAGATCACAGTGAATGCTTTCTGTAAAAAGTCTTTTGCCTTTTCCCACAACAGCTGCCCTACATTTTTGGCTCCCGGCAGACGGTAGTTCGGCAGTTCCATTACAAAGGGCACCGGTTCTCCCTGGAACAACGTGCCCCGGTATAAAAATGCTACCAGAATTCCCATCAGGATACCAAACAGATACAATGCCGACATGATCAGTCCGCCTTTTCCCGGGAAAAATACGCTCACGAAGAACGAATAGATCGGCAATTTTGCGGAACAGCTCATAAACGGTGTCAGCAGGATCGTCATCTTACGATCTCTCTCACTGGTCAGTGTTCTCGTGGCCATGACTGCCGGGACCGTACATCCGAACCCGATCAGCATCGGCACAATGCTTCGTCCGGACAAACCGATCTTTCGAAGCAGCTTATCCATAACAAATGCCACACGGGCAATATAGCCGCTGTCCTCCATCAGAGACAGGAAGAAAAACAGAGTGACCACGATGGGCAGGAAACTCAATACACTTCCCACACCGGTAAAGATACCGTCTATTACAAGGCTTTGGACCGCACTGTTGACATGAGCTGCCGTCAATGCCGCATCTGTGATCTCCGTCAATTTTCCGATTCCCAGTTCCAGCAGTCCCTGGAGCCACGCTCCGATGACATTGAAAGTCAGATAGAATACCAGCAACATGATCAGGATAAAACAGGGAATTGCCGTATATTTTCCGGTGAGGATCCGGTCGATCTTCTCACTGCGGATCCGTTCCTTACTTTCTTTGGGTTTTACTACTGTCTGCTCGCATAATCTCTCGATAAAATCAAAACGCATATCGGCAATGGCTGCACTTCTGTCCACGCCACGCTCCGCCTCCATCTGACAGACAATGTGCTCCAGCATTTCTTTTTCATTTTCATCCAGCTGCAGCTTCTCCAGGATCAGGTGGTCTCCTTCAATGGCTTTGTTGGCAGCGAAACGCAGGGGCAGCTTTGCAGACTCCGCATGATCCTCGATCAGATGGCATACCGCATGGATGCAGCGGTGTACGGAACCGTCATGATCGTTTTTATCGCAGAAATCCTGCCGCAGCGGCCGTTCCTGATATTTTGCCACATGGACTGCATGGCGGATCAGTTCGTCCACGCCTTCGTTTTTCGCAGCGGAAATGGGGATTACGGGTACTCCCAGGAACGCTTCCATGGCGTTCACATCGATGGAGCCGTGATTGCCGGTGACTTCATCCATCATGTTCAAGGCTACGACCATAGGAATGTTCATTTCCAACAACTGCATGGTCAGATACAGATTACGCTCGATATTCGTCGCATCCACGATATTGATGATAGCTCTGGGTTTCTCATACAGGATAAAATTACGGGATACGATCTCTTCACTGCTGTAAGGGGACATGGAATAAATACCGGGCAGGTCTGTCACCAAAGTATCCGGATACCCCTTGATGGAGCCGTCCTTACGGTCTACGGTAACTCCGGGGAAATTTCCCACATGCTGATTCGAGCCGGTGAGCTGATTGAACAGTGTAGTCTTGCCGCAGTTCTGATTTCCCGCCAGGGCGAACGTAAGTGTCGTTCCCTCCGGCAGAGGATTCTCGTCTTTTTTCGAATGGTATTTTCCATCCTCACCTAAGCCCGGGTGCTCCGCATCCGTCACCCGGTCCAGCCCTTTATGTTCTCTTGTTCTCTTCGATATGGGTGCGATCTCGATCTGATCCGCTTCCGCCAAACGCAACGTTAGTTCATAGCCGTGCACCTGCAATTCCATGGGATCCCCCATCGGAGCCAGCTTTACCACCGTCACCTCCGCTCCCGGGATCATACCCATATCCAGGAAATGCTGTCTGAGTTCTCCGGAACCACCGACGGTTTCGATCACGGCGCTTTTACCGATTTCCAATTCTTTCAGTGTCATAACACTTCTGTATCCTTTCGTATCTCAACATCTTAATGTTCTGTGCTGTAACAGAAGTATTATAGCGCATTTGGTATTGAAAATCAGTATCAA
The DNA here is from genome assembly GCA_003447295.1 of Lachnospiraceae bacterium. Taxonomy (GTDB): domain Bacteria; phylum Bacillota; class Clostridia; order Lachnospirales; family Lachnospiraceae; genus Acetatifactor; species Acetatifactor hominis. Next base: position 13,435 of record DLZQ01000018.1, read on the forward strand.
TTTTCTTTTTTATTTCCATATTTTTTTCAAAAAATGGAATAAAAATGTAGAAAAAATTGGTGAAAGCAGTTACACTTATAATAGTATCAATATGAATACGGAGGGGGCTTATGAATATGAAAGAAAATAATAAATATCGTTATACGGATACCGCGAAACGCAATATCAGAATGAACCAGTTCTATATTATCGCTTCTTCGCTTTTGGCGATCGTGTTCCTGTTTTATCTGTGGTTAAAACTGGCAAATCACAACATTGCGCCCATTGTTACATACGCAAATACCATTCTGATCGCCGTTTTCTGTGTGATAAATACCGTGACACACCTTCGAAATAAGGCGACACGACTTTTAAAAGTCTTCGCTACCATCGAGATCGGCATTGAGTATCTGTTGGTCGGTTTACAGACAGATGCAAGCTTCATCCACTATGCACTGATCGCCATTTTCATATTACAGATTCCTTATTATGAGAAAAAATCTCTGAAGAAAACCGCTTTGGGATTATTCGTGCTCTACCTGATCGTCATGATTGTTCAGGCTACGAAGGGAATCTACGGTCAGGATGTGAATGCCATCTGCTCTACCCTGCTGGTATTCCTGATTGGAATCATTATTTTGGAAACCGGTAAGATTGCTATATTATTTAACAATGATGCCATCGATTCTTCCCGTGAAGAACATAAACATGTAAAAGAAGTACTGGATAATGTTCTGGACGTATCCCAGACCGTACATCAGGAGACCACCAAAACCACAGGGCTTATGAACCAGCTGGTACAAACTACGGAATCTGTTGCCAACAGCATGCAGGAAATTTCCGATGCCACCAATATGACTGCCACCAGCATTGAAGAGCAGAGCCAGATGACCGGTACGATTCAGAATGCTATCGAGCAGACCAGTCATATCTCCGAGCAAATGGTTCAGATTGCTGAGGATTCTAACGAAAGCATCCGTAAAAACATGGCTGCTATGGAATCCTTAAAACAGCAGTCCGCCATGATCAAAGATACCAACCATTCCGTCACCGATGCCATGGCAAAATTACAGGAAAAGACAAAAGAGGTGGAAACTATCGCCGGAAGCATCATGGCAATCTCCGGTCAGACAAATCTTTTAGCCCTGAACGCTTCCATCGAAAGTGCCCGTGCCGGTGAAGCCGGACGTGGTTTCGCTGTTGTAGCACAGCAGATCCGTCAGCTGGCGGAGCAGACCAAGAGCTTTACTGAAGAGATCACCAAGATTACCAACGAGCTGAATGCCAATGCCAACATGGTAGTCAACACTATCAACGGTTCCATTGAAGCTACCGAACAACAGGGCGAAAAGATCCTGGCTGCTTCCGAGACTTTCGAACAGCTGAACAAAAATATGGAAGCACTGGCTTCCCAGGTAGAAGAAGTAAATCACCACATTCTGGGCTTGTCAGAATCCAATAATAAGATTATGGAAAACATCTCCCATCTGTCCGCTGTAACCGAAGAAGTCACAGCTAATGCCGAACAGGTGCACACCATGAGCCAGAACAACCTGGATTGCGCAGAACAAGTAAAAACGGCAGTAGAACATATCCGCTCTACTACCGATGAGATGGGAACGCAGGAGAGTTAAACCTCCTGCGTTCTTTGATCTTACTATTTCAATTTCAAACCGTCTTTAAAAGCATTTCCTACTTTATCTCCCATTGCAAGATAAGTATTATTCACAGGATCATAGCTGATTGGCTTCAATTTCTTCGGATCGATCTTGCCATCCGTCAGGATGCTTTCGTCCGCATTGACGTTGACGATATCGCCCACCAGAATGCCGTCTTCAAAACTTTTCACCTTACATTCCAGCGCCATGGGAAGTTCATCGATCAACGGTGCATTGACAAAATCACTCTTGGCTGCATGGAAACCGGACTTTGAGAATTTATCAGGTACTTTCTTCGCAGATTCCACGCCCACATAGTCGCAGGCTACCACGGTATCTTCGGTTCCGATACTTACGGTAAATGCTCCGGTCTTTGCCAGATTCTCCGTGGTCTTATGCTCTGACATACTGATGGAGATCTCATTCATGTCCGTAATGATTCCCCATGCTGCGTTCATGGCATCGGGTACTCCATTTTCGTCATAAGTTGCAATGATCAGCACCGGCATGGGATACATTACCGGCTTTGCTCCAAAATTTACTCTGCTCATATTCGTCCTCCTTGTACTAAATTAATTTTTCCTTCCATTCTGCTTCCCGGAATCCGGTCAACACCAGATCCCCGTCCACAACAAACGGCCGCTTTACCAGCATTCCGTCCGTGGCCAGCAGCCGAAGTTGTTCCTCTTCCGTCATGTTCGGAAGCTTGTCCTTCAACTGCATGTTCTTATATAACAACCCACTGGTATTGAAGAATTTCTTTAACGGCAGCCCACTTCTGCTCTGCCATTCTTTTAATTCTTCGTAGGTGGGGTTGTCCTCTACAATGTGACGATCTGTATAGGTGATATTATGTTCCTCCAGCCACTTTTTTGCCTTTTGACAGGTGGAACATTTGGGGTATTCTATAAATAGCATGGGGACCTCCTAAATGTAGCAAAATTTATTTTTTAACTAAAATCATTATAATTCACTTGATTATCTTAATTCAAGGTATAATCTTAACAGGAATTTCTTTATATACTTCAATATAAAAAGTCCCCCGCCTCACGGCGAAGGACTACACTTTCGACCCAACCATTTATATCCCGCATATCGGTCAGCGGTAAACTTTCATTACATCTACATTCTATCAAGCACGCAGGCGAAAATCAATAGTATTTTTCATCTGCAAATACTTCTCTATCAATTTCGGCTGTATCAGCGGATACGTCCACTCCTCCGGCAGTCCGTCCAAGAGTACTATCTTCTCCATCTCGCTATGCAGTTCTGTCGCAAATTCTGTTATCTCCGCATAGCAAAGCAGCCCAAAGGATTCTTCTCCCGTATCATTTACTCTGGTCTTCCCGGTTACAGAGTATACACACAGGGGCTTCATATCGAACCTGATTGCACCGGTTTCTTCCTGCAATTCTCTTTTCGCCGTTTCAAGAATGCTTTCACCGGCTTCTCTATGTCCACCCGGAACTTCATAGGTGTCTCTTTCTTTATGCTTGCAAAATACCCATTTGCCATTGCTCTGTGAGACGATCACCGCAAACTTCAACAGGGAATCATCCACTGAGTCATAAAATTTTACTTCCAGCATTTTCTTTCCTTGCCCTCTCAATTAAATCTGCCTTGAAACAAAATGTACCGTTTCTTTTCTCTGCTCAAGTATGTAAGGTATCAGTTCCAATGGATATACCTTCGTGTCCTTCCTTAGTTCCTCCAGCGGAATCCAGCAGAAATCCAGATTGATTCTCTCATGATCCAATTCATCATATCCATGAAACACCCCATCCATAGGAATACTATCGTCCATTAAATGAACATTATAATATAAGCAGATCTGGTGGCAGGGTCTCTTTCCCCATGGAAAATAAATTTCGCCTATAGCCAGCAGATTATCTACCTCTATCTCAGCGTGAAGTTCTTCTTCAAACTCCCGTTTCAGCGTTTCCATGCTGGTCTCCATAGCCGCAACATGCCCGCCGATGATAGCATAGTCATCATTTTTCGGACGTTGCAACAGGATCTTTTCATTATGGATCAATATACCGCCAACCCTGTAGGAAAATACAAAATCATCGTTTTTAAATAGAATGTCCATGTGATCTCCCTTCACGTCAGATATACTCATCCTGTTTTACCTAAACTTTAAAATCAAAACTGTTATTCCCACGGAAATCATCATAAGCCCAAGCAAAATGACCAGCGCAATAACCTTTGCATTTTTCTCCATAAATCGGATAGGTGTCCCATACTTTTCATCAATGTTTGCATCTCTTCGCTCATTCCTGATATTCTGCTCCCACTCCAGATCCTTCAGTTTCATATATTCGTCATAATGGCGTTTTTCCAGACGGTCTTCCTCTTCGCGTACCAATAATTCCAGGTTTTCTTTATAAGAAGCCCCACAATTACTACACCCCTTTTCGTCTGTGCTTTTTCCTCTTATCTTATTATCACAGTATTCACAGGTAAATTCATAATCACTTGCAGGTTTATAAACCGGAGGCTCGCCGATTTCAAAATTGTAGTATTTATGACGTATCAGCTTATATTTTTGAATTGCCTGCATTGTAGTACTTATATATTCCGTTTCCTGTGTAATGGCTTCTTCCTGGGATTTCATATACTCTAAATACCTTTGATGCATGGCCCGTTTCTTTAACTGATACTCCTTGTTCTTTCCAAAATTACCGCCACAGGTTGGACATTTTTCATCCGCAGAAGATACCTTGGATCCGCAAAACTCACAGGTAAATTCAAAATTCTTCTGAAAATGATCCTTTTTGTAGGAAATGTACTTAACCGGTTTCAGGTCCTTACGTGCTCTAATGCCCGAAAAGAAAAACAAGTATATAAGTAATAACAGGCCAAAGGTAATTGCTATATTAAAAAATACTGTTGAAAACAAACTGAAAAATTCCATAATAATGTGTCATTCCTCTTTCGTATTAAATATAATTCTTAACTAATCATATCATAGTAAATCCTATTTTTCATCTAAATCCTAAGAATGTACTGATTACAACTCTTGATACTTTGCTGATGTGTGATAAAGAAGTAGTAGAAGTGTAAAAAATTTTGCCGTTCCTATCCGGCGTTTGCGCATTGCGCCGGATAGGTCGGGCGGTCATTCGGGCAGGTCTACCTTGCCAACGAAAGAGTAATAAATATCAATGTCCTGTCTGCGTGTGCCGTTCTCGTCATAGCTGCACTCATGCACAACGATTTTCTCCACAAACTCACGCAAAAGGGTAGGGGTAAGTTCTTCAAAGCTGGTGTACTTGCGGACAACATTCATAAACTTTTCTGCGTTTACCGTGGCTTCCTGCGCTTTGGAAAGCTCTGCCCGGATAGCGGCGGCTCTCTCTTTCAGTTCTTTCTGCTCGGCTTCATAGTCTGCCGACAGCTCCGTGAAACGCTCGTCTGAAATGCGCCCGGTCACGCTGTCCTCATACAGCCGCTTGAAGATAGCGGATAACTCGCTGATACGCTTCTCGGCGGCTTCCAGCTCCTTTTTCCTTGCGGCGTTCCTGCGCTTGCCCCCGTCCTCGTTCTGCTCGATCAGCAGCTTCATAAACCGGGCTTCGTGCTTCGCTGCATAGCTGGTGACTTTCCGCAGATTGTCGGTCACTCCGGCGGTCAACAGGTCGGTGCGGATAAAGTGCGCCGTACAGTCACGGGTACGCTTCTTGTAGCTCCCGCAGATATAACAATCCTGCTTGCGGGTGGCGTTCTGGTAACGCTGCTGGTAAAGGACGCTGCCGCAGTCGGCACAAAAGAGTATGCCGGAGAATAAGCCCACTTCATCATAGCGGTTCGGGCGTTTGCGCTGCTTGCGTAACTCCTGCACACGCTCCCACATCTGGGTGTCAATGATAGGCTCATGGTGGTTCTCGAAAATCGCCTGTTTCTCAATGGGGTTCTCTACGCTGTGCTTGGTCTTGTAGGACGGCTTCTCCGTCTTGAAGTTTACCAGACAGCCCGTGTACTCCCTGTTTTCAAGGATATGTACCACGGTATTGGTCGCCCACTTGCACTCATAGCCGGGGTGGTAGCGGCGGGTGCTTCCCGTCCGACGGTATTCCAGCGTTCCCGGCGTGGGGATCTCCTGCTCTGTGAGCATACGGGCTATCTTGGTCGGCCCGTTCCCGGCAAGGCACAAGCTGTAAATCTGCCGCACAACAGGGGCGGCTTCCCCGTCAATGATAAAATTTTCGTCCTCGTCCATAAAGTAGCCGTATACGGGTTTGCTCGTGACGGGCTTCCCGCTCATACCCTTAGACCGTTTTACTGCTTTGATTTTCTTGCTCGTATCTCTCACCAGCCATTCGTTAAAAATGTTCCGCAGAGGGGCAAAATCATTGTCGCCCTGTGCGCTGTCCACTCCGTCATTGATAGCGATAAAGCGGACGCCTTTCTGTGGGAAAATCATTTCCGTATACATTCCCACTTGCAGATAGTTTCGCCCTAACCGTGACATATCCTTGACGATAACGGTGCCGACTTTTCCGGCTTCAATGTCCGCAAGCATGGCTTGAAAACCGGGTCTTTGGAAGTTCGCCCCAGAATAACCGTCATCTGTGTACCATTGCAGATTGGAAAAGCCGTTCTGCTTCGCATAGGTTTCAAGAATACGCTTCTGGTTTGAAATAGAATTGCTCTCACCTTGCAGCTCGTCCTCGTGGGATAATCTCGGATAAAGGGCGGTAATAAGGTTTCGGGTGGTCTGTCTTAACATAGTGTCCTCCATTTCCGACAGCCAGCCCCACTATTCCGTATGACTATCATACCACACGCCGGGGCTGGCTGTACAGTCCTTTCTGCTTCTTTACGTCCCGTCAAATTGCCGATTTTTGTGTAGCAGCTTCCGCTTCCAGCACTTTCAGCATTTTATCGGCGGCGGTGGCGGTGGTGTCCTGCTTGAAATAGCCGGAAACGACAAGGACAGAATTACCTATGCGGATTTCCGTCACGCAATCCGGGCGGCGGGTGCTGCGGTCATTCTTTGGGGTGTTGGTCATAGGCGGCTCTCCTTTCTGTTCATCAGCTTTTTCAGTTGTCCCATTTTCTCCTGCGCCGTGGCTTTTCGGAAGTTGCTCCCGGTAAAGCGGACAGGAGAACACATTTCAATCAGACGGTCATAAATGCGGGCGTGGGCGGTGTCCTCCGGGTGCTGCAAGTCCTCCAGCGTGAGATTAGTCGTGACGATCAGCGGCCTGCCGCTGCGGTAACGGCTGTCAATCACGTTGTAGACCTGCTCTAAGCCGTATTCCGTTCCCCGTTCCATTCCAAAATCGTCAAGGATAAGCAGCGGGAAGCTGCAAAGTCGGGAGATATATTCATTCCTGCCCTCAAAGCTGGCGGCAAGGTCACCCAATATCAATGCAAAGTTTGTCATGCACACGGGGATTTCACGCTCCATAAGGGCATTTGCGATACAGCCCGCAAAATAGCTCTTGCCTGTGCCAACGCCGCCCCATAGCAGATAGCCAATGTTGCGCTCTTTCATGGTTTCCCAGTTCTCCACATAGAAATGGGCGTGTTCCATTTGCGGGCACTTGCCGTTGTCGTTCTCAAACGTCCAGCCCTGCATAGCCGGGTCTGTAAAGCCCCGCCGCTTCAACCGCTCGACAGTTTCAAGGTGACTGCGCTGTTTCTCTGCGGCTTCCCGTTCCTCACGCTCTGCCCGCTGGCAGTCACATTCTGCCGGGTGGCGGTCACGCCCCAGCCATGCGGCGGTTTCTTTGGGGAAATAGCCCTCTTTGGGCTTGTGGCACTTCCCGCAGTATAAAAGCCCGTCCTCGCCGGTGTAGTCCTCCGGCTCCGGCGTGGTGTCGGTCATATTCAAAATCATTTCATCAAATCCATTCGTCATAAGCTCTCGCCCTCCTTACAGGTATAATCGGGTATGCCCTTTTTCGGGGCTTTCTTGGCTGCGTCCTCCTGCGCCCACTTGAAAATCGTGGCTGCATGGCTCTTGTATTTCCTCCCGCTGGAAGCGATATGGCAGGATAGGCGGTCAATGTAATACTCCCACTTGCCGGGAAGCTCTGTTTTCAGCCCGTCAAGCTCCGTATCGGAAAGAATGACATTGTGGTATCTGCCATAGGCGGCGGGGGCGGGGTGTCCCGTTTCTAACTCTCTCTCTTTTTCTATTTCTATATCTATCTCTTTCTCTATCTCTATCTCTGGTGGACAAATGTCCGCTCGATATGGTGGACATTTGTCCGCCCCTGTCTGCGGCAGGGCTTTTTGTTCCTGCAAAGCCAGCCGCGCCCTGCGCTTGCGCTCCCCCTCGGTAGAGGACTGGCCGATTAAAAGCTCAATGTTGCTCATGTAGAGTGCGCCGCTTGGCAAAGGCTCCACAAGCCCCAGCTTCATAAAGATTTTCAAAGCTCTCTCTACGGTACCTACCTGCTGGCGGGTAATGGTCGCAATCATCTGGGCGGTGTAGGGGATATTCTCGTCAAGCTGCAATTTCCCGCCGTTTTTCAGCGATTTCAAGTACAGCTTCAAGAGAATGTTGGAATAGATAACGCCGTCCTGCATACTTTCCAGCAGAACGATTGCATCATCGTCAAAATAGCTCTCTTTCAGCTTGAGGTAGTAATATTTGCGGTTATCTGCCATAGGCTGCGTCCTCCTTTTTCCAGCGTTTGGAATAATAGCGAGGGCATAGTATGATAACCGCCCGGAAGCTCTGTTTGCAGTCACGGGTGCAGCCCCGGCATAGGTCGTTGTAAGTGATACGGTTGCGGTGGTTGAGGAAGAAAGACCATTCCAGCCGCCGCTTCTTGCTCATTCTCGGCAATGGTAAGCTCCTTTCTGCCGTTCCTATCGGTGTAGCGGGATAGGGGGCATTTTCTGTATGTTCTCGGTATCATTTTCGGGCTTTTTCTGCCCTGTAAGCCCCGTTTGGAAGTCGGGGAGTATTGCGGTAAGGGTTCATATCATACCTGTATTTTTGTAGGGTTTCGGTATCATTTCGGGGCGGTCTTTAACGCTCCTGTTCACGCTTTTTCTGCTGGCTCGGTGCGCCCCTTAAAATCTGGTCGATATTGCGTCTGACTGTCTGAAGCTCCTGCGCCCGCTGGCGTTTCTCCCGGTAGTCGTTATATCCGGCGTTCTTCTGGACGGTAAGCTGCTCAATCTCCCTTTGCAGGGCTTTGCTGGCTGGCAGCTTGGTTATTCCATGCTCCCGGAAATAACGGGCGGCTGTGTCCGCTATGATAAAATCGCTTTCGTGCTGTTCCCGGTAGGCTCTCCGGGCTTTCTCCGATTTCTGCGCTTTCAGACCGTCACGGGCGGGCTTCGTGCCGATATAGCCCAAAAGGTTGCGCTGCAATTCCTTTTTCTCCCGGATAGCGGCTTCCAGCCCTTTCAGTCCGGCAAGGCTCTCCTGCGTGGCGGTGTTGGCTGCGGAAATGGCAGCGTCCAGCTCGTCCGGGGAAGAAAAGCCATACTGCTGGTAGAGCATGAGGGTAGCCGACATCTGTTTGAGGTTGTGCATGGTCGCCCACTTCTCATAGCCCCGTCCTTTCCCCTCGGCTCGCTTGGCGGCTATGTCTACCATGCGCTGTACAGCGTCATTGTTCGGGGCGTTTTTCGCTTCTTTTTTCGTCCGTAAGCGGTCTTTGATACTGCCGGGGTATTCCGCTATGGCTGCGGGTTTTTCGGCGGCTCTGGCGGCGTTCTGCTCCAAAACGGAGAGGACAGCAGCCCGGTCAAAATCGTCCCCCAGCTTCCGGGCGGTAATTGGCTTCGTCCTGTCCGGCGTGAGGTAACTTAGCCGCCCCCGGCTCTCCTTGACGGTCACACCATGCCGGAGAAGCAGGGCGGCAAACTCATCAAAGCCGGAAGCAGCGGCAAGGGCTTCCCGGATAGTCCGGCGCAGCTTCGCCTTATCCGTTTCAAACTTGGTCTGCCGGGGCGCGATACCGTCCGCAGCAATAGGGGCGTTGGCTCTGTCAAGGGCAGCCTGTCCTTTCTTCTGCGCCCAATACTCACGCTCGGTAATGCGTTCTTTGCTGCCGTTCAAAAGGTCTATCTGGTAAAGCCCCTCGCTGTGGCACATCTCCATGACTTCGGCTTTCAGATAGTTCATAGCTGCGTCCGTACAGCGGTGCTTGCAGCCTGCTTTCCTGTCCGCTGGCCTGTCCATGTGGGGCAGCATGGGAACCTCCGCAATCCGCAGACTGTTAATGACGATATGCACATGGATATTTTCGGTGTGGCTGTGTCCGTCCGGGTGGGTGCAGACAAGGGCCTGGTGTCCGGGGAAATGCTCGGCGCAGAACTTCTCGCCCAGCTCCTGCGCCCGATCAACGGTCAAGCCGTTGTCCGGGCCGTCCCGTGGGTCAAAGCTGATGATGTAGTGGTGGCTCTTTACGTCCTCCCGTTTCTGGTTCTTGCCGTAGCGGAGATTGGAGCGCATACAGGCAACGGCAAAATCCTCCCCGCCACAATTCAGAGAGGATATGCGGTAGTCTACCCTCGGTATGAGCCGCCCGTCTGCGTCAAGGGTGGGCTTCATGGTAAACTCGTCATGCTCGAATGTGAGGTATTTTTCAGCGTCCCCGTAGTTGGCATTTTTAGAGCTGATATGTTTGAGTATCGCCAACGGCTTCACCTACTTTCTGCAAGACTTCAAACTTCAAGGCGGCAAGGTCGGCGGCGGCTCCCCGCACTTCCTTTTCCAGCCCCCGGTAGGGGCTTCCGTATTCGTTCAGGCTCCGGGCAATCTGGTTTAAGTTGCCGCCGATTTTCCCGTACTCTGCCGTGAGCTTGGAGAGGGCGGCAAGCAGCCCGTCATTGACCGGGGAAACGGTGACAATGGGGCGTATGGTCGCTTTCCGTATGGCTTGCCGGATAAACTCGGACTGGCTGATTTCATAAGCCGCCAGCCGCCCGGTGAAGTCGGCGTATTCTTCATCGGTCATGCGGGTCTTTACCACATGACGGCGGTGGGGCGTATTGTATTTCTTTCGCATGGTCTGTGACCTCCTTTCTCGCCCGACAGGGCGCATAGCAGGGTTTGGGGAAGGCACTCCCCAACAAGATTCCCGCAGGGGCAAAAATAAGCGGAGAGCGAATTTTGGCACCTCGGTAGAATCTTGCTCTGAAAAACTCCGGCGTTCCCCGGCTCCCGTCCTTTCCGCTAACAAAACGTTTCAAAAGGGCTTTGCTACCCGCTATTCCGGC
>DLZQ01000072.1 GCA_003447295.1 Lachnospiraceae bacterium
CCCCAATGCGGGCTACTGGGATTAGATAGCATTTCTTAATTAACTCTCAATTTACCTGTCTTGTGCACCTGTCCATGTCGTAAAGTTCTGACAACTCAGAAAAATATGAAATAATTAACAATATTTACTTGTAATAGCAACATATATTTAGTAAAATACACATAAGGGGTTAAAAATCCAATCCAACGGCTGGACAAAATACCCAAAATGCAGAATAAATGGAGGATGGGATATGAATATTTACACAACAGACAAGATCCGTAACGTAGTATTACTGGGCCATGGCGGCAGTGGCAAGACCAGTCTTGCAGAAGCCTTTGCTTATCTGTCCGGTATCACCTCCCGTATGGGCAAGGTAGATGACGGCAATACCCTTAGCGATTACAGTAAAGAAGAACAGAAACGTCATTTCTCTATCAGTACCTCCGTGATTCCCATTGAGTGGGAAGGATACAAAATCAATATTATTGATACACCGGGTTATTTTGATTTCGTGGGAGAAGTGGAAGAGGCAGTCAGTGCCGCAGGAGCAGCCATCATAGTAGTTAACGGCAAGTCCGGCATCGAAGTCGGCACCCAGAAGGCATGGGAACTTTGCGAGAAATACAAGCTGCCCCGTTTCATCTATGTCTCCAACATGGACGTGGATAACGCTTCCTTCCGTCAGGTAGTGGAAGATATGACCAACCTGTACGGCAAGAAGATGGCACCGTTCCATCTGCCGATCCGTGAAAACGAGAAATTTGTAGGATACATCAATGTTATTACCGAGAGCGGTAACCGCTGGGAGGGTAAGGAAGTTGTTCCCTGTGACGTACCGGATTACAGCCGGGCGAATTTGCAGATCTGCCGTGATACCTTACTGGAAGCCGTAGCCGAGACCAGTGAAGAATTCATGGAGCGGTATTTCGGCGGAGAGACCTTCTCTGAAGCAGAGATCCGTGCAGCACTCCGTACCAATGTCTGTGACGGCAGCATCGTTCCCATGACCATGGGTTCTAACATTCTGTGCCAGGGTATGTACACACTGTTAGATGATATTATCAAATACATGCCCAGTCCTGAGAACCGAGAAGTAGCGGGTATCAATCTGAAGACCAACGAGATCTACCATGCGGATTATGATTTTGCCAAGGCTAAATCCGCTTACATCTGGAAGACCATCGTGGATCCTTTCATTGGAAAATACTCCTTGATCAAGGTAAACTCCGGTGTACTGAAAACCGATGATCTGCTGTATAACGTGGATCGTGATATTGAAGAGAAGATTGGTAAAATCTATGTATTGCAGGGCAATAAGCCTATCGAGGTCAGTGAACTGCATGCCGGAGACATCGGAGCACTGGCGAAGCTGACTGCAGCGAGAACCGGCAACAGTCTTTCGACCAAGGCGACGACTATTAAATACGGCAAGTTCGATATTTCCACTCCCTATACCTACATGCGCTATAAGCCGAAGAATAAGGCGGATGTGGATAAGATATCCCAGGCATTGCAGAAGATGACCCATGAAGATCTGACCATCCGGGTGGTGAATGATGCGGAGAACCGCCAGACATTACTTTACGGCATGGGTGATCAGCACCTGGATATTGTGGTCAGCCGTCTGTTAAACGAATACAAAGTAGAGATCGAGCTGTCCAAGCCGAAGATCGCATACAAAGAGACTATCAAGAAGCAGTCCGATGTGGAATATAAGTATAAGAAACAGTCCGGTGGACACGGTCAGTACGGTCATGTAAAAATGCGTTTCTCACCTTCCGGCGATCTGACGAAGCCCTATGAGTTTGCAACAGAAGTCGTAGGCGGAGCAGTACCGAAGAACTTTTTCCCGGCAGTGGAAAAAGGTATTCAGGAATCCGTAGGCAAAGGACCGCTGGCGGCATATCCGGTAGTTGGTGTCAAGGCAGTACTGTACGATGGTTCCTACCATCCGGTTGACTCCTCTGAGATGGCATTCAAGACCGCAGCGATTCAGGCGTTCAAGAAGGGCGTCATGGAAGCGGGTCCGGTTCTGTTAGAGCCTATCATGTCCCTGAAAGTTACGGTACCCGATGCTTACACCGGTGACATCATGGGTGATCTGAACAAGAGAAGAGGCCGCGTACTGGGCATGACACCTATGAGCGGCGGCAGACAGATCATCGAAGCGGATATTCCTATGAGTGGATTATTCGGTTATTGTACGGATCTGCGTTCCATGACCGGAGGCAGAGGCGATTATTCCTATGAATTTGCCCGCTATGAGCAGACACCTTCCGATGTACAGGAGAAGGAAGTAGCAGCCAGAGCAGCGAAAGTAGCGGAGAATAACGCAGAAGATTAATATATAGAATACATAGGATCCAGCAAAAGAGACCGGCGAATATGTCCGGTCTCCTTTTGCGTATGCGACATTTCATCGATACCGCTGCATCAGATTGATCAGTAATGTGATCCATGCAAACATGATTCATCACCTCTCGTATATAAGATATGCACAGAGAACAGAAAATATGTACAAATGTGTATGGATAGAGCCGCAGTCCTTGACAGTATCGGCAAAACACGATAAAATAATCGGTAGTTTTTTAACGACTTGAGAACATGAATTTTAAATAGAAGGCTTCTCATAGTTTAGGAGGAAATGATTATGGCAGTACCTTACAATCACAGAGAGGTAGAGAAAAAATGGCAGAATGTCTGGGATGACGAAAAAGCATTCAAGACTTCCGACGATTTCTCCAAGCCCAAATATTACGCACTGGTAGAGTTCCCTTATCCTTCGGGACAGGGATTACATGTAGGTCATCCGAGACCTTATACCGCACTGGATATCGTAGCACGTAAGCGCAGAATGCAGGGCTACAACGTACTGTATCCCATGGGATGGGATGCGTTCGGTCTTCCTACCGAGAATTACGCAATTAAAAATCACATTCATCCGAAGATCGTAACCAAGAACAACGTGGCAAGATTCAAGAATCAGTTGCATTCCTTAGGTTATTCCTTTGACTGGGACAGAGAGATCAATACCACAGATCCTGAGTATTATCACTGGACCCAGTGGATTTTCTTAAAGCTGTTCAAGGCAGGACTGGCTTACAAGACAGAGATGCCTATCAACTGGTGTACCTCCTGTAAGGTAGGTCTGGCAAATGAGGAAGTAGTTAACGGTGTCTGCGAGCGTTGCGGTTCCGAAGTTATCCGTAAGGTCAAGAGCCAGTGGATGCTGAAGATCACTGAATATGCAGACAAGTTGATCGAGGGCCTGGATACCGTAGATTATATCGAGCGTGTCAAGGTTTCCCAGAAGAACTGGATCGGTAAGTCACAGGGTGCCGAGGTGGATTTCACACTCACCGGCAAGGACGAGAAGCTGCGCATTTACACCACCAGACCGGATACGCTGTTCGGCGTTACCTACATGGTAGTATCTCCGGAGCATCCTGTACTGGATAAATACAAGGACGAGATCAAGAACTGGGATGATATCGTGGCATACCGTGAGATGGCTGCGAAGAAGTCTGATTTTGAGCGTACCGAGCTGGCAAAGGATAAGACTGGTGTCTGCATCCAGGGTCTGACCGCTACCAATCCCGTCAACGGTAAAGAGATCCCTGTATGGGTATCCGATTATGTTCTGATGACTTACGGTACCGGTGCAATCATGGCAGTACCTGCCCATGATGAGAGAGACTGGGAATTCGCTAAAAAGTTTGGCATGCCCATTATCGAAGTCGTAGCCGGAAGCCCTGTCAGCGTAGAAGAAGCTGTATATACCGATGTTGCTGACGGTACTTTGGTCAATTCCGATTTCCTGAACGGTCTGTCTGTGGCAGAAGCCAAAGAGAAGATCATGAACTATCTGGAAGAGAAGGGCATCGGTAACCGTAAGACCAATTATAAATTAAGAGACTGGGTATTCTCCAGACAGCGTTACTGGGGTGAGCCGATTCCTATCGTACATTGCGATAAGTGCGGATATGTTCCCATTGATGAGAGCGAACTGCCTTTGCAGTTACCCGATGTAGAGAGCTACATGCCTACCGACACCGGAGAATCTCCTCTGGCTGCCATGACTGACTGGGTAAATACCACCTGTCCCTGCTGCGGCGGTCCGGCAAAGAGAGAGACAGATACCATGCCTCAGTGGGCAGGCTCTTCCTGGTATTACCTGCGTTACACCGATCCTCACAATGACAAGGCACTGGCAAGTCCTGAAGCATTGAAGTACTGGCTGCCGGTTGACTGGTACAACGGCGGTATGGAACATACCACACTGCATCTTTTGTACTCCCGTTTCTGGCATAAGTTCCTGTATGATCAGGGCGTAGTACCTACTCCAGAACCTTACCAGAAGAGAACCAGCCACGGTATGATCCTGGGATCCAACGGTGAGAAGATGTCCAAGTCCCGCGGCAACGTGGTAAATCCGGACGATATCGTACAGGATTACGGCGCAGATACTCTGCGTACCTACGAGATGTTCATTGGTGCCTTTGATCTGAGCGCTTCCTGGAGCGAGGAAGGCGTAAAGGGATGCCGCAGATTCCTTGAGAGAGTATGGAAGTTACAGGATATTCTGACTGATGAAGAAGGCTATAGTGCAGATTTAGAGACTAAGATGCACCAGACTATTAAAAAGGTCAGCAGCGATTTCGAAAACCTGAAGTACAATACCGCCATCGCGGCTATGATGTCCCTGATCAACGAGTTCTACAAGAAAAATTCCATTACCAGAGGCGAATACAAGACACTGCTTACTTTGCTTAACCCCGTAGCACCTCATATCACTGAGGAATTGTGGCAGACTGCCGGATTCGAGGGCAGACTGTATCAGGCAGCATGGCCTGAATTTGAGGAAGAGAAGACTGTAGAGAGCGTTGTTGAGATCGGCGTTCAGGTCAACGGCAAGATGCGTGTGACCATCAAAGTTTCCAAGGATGAGACCAAGGAAAATGTCATCGCCATGGCAAAAGAAGCTCTGGGTGACAAGCTGACCGGCAACATTGTAAAAGAGATCTACGTTCCCGGCAGAATCGTCAACATCGTAGTTAAGTAGTCGCTGTCTTATGAGCAAAGGTAGTCACGTAGTGACGTAAAAGCGTGATAACGCGACTTTGCGAATGGCGTTGGCTGAACTTTCGAGAAATATAATAACTCCTGACAGACCTTACGCCTGCCGGGAGTTATTTCTTTGAGCTTTACTTTTTTCTAAAATGTTTTGAATCTGCTGCAGTTCTGCTTCATTGCTGTATTTTTTGATGGCAGTGACTGCTGCCTGCATTTCCTGTGGGGTAAAAGTAAGATGCTCTTTCTTTGCCTTACGCATCGCGGGCATGAGAAGTGCCATCATTTCTTTTTGAGTTTTGCCGTGCCCTTTGGCAAAAAGAGTGGAGAGAAATTCTAATTTTTCTCTGGGGATGTCCTTCACGAGATCATCCTGCATCCAGAGGGGAGTCTGTGAATAATCCATTTTGTTGACCTCCTGATTGACTTTGAGTGGCTGCGAAAAGTCCGGATAACATAGACGGATCGAAACCATCCGGATCTGAGAAGCCCTCCGGGAACAGCTCCTGCATAGACTTAGCCACATCCATCATTTCTTGAAAATTATGGATATTGTCAAGCATCTGGGTGACCTGCTGCAGGGATGCTTTCTGTGCTTCATCGCATAAAGGCATAAGATCACTGCATAGCTCACCGGCGAGACTGCTTCCATTGGATGGTAAAGAAAAACTGTGCAGAGCAGTTTCCGGATGCTTTCTGAAAAGTGCCAGCGTATATTGCAACTCCTGGAATTTTATGTAGACAGCAAGTCCTTTCAGGAGATGCGGATCTATATAATAGGCAAGTGTTTTCAGAATCTGAATGCGGTTGTTGGTGAATAAGGTATCAAAGGCAGCCGCCTTGTCGATTCTGTTATCATCCATGTGTCCGTTACCTTCCTGCCAAATAGTTACTAGTATTTTATGAGCGCGGCAACAGGCTTATGACGATCAGCCCTTCGGGGTACAGCTTCGTCTGTACCCCGGGATGACCGCACACTCAAGCTCCGGGAGCTCCCGGGAAGTCAGCGTTAGTTGCAGCCGCAACCGTTACCGCAGCTGTTATTGCCACCGCAGAAGCAGGACAGAAGCAGGATCCAGATCAGCCATTCACAGCAGTCATTGCCGCCGCAGCCATTGTTGCTGCCCAGCAGTCCGCAGCCGTTGTTGTTACCGCAGCCACCGCCGCAGAACAGTAACAGGATGATCCAGATGCAGCTGTTGCCGAAAATACCGTTACCACAGTTGTTATTGCCGCAGGAATTGTTGCAGCCGCAGTTTGTAGCAGTTAAGTCACTCATTTTTAGTGCCTCCACATTTTATTTATGCTTTATTGTATGCGGGGGAGCATGTCAATGTTTCCGGAAAAGGCTTGCAATAATTTTCGGATATAGTACAATAAAATTGTACTCCCATACAGATATGCGTTGTGATGGGTTGCATAGTTTCGATAAAGTAATTAAGGATAAATAGATGACACAGAAGATATATGTGGTAGAAGGACGAAAGTTCCGCACGGAAGCGGATTACCAGAACGCCCTGAAGGATCAGCAGGTGATCGAGAATCTCCGGATGCAGACGAAGAAGATGAGTCTGGCGGATCAGAAGAAACTGCTGGAAGTGATCCGCAGCGGAAAGTGTAGATTTCATAGCATCCTGGGACAGGATTATATGGAAGAACTGTCGGAAGAGATCAAGAGGCAGGAAGCTCCAAAGACATCCAAGACCACTCACGAGAAAAAAGAGACATTTAAGAAAAAAGAACCGATAAAAAAGGAACCGATTAAAAAGAAAACCACGCAAAAGAGACCGGCGGAAAAAAAGAAGGCTCTGAAGAGAAATATAGAGCCGCAGTTCGATGAGGCAGAACTGGACAAGATCGTAAAAGAGGAACTGAAAAAACAGGAAAAACGAAGGAAACTTTTAGTAGTCTGCTGCAGTATTGCAGCTATCGTCTGCCTTAGCTATTTCGGAATTTATAACTGGTACAACTACCGGACAGCAGATAATTATAAGCAGCTGAGTGAACTGAAGGACAAGGAACCTGCAGCCAGCGAGACACCGGCGCCGGTGATCCATTATACGTCGGAAGAAGGGCAGAGTACACCGCCTCCGGTACTGGATGAATATAAAAATTTATTAAATAAGAACAAAAGACTAATCGGATGGGTAAAAATTGACGATACTAATATAGATTACCCTGTAATGCAGACAACGGATAATGAATATTATCTGGATCACAATCTGAATCAGGAGTATGACAAGAATGGATCTATTTTCATGGACAAAGACTGTGATGTGCTGAAGCCCAGCACGAATCTGATTCTGTACGGACATCACATGAAGAGCGGGCAGATGTTCGGTAACCTGTCATTGTACAGCGACCAGAGCTACTATGAGAAGCATCCCTACATACAGTTTGATACCATCTATGAAAAAGGTCTGTATGAGATCATGTATGTATTCCGTTCGAGGGTATACAGTGAAGATGAGATTGTATTCAAATACTATCAGTTTATAGACGCCCAGAGTGAGCAGGAATTTGACTCTTATATGAATGACATGGAGGGAATGTCATTATATGACACAGGAGTCACGGCTCAATACGGTGACCGGCTTTTAACTCTGTCGACTTGTGATTATCAGGAGAAAAACGGCAGATTCGTAGTGGTTGCCAAAAAGGTGACGGCAAAGGAGTAAAGGATGACTAAGGGTACAAGGAAGACCAACAGAAGATTAAAAAAGACAGTAAGGAAGACCCTGGGAACACTGTTCCTGATCTCGGCGATCGTAGTGGCAGCGATCCCTACGGAGGGACTACGTGCGGCAGATGATACGGCAACGCAGGCGGCAGAGCATACACATCAGACAACACATAGCCCTTCTAAATATAAGGTTACGATTCCGAAGGACGCATCAGAGAAAGCAAGTCTGCTTTCCGGTAGCAGCACAATTCCCACCATGAATACTTTGATCCCGGAGATTCCTGCGGATGCAAAGATTTATACGACTGAGACCAATGGGGACGGAACGACATATCAGTTTTCTTATGGATATTATCTGGGTTCCTGGTGTGCGGTTATTTTAGGCTATAACAAAAATACTACATTGACAGATAATGTGTTGGATATTCCCAATACGGTAAATGCATATATACAGCCGACGGGTAATGAAGGAACAGTTAACGGCTATGTTGCGGCCAGTAAAAGTGGAGAACCGTTATACTATGAATCCGTTAAAGAAATTCAGGTAGATGTAATTGATCCGGAAACGGGAAATGTAAAACTGGATGAAGAGGGCAACAAGGTAACTGAGACTTCTTATACCGGAACAATTTTACCATGTTATACAACGGATGATGCATGGAAAAAATTGGAATTGAATCAGTTCCTTTATAAAAGCGATGGCTCAACGTATACCAGCAGTGTTGTTCCGGGCGATGTCAAAGGTACGTTTAAAAAATATTCCGGATATGCACAGACGACCTCTACGGAACACCAGTGGATTAAAGATCAGGCAGTAAAATACATTGGTAATCAATATCTTGAGGCCACACCTACAGGTAACGGTACTTATACATGGAAAGTTAAAGATTTTGTTACGAAGGACAATCCTTTAAACGGAATCTTTGCCGGAGCCAGTAATATTGCAACCCTGAATATCGGAGAACAACTGATAGGTGTTGGAAACTATGCATTTTATGGTTGCAATGGTCTGAACAGTATTTCTTTCGGTAATGGTTTGACGGTTATCGGTAACTGGGCATTTGCCGGTTGTGGAAGCATGAAGGAAATCAATGTACCGGCAATCTCTAATCTTGCTCAGATTGGAGATCATGCATTTTATCGTTGCAATAGTCTTACGGATGTTAATATTCCAATTTCAGTAAGTTATATTGGAGACTATGCGTTTGCAGAGTGTCGATATCTGTATCAGGTAGAAATGTGTAATCCCGAGGTCGAAAACGGTACAAGTGCCAGCAGCCTGAAAGAGATGGGGTGGAATGTATTTGAAAATTGTGAGACTTTATATTCATTGACATTCCCGGATTCGTATAACGAGACGATTGGAATTTCTTTAGTGAAAGGATGCAAGAACCTGCATTTTATTGCTTCGAGAAGTGCAAAGTTTTCTGTAGCAGAAGGCACACAGGATGACAATGTATATTGCTTTGATTGTTTTAAATCCATGCTTTCGGGAGAACCGGTCAACGGTACTTTCTATTTTGAGGGAATAGATGTAAGTGCATTGCATACGCTTTGTCAGAAAAATTGTTTTGCATTCAGTTATATTTATCATAATCCACAGACGGGTGCATTTGAAAAGTTGGATCGTTATGAGTTGACGGTCCAGGATCCTAAAGTAGCTGGAGAGAATGGTAGATCAACGTATGTAGTAAATTCTTCCAATGAGTTGATTTCATGTAATGTTGGTGTTGGAGTATCCACATTGGATATACCGGATCCTATCGGACCTTATCATATTTATAATATTGGAGCCAATACCTTTGCAAATAATTGTAACCTGAAATTAGTTTCGCTTCCTGCCAGTGTACAATCAGTCGGAGATGGAGCCTTTAAGGGTTGCCATAATTTGGCATATGTTATTTTTAATAACAGAGATATACGAATTGGACAAAATGCATTTAAAACACAGGAATTTACAGGAGCAGCACACAGAAGTAACTGTGGCGGTGTAAATACGAATGGTAAGCCGGCCGTTGGTTTGACTTTTGTGGGAGAGATTTCTCCACAGTCCCAACCCTATGCGTATGCAATGGCTTCGACAAATAATTATAATAACGGTAGCCAAACGGTTAGTTATATTACTTATAACAGCGGATGGCCGGATAATCTGGTGGTTCAGTATAATGCGGACAAAGGTGTAAGTGAGTTGATCGATTTCCCGGCATATACGAAATTGGTTGATTATAGTAATGCGACGAATTATCCATATTTGACAGAAGCACAGATTGCAGCTGCCAAGGATGCTCTGAATAATGTTGGTAATCCGGAAAAACTGACAGAGGATCAGCAGGCGTTTATTAATTCTGCATTAAATATCAACATTCCGGAAGGAATTCAGGCAATCAAAGATGGTTTGTTTGCTGAGAAAGAGAAGCAAGATGCAAGTGTAAAGAAAACGGTATCCTTGTATGGAGTTGATAACATTGAGGAGAAGGATTTCCAAGGACTTCAGAATCTGACGACCTTGAATATTTATGGAAATACAGCGACCATTGCAAAAGAAGCATTTAAGGATTGTGCAGGATTGCAGAAGGTTTATATAAGTGGAAATACACAGTCTATTGGTGACTATGCATTCGCAGACTGCGGTGACACACTTACAGATGTGACATTATCTGGGACAATTACAACTATGGGACGAATTCCCTTCAAGGGTTGTACAAAGTTGGGTACTGTTAAATTTACGGATACAGGTAATTTCAGCTGTGATAATGGTATTATTTATGGCATGAATAATGGTGCAAAGTCATCCTTAGTGGAATGTCTTGAAGGCAGGGACAGCATGTATGTAAAGGCAAGCGAAACGGCCGGAGTGACAACACTTGCCCCAGAGGCATTTCGATATTGCAGGAAACTAAGAGAAATAGATTTGACGGATACTGCGATTGCTACGGTTCCGGAGTTCGCGTTTGCTGATACAGACAGCTTGCGTACCGTGAAGCTTCCTTCTTCATGTACTGCATTAAGCACAGAAGTTTTTTCAAATAGTGATGTGGATAGAATAGAAGCAAGCCAGTATCTGAATATGATTAATCCTAATGCATTTAAGGATATCAATAAACCGCATGACGAGATTGTAATCTGCTGCCCTAAGGAAAGCTGGTTATATGAATATGCAACGCAGAATAATTTTAAGACGGATGACACACCTCTGATTGAATATTTTACCGTAACTTTCCGTGACTGGAATGAGGAACTCGGAAAATATGTTGAGGTTACAGAGGCAGAGCAGACTGTCAGAGGCGGCGAAGATGCAGTCCCTCCTACTCCCGCAGGAAAGACAGGAGAGACCTTCCAGTACTGGGATCCGGACTATAGAGAGATCTCCGGCGATACACAGTGCGTAGCTATCTACAGCAAGGATGACCCTGATGCTACAAAATTGACCGTAACCTTCCAGGATTGGGATGGTACGGTAATTAAGGAGATCAAGGTATCCTCTGGCGGCAGCATCGCAGATGCGGATCTGCCCAACACATCTAATCTTGTGAGAGATGGTTATATCTTCATCGGATGGGACAGACCTCTGACCAATATTACAGAGTCTTTTACCACCATGGCACAATATAAAGCGCTGAGTGAAGATGATATTGTAGTCAGATATATCAACAGTGTGACCAAGGAAGTGTTCTATCAGACAACGATCAAGAAGGGTACGGTTGCACCCAGCATCCAGACCCCTACGGTCAGTGGTTACACCTTCAAGGAATGGCTGCCGGATATTGCTACAGCTATCACAGAAAATACAGATTTCTATGCAGTATATGAAGCCAATGGCTCTAATAATGGTGGAACTGCCAGTCCGGGTGCCAGCACCGGTCCCGGAGGCAATAATAACAACGGAACTACTGCCAAGATGTATACGCTGACGGTTAAAAACGGTTCCGGTTCCGGAAGTTATGTGGCAGGTTCCCAGCCGATCATTGTGGCAAACGACCCTGCAGCAAACCAGCAGTTTAGTAGCTGGTCCATTGATCCGTCCAATACGAAGATTGCCAGCAAGGTTCTGTCTGCAACAGTAATTACCATGCCGGAAGCAAATGTAACTGTAACGGCGAACTATACAGCAAAATCAGGTTCCGGTAGAAAGACCAGTACCTCTACGGGAAGCGGTAATTCCACGAATTCCAATTCCAACAGAAGACCAGGCAGCACTACCACGGGAACCGTATCCGGCGGTAGAACCACTGTTGTTATTGATAAAAACGGTCTGTCCAATACCGGAGTGGTATCCGCAACAGTGAACGGGTCTTCCGATAATTTTGTGATTAAGATCACAGAGAGCGCAGCAGCTTCAGAAGAAGTAGTGAAAGCTCTGATGGCAGAATACGGCAGTGATATCAGTGCTATCAAGTATTTCCCCATGGACATCAGTCTCTATGATTCCACCGGCAATACAAAGATCACAGATACCACAGGATTGTCCATCAGCATTACATTGCCTCTGCCGGATTCTCTGATCACCTATGCAGGTAATAACAAAGTGGCAGGTGTAGTGAACAGTAAGTTAGACAAGCTGTCACCGAAGTTCTCCACGATATCCGGTGTATCTTGCGTAACTTTCACTGCGGAGCATTTCTCGCCGTATGTGATCTATGTGGATACGAATAATCTGACTGCGGGAACCATCGCAGACAGCACACCTAAGACCGGTGACGGAATCCATCCCAAGTGGTTTTTGTCCATGGGACTTGCCTGTCTGTCTATTGTATTCTTCATGAAGAAGGATAAAAAGACTCTGAAAGCAGCCAGAGTATAACGTAAATAAAGGATGGGAAGGTTTATGAATCATAAAAAGTGGTTGGTCGTCATGGCTTTGGTGGCTACCGCGTTGATCCTGACACATCTTCCTGTGTCAGAGGCAGATGCGGCGGCGTCTGCCTCTGATTTTCAGATACAGGGAAGCACGTTGGAGAAATACAGAGGTAGCGACGAGAGAGTCACAATTCCGGATACAGTGGAGGTTGTGGGCGAGAGTGCCTTTGAGAACAACCAGAAGGTACAGTTCGTTGTGATCCCCAAATCGGTCAAACGACTGGATGCCTATGTATTCTGGGGCTGTAATAACCTGGAAGAAGTGGTACTTGGAAAAGGTCTGACGACTGTGGACGAGTATTCGTTCGCCGGATGCACCGGATTAAAACAGATTACGATTCCGGAGAATGTGCAGAGCATTGAAGCTCAGGCATTTGCCGGATGCACGAACCTAACAGATATTTATATTCCTGCTACGGTGACAAATATTGCTGATGATGCGTTCTTAAACTGTGATAATGTAACAATTCATGCGGATGAGGGCAGTGTGGCTGCGCAGTTCGCACAGAAGCTGGAAGAGCAGAGAAGGAAGAATCCCCTGGTGACGGCAGCACCTGCACAGACTCCGGCAACGGACGGGACTGCAGATGTACAGACGACAGAAGAGCCTGCACCGGTAGAGACGCCGAGTCCTGCACCGACCCCGGTGCCCGGTAATGTGTTAGGCAGTACGGTAGTTGTAGGGAATCACGCTATGGTCATGGTGCATCCCGGCCTTGAGAAGGTACAGCAGGGGGATACCGAACCGGTGGATGACAGTTTAGAAGCGACTACTGCAGAGACAGAAGAAGGTATCGTTCCGGAATGGAAATATTATAGGGATCAGTCCATCGGTACAGTGACGATTCCGGAGGGAACTTGTGAGATTGGCAGATTTGCTTTTTCCAGAAGCAGTGTGCATACGGTTGCAATTCCGGAAGGTGTTACAACGATAGCGTACGCAGCATTTTATCATTGTGACGATCTGAAAAATGTAGTGATTCCGGATACTGTGACTTCTGTAGGAGCGAAGGCCTTTACCCACACCGGCTGGCTGGATGATTTTGAGCAGAACAGCACGGAGAACTTTTTGATCAGTGGCGGTGTGCTGGTGGCATATAAGGGAGACTCGGCAGAAGTGACAATACCGGATGGTGTGCGTGTGATCGCAGATGAAGTATTTAAAGACCATACCGAGATTCAAAAGGTATATCTTCCGGCAGGCATTGCAGCTACAAGCAGCGATATTTTCCCGGAGGGAACGGAGATCATAAATAAATAATGGGTAATTTACCGACACCAGTAAAAATGACCGGCATAAGATAGAATAAGTCTTATGCCGGTTTTTTTGGTGGGAGCGGAAGGAATTTATGCAGCGGGTAAGGGAACAGGTACAGGTACCGGAACAATTGTATGACGGACAGTCGAACACATCACCTGCTGTAATTGCAGTGTTGGATACCGGAATTGCCTATCATCCGGATCTGGCAGGAAAACTGTTGTGTTTTGCGGATTTTGTAGAGAAGCGTCCGCTTCCGTATGATGATAACGGACATGGAACACATATATGCGGGATCCTATGCGGAAGCGGGGAGTTATCAGAAGGGAGATTCCGCGGAATGGCACCCGGAGCAAAATTAGTCGTGGGGAAAGTATTGGATGATAACGGGGAGGGATCCTGCGATGCTATGAGAGATGCACTGCAGTGGGTCCTGCGGCTAAAGAATCGTTACAAGATCCGAATCCTGAATATCTCTGTTGGAATCGGAGACCTGAAGGAACGGTATAAGGAGCAGGTGTTACGGGAAGAGCTGGAGAAGCTGTGGGATCATAACATTCTTGTAGTCTGCGCTGCGGGAAACAATGGTCCTGTGGACGGAAGCATCTCTGAGATGGCGAGCAGCAGAAAAGTACTGACAGTGGGCTGTCATGACGGCAGATACTGTAAAAATGATCCCGGTAGATGTGAGACATATTCCGGCAGAGGCAGAAGATATGATGTGCTCCGCAAGCCGGATATTGTGGCTCCCGGTACAAGAATCCTGTCCTGCAATGCTTCCTGGCGCAAACAAAACGGCAGAATCCTTATGCCTTATATTGCGAAAAGCGGTACCTCCATGGCGACTCCCATTGTATCCGGAGCTGCGGCTCTGGCACTCGGAAAATATCCGTGGCTGACCAACGAAGAGTTTGTCCGCCTGCTGTCTCTGACAGCCACGGATCTCGGAGAACCCTGGAATAAGCAGGGCTTCGGAATGCTCAATGTCCGCAGATTATTAGAAAACAAGTAAAATGATAAAATCACTGGGAAAAATTAAAAATGTGATTAAAATAAGTCAATAAAATAAATAGTAAAGATATTGACACAAATGGTATGATTGTATACAATGATACGAGAACTGCAAAATGTATTTTTACTGCGCAGAGTAAAAATAAAAAACAAAATTGCAGATGTCGAATGTCAGGGAAGAGAGGTATACCAATGAGAGATAGTGATGCATTTCAGAATCGTCCGGTCTCCATGAATCCGAAGAACAACCTTCTGGAGATTGAGGAGCATATGTACATACTGGATGATGTGGAGAAACCGAACGTGTTCCGTAATATGTTCCCTTATTCCGAAATCCCCAAAATACCTTTTAATGATCGTATCGTGCCTCATAACATGCCGAAGGATATCTGGATCACAGATACCACTTTTAGAGACGGACAGCAGTCCAGGGCACCTTATACTACAGATCAGATTGTGAAGATCTATGATTATCTGCACGAACTGGGCGGTCCCAACGGAATGATCCGTGCCAGCGAGTTCTTCCTGTACAGCAAAAAGGACAGAGATGCTGTCTATAAGTGCATGGAGAGGGGATATAAGTTCCCTGAGGTGACCAGCTGGATCCGCGCCAGCAAGGAAGATTTCAAATTAGTAAAAGAGATTGGAATGAAGGAGACCGGTATTCTGGTAAGCTGTTCCGATTATCATATTTTCTTAAAGTTAAAAATGACCAGAAGACAGGCAATGGATCACTATTTAAGTGTTATCCGTGACTGCTTAGAGGAGGGCATCAGCCCAAGATGTCACCTGGAGGATATCACCAGAGCGGATATCTACGGCTATGTGGTGCCGTTCTGTCTGGAACTGATGAAACTGATGAAGGAGTATCAGATTCCCATCAAGGTACGTGCCTGCGATACCATGGGATACGGTGTCAACTATCCCGGTGCCGTTATTCCCCGTAGTGTACAGGGTATCATCTATGCGATCCATACCCATGCAGGTGTGCCTCACGAGTTGATCGAGTGGCATGGACATAATGACTTTTACAAGGCAGTGTCCAACTCTACCACGGCATGGCTGTATGGCTGTTCCGGTGTCAACACTTCCCTGTTTGGTATCGGTGAGCGTACCGGTAATACGCCTTTGGAGGCAATGGTATTCGAGTATGCACAGTTAAAGGGTGACTTAAACGGCATGAATACCCGTGTGATCACGGAGCTGGCAGAGTATTATGAGAAGGAAATCGGTTATCAGATTCCTCCCAGAACCCCGTTTGTGGGCAAGAACTTTAACGTGACCAGAGCCGGCATCCATGCAGACGGACTGCTTAAGAACGAGGAGATCTACAATATCTTCGACACCGAGAAATTCTTGAACCGTCCGGTACTGTGCGCTATTTCCAATACCTCCGGTCTGGCAGGTATCGCACATTGGCTGAACACCTACTATAAATTAAAGGGAGACAAGCAGGTACAGAAGAATTCCGAACTGGTAGCAGAAATCAAAAAGTGGGTAGATGAGGAGTATGCCGGTGGTCGTGTCACCGTGCTTACGGATGAAGAGATCGTGGCATGTGTCAACCGTATCTGCCTGGAAAAGAATCTGAAGATTGGTGAGTAAACATAGAATGAACATGACAACGGTAACAGCGTTGTCTGGAATCGAGGATTATAGTGAGCAAGTATGATGTAAAGCAGGAAGTAACGGACAAGTTCTCCCTGCGGGGACGGGTATTTCACAAGCTGAGAGAGGACATTTTAAGCGGAAAATATCAGGAACATGAAGAATTGAAGGAAGTGGCGATCGGCGAGGAGATGGGCGTCAGCAGAACCCCCGTCAGAGAGGCATTCCGTCAGCTGGAACTGGAGGGACTGATCCAGATCATTCCGAACAAGGGTGCCTATGTCACCGGCATTACCCAGAAGGATGTGAAGGATATTTATATGATCCGTTCCCTGCTGGAAGGTTTGTGCGCTCGTTGGGCTACGGAGCATATCACCAAGGAGCAGATGGAAGAGATGGAGGAGAATGTCTATCTGTCCAAGTTCCATGCACAGAAGGGGCATCTGGAGCAGTTGGCAGAGTTAGACAATCGTTTCCATGATATTCTGTACGAAGCCTGTGACAGCAAGATGTTAGAACACCAACTGAAGGATTTCCATCAGTATGTTCTCCGTGTCCGTAAGAAGACATTGTCCAGCGCCAACCGCGGACCCAAGTCCAACGAAGAGCATGAAAAGATCATGGAAGCCATTAAGGCTGGCAACGCCGATCTGGCGGAGCAGCTGGCACATCAGCACATGATCAATGCCTATGAGAACATGGTAAAGAACGGACTGAATGAGGCTTATGCACAGCAGGCTGGAAGTCAGGAATAAGTTGCCTGTTGAAACGAATTACGTTAAAATATAATAGAACGAAAATTAATACCGGAAAGGAAATCGTTATGGAAAAGATCAAAATGACAACCCCTCTCGTGGAGATGGACGGAGACGAAATGACCAGAATCCTCTGGCAGATGATCAAGGATGAGCTGTTACTGCCCTATATCGATCTGAAGACAGAGTACTATGATCTGGGACTGGAACATCGTAACGAGACAGACGATCAGGTAACCGTGGATTCTGCCAATGCTACCTTAAAATACGGTGTTGCCGTAAAATGTGCTACCATTACTCCCAACGCTGCCAGAATGACAGAGTACAACCTGAAGGAAATGTGGAAGAGTCCCAACGGAACCATCCGTGCCATCTTAGACGGTACCGTATTCCGTGCACCAATCCTGGTAAAGGGCATCGTTCCCTACGTAAAGAACTGGACCAAGCCCATCACCATCGCCCGTCATGCTTATGGTGATGTCTATAAAAATACAGAGATCAAGGTACCCGGACCCGGTAAGGCAGAGCTGGTATTCACCGCAGCAGACGGCACCGAGACCCGTGAGCTAATTCACAATTTCGACGGAGCAGGTATCATTCAGGGTATCCACAATACCAATAAATCCATCGAGAGCTTTGCAAGAGCATGCTTCAGCTATGCGGTAGATACGAAGCAGGATCTGTGGTTCTCCACCAAGGACACCATTTCCAAAAAATACGATCATACCTTCAAGGATATTTTTCAGGAGATCTATGATAACGAGTATAAGGCTAAATTTGAGGAACTGGGCATCGAATATTTCTACACTCTGATCGATGATGCCGTAGCCCGTGTCATCCGTTCTGAGGGAGGATTTATCTGGGCATGTAAGAATTATGACGGTGATGTAATGTCCGATATGGTAGCTACTGCTTATGGCGATCTGTCCATGATGACCTCCGTTCTGGTATCTCCCAGCGGTGTCTATGAGTACGAGGCTGCTCACGGAACCGTACAGCGTCATTACTACAAGCACTTAAAGGGTGAAGAGACCTCCACCAACTCCATTGCTACCATCTACGCATGGACAGGAGCTCTCAGAAAGCGCGGCGAGCTGGATCAGATTCCAGAGCTGTGCAACTTCGCAGACAAGCTGGAGCAGGCAGGCATCAAGACCATCGAGGATGGCAAGATGACCAAGAGCCTGTCCCTGATCTCCACCTGTGAGCATCCTGTGATTCTCAACAGCCTGGACTTCATCAAGGCGATCAGAGAGACCCTGGACAGCCTGCTGTAAAAATAAAATGGAAGAAACGGATGCTTCCCTGTAGGAATGGGGGCATCCGTTTTTGGTGTACACCCAAAGATCTTACCGGAGGATTACAGAAGTGAATGATGAAAAAGAAGTTGTGTGTTCCGGAAAAACGACGGCTCCATTTATAATGGGAGTAATGTTCTGGATCATCGGAATAGGAGTTACTTTTTTATTACTGATTTTAGGCACTTCACAGGGAGTAAAAGGCGCAGGCATTATCTTTTTCATATTATGTGGAATGGAAGGAAGCTATTTCCTCCTGTTTTGGCGCAACAAAAGAATTACTATGACGCGGGATGATATTACTTACCGTTCCATTTGGGGAAAAGAGAAAAAATACTCATGGGAAGACGTGAGATCGGTGCGTTATAAGTCGGCAGGAAGAGGGGCGTATAGAATTCTGATCCAGACAGACCGAAAGATATGTATCGAAACCGGAATGATGGAAAACAGTGAAGAGGCTGAAAAACTGATAAAGGGAAAAGGGTATTTAGGTCTCCATTAACCTTCGGTAATCAATCCGTAAAGAGATGAACATTAACGAGTGGGAAGCTTAGTCTTCCCATATTTTTTTACTCGAAATACAAAGGAGCAGTACCATGTTTACGCTGGAGGCAGAGATGATTTTAATATCGTCTCTGCTTTTTTCGTGGATTTTTTATTAATTATCTTGGAAGAATTTTGGGCATTTTGGCGAAGAATAGTTGCGGGGGATCGGGGATACAGGTACAATAGAAGGAAAGGAATCGGCAAACGACAAAAGCGTGCGAAAGGGGAAGAAGATGGATTTGATACGGAATAAAAAAGGCTGTTTGATGAAATAAAATATTATTGTGAAGAAAATAAACTGGATCAG
Source organism: Lachnospiraceae bacterium (assembly GCA_003447295.1). Lineage (GTDB taxonomy): Bacteria > Bacillota > Clostridia > Lachnospirales > Lachnospiraceae > Acetatifactor > Acetatifactor hominis. The sequence goes on from DLZQ01000072.1 coordinate 19,376, forward strand.
AGGATGTTCCTTCGGCAGGAGATTCTTCGGGAGGATATAGAGAATCAGACAACCTCATCCAAGTGACCGACAGAGAGGGAAAAGTTACTCTTACTGAACTATAATCTCCATACCGATGATGACCGGAAGGGTAATTCCGGCAACGGCAACGGGAACAACAAGGACAATTCCGGCAGCGGAAACAACGGAAAAGGAAATTCCGGCAATAACGGTAATGGAAACGGCAACGGTAAGGGGAAGGGCAACAATAAGAAGAACAGCAAGTCCGACGGCACGGATGATGCAGGCTACGGCAATGCAACCAATGCGGAGGAGAACAACAGCCAGAACCAGTGCGGCATTCTCTTCCCGCTACAGGAGGAAGTCAGCGCAACAGAGGCAGATCTGATC
>DLZQ01000042.1 GCA_003447295.1 Lachnospiraceae bacterium
GTCAGCAAAAAACGCTGCCAATCTTATTTCATATCGCGGCCTTCGCCGCATCACGGCATAAGTAAAGACAGCGATTTGTGCGCAAGCGCCCATCGCTGTCTTTACTATGCCTATGCGCGGCTCATTGCACGCGTAACTCTCAAGTTAATTCATAATTGCATGCATCCTGCATATACATATAACACCAATGGCAGGAGGTATTTTTATGGACTATGCAGTGAATACATACGATCTGTATCGGGATATACAACAAAGAACAGGAGGAGAGATTTACATAGGTGTACTGGGACCGGTACGGACGGGAAAATCCACGTTCATCAAGCGTTTTATGGATGAAATGGTGCTGCCCTATATGGAGGATGAACATGCCAGAATGCGGGCACAGGATGAACTTCCCCAAAGTGCCGGAGGGAAGACTATCACCACCACGGAACCGAAGTTCATTCCCAGCGAAGCAGCAAAGGTGAGATTAAATGATGATGTCGAGGTGTCGGTACGGCTGATCGACTGTGTAGGCTATATGATCGATGGCGCGGCGGGACATATGGAAGAAGATGCGGAGCGCATGGTGAAGACACCCTGGTCGGAGGAAGAGATCCCATTTACCCAGGCGGCGGAGATCGGCACGGATAAGGTCATGCAGGATCACTCCACGATAGGTCTGGTGATCACTACGGACGGCAGCATCGGAGAACTCCCCAGAAGCAATTATCTCGGAGCGGAAGAGAAGACCATCCTGGCACTGAAAAAGTCCGGAAAGCCATTTTTAGTGCTGGTCAATAGTCAGAAACCTTATTCGGAGGAGACCAGACAGGTGGCGGAAGAGATCGGCAGCAAATACGATGTTGCTGTGCTGCCGGTAAATTGCGAACAGCTGAAAAAAGAAGACATCCACCGGATCCTGGAGAAAATTTTATATGAATTCCCGCTGACAGCGGTAGAGTTTTATTTTCCCAAATGGATGGATATGCTTCCGGCAGATCATGTGGTAAAACAGGATCTGTTAAAGCAGATCTGGGAACTGATGAATACTTATGATAAGATTCGGGATGTGGCGGGACAGCCGGTGCAGCTTAAGGGGGATTATGTGAGAAGCTGCAAAATGGACCCAATCCAGCTGTCGAGCGGAATCGTTCAGGTACAGGTAGGAATCGATGACAAATATTATTACGAAATGTTGTCCGGAATGCTGGAGGAAGATGTGAAGGATGAGTACCAGCTGTTACATAAATTAAAAGAGCTGGCGGGGATGAAAAAAGAATATACCAAGGTACAGGATGCGTTGACCATGGTGAAGATCAAGGGCTATGGGGTGGTGACTCCGGACAGAGAAGACATTGCACTGGAGAAGCCGGAACTGATCCGCCACGGCAATAAATTCGGTGTCAGGATTAAGGCAAGCAGCCCTTCCATACATATGATCCGCGCCAATATCGAGACGGAGATCGCTCCCATCGTAGGCACTGAACAGCAGGCACAGGATCTGATCCGGTTTATTGATCAGGCGGAAGCACAACAGGGCATCTGGGAGACCAACATCTTCGGTAAGACGGTGGAACAGCTGGTGGATGACGGTATTACCACGAAGGTTGCTTCCATTGGCGAGGAGAGCCAGTTAAAGCTTCAGGACACCATGCAGAAGATCGTAAACGACAGTAATGGTGGAATGGTGTGTATTATTATCTAATAGTTCAGACATCATCTGCATATCAGACAAATCATGCTTGCATGAATTTGACTGATTGACAGATGATGGGCTGAGCGCCGGCTAATGAGTAAAACAGCTGCGAAAGCAGTGATAAGGACGTTAGTCCGGTTTTACGAATGGCGCGGGCTGAACGGAATAGTTGCCATTGCTTTTTTCCCATTCCTTTTGTATAATACCTTTGTTGACTTTGCTTTATTTTTCGGAAAAACAGGAAGAATATTTGCTAAATTGCATGAAAATACAGTAAAACGGAGGATATAGATGAATCAGGTATATGCAAAATTACAAAACTGCTATGAATGTGTGAGAAAAAAGACAGATTTCGTACCTAAGGTGGCAATCGTCTTAGGTTCGGGCTTAGGTGATTATGCGGAGCAGATCCGTGTGGTGACGGAGATCCCTTATGCCGAGATCGAGGGATTTCCTGTCTCCACCGTACCGGGACATGCAGGTAAATTTATCTTCGGTTATCTCGATGAGATCCCGGTGGTATGTATGAAGGGAAGAGTGCATTATTACGAAGGCTATGATGTAACGGATGTGGTACTTCCCACCAGACTGATGAAGCTGTTAGGGGCCAAGATCCTGTTCCTGACCAATGCGGCAGGCGGCGTGAACACTTCTTTTCATGCCGGTGATCTGATGCTGATCAGAGATCACATTTCCGTATTTGCACCCAATCCTCTGATCGGTGCCAATATCGACGAGCTGGGCCTTCGTTTCCCGGATATGAGCCATGTCTATGATAAGGATTTACAGCAGATCATCCGCGAGACTGCGAAGGACAACGGCATCTATCTGCAGGAGGGTATTTATACCCAGCTGACCGGACCTTCTTTTGAATCTCCGGCAGAGATCCGCATGCTCCGGGCACTTGGCTGTGATGCGGTAGGTATGAGTACAGTAGTGGAAGCGATTGCAGCCAATCACATGGGAATGCGCATCTGCGGCATTTCCTGTATCAGCAACCTGGCAGCCGGAATGACGGATCAGCCCCTGAACCATGAAGAAGTGCAGGAAGCTGCGGATATGGCAGCACCCAGATTCAAGAAGCTGGTAACGGAATCCGTGAAGAGATTTGTATAGACAGTCAAAAGGAGATAAGGATGAACTTAATCTCAGAGACAGAGGAAACAGAACTGGTCAGACAGGCATTAGAAGCCAGAAAACAGGCTTATGCTCCCTATTCCGGCTATACGGTGGGAGCAGCACTGCTTACTGTGAACGGACACAGATATCTGGGCGGTAATATTGAAAATGCTTCCTACGGAGCCACCAATTGTGCAGAACGCACTGCCTTTTTCAAGGCTGTCAGTGAAGGAGAGCGGAAGTTTACCGCTATCGCCATTGCCGGTGGAACCGCGGGAGAGGATCCCGTGGAATATGCCTATCCCTGTGGTATCTGCAGACAGGTGATGCAGGAATTTTGCACGGATGATTTTGTGATCTATGTGGTAAAAAACGAACAGGATTATCAAAGCTACACATTAAAAGAATTACTTCCCTATGGATTTGGAGGAGATGCGATCAGATGAATATCAGATTATACAATGCACGAATTCTCACCATGGAGCCCGGCAGAGAAGTCTTCTATGGTGAAATATGGGTAAAAAATGACAAGATCGCCTATGTGGCGGAACAGAAGGAATTAGCAGAGGAATGGGACAGATCCCAGTTCCCGAGAATTGCCTGGGACATTGAACTGGACTGCAAGGGAAATCTTCTGATGCCCGGATTTAAAAATGCGCACACCCATTCCGGTATGACATTCTTACGTTCCATGGCGGACGACATGCCCTTAGACCAGTGGCTGAACAAACAGGTATTTCCTTTAGAGGCAAAACTGACCGGAGAGGATATCTATGACCTGACCAGACTGGCGGTATTGGAATATCTGACTTCCGGTGTGACATCTATTTTTGATATGTATCTGACTCCGGATACCATTGCGGAAGCCTGCCTGGATACGGGCATGCGCTGTGTGCTGGTATCGGGACTGAACAATTTCAGCTCTTCCCCGAAGCAGGTAGAAGAAGAATTCTTAAAATGGAATAAGAAGAATTCCCTGATCAGTTACCAGCTTGGCTTCCATGCGGAATATACCTGTTCCAAAGAACTACTCTGGAAAGTGTCGGAAATGGCACATCATTACCGGACACCGGTATATGCCCATATCTCCGAGACAGAGAAGGAAGTGGAAGAGTGTAAGGCACGCTACGGCATGACGCCGCCCATGTTCTTAGACTCTCTGGGAATGTTCGACTACGGCGGAGGCGGTTTCCACTGTGTCCATGTGACAGATCAGGATCTGGATGTCTTCCGCAGACATCGTATGTATGTGATCACAAACCCCGGATCCAACACGAAGTTAGCCAGCGGCATTGCACCTATTGCCGATTATGTGCGTCATAAGATCCCGGTGGCGATCGGAACCGACGGACCTGCCAGCAACAACTGTCTGGATATGTTCCGTGAGATGTTCTTAGTTACCGGCTTAAGCAAGCTATTAGAGAAGGATGCTGCCAGCATGGATGCCATGGAGGTATTGAAGATGGCAACGGTGAACGGTGCTAAGGCAATGCGACTGAACCGGGCAGATGTTCTGGCAAAGGGCAAATACGCAGACCTTATCATGATCGATCTGCATCAGCCCAACATGCAGCCAATACATAACATTCCCAAGAATCTGGTTTACAGCGGCAGTAAGTCCAATGTCTGCATGACTATGATCGGCGGCAAGATCCTGTACCGTAACGGAGAGTTCAACGTAGGAGAGGATCCGGAGCGCATTTACGCCAAGTGCGAAAAAATCGTAAAAAGACTGTTGACTGAGTAAGCAAAGAACTCAGAAAACATAGAAACGGAGTTCCCCGTGCGGCTCCCAGAATACTTAGGAGGGAAAAGATGTTAGAAAAAATCTTCAAACTGAAGGAAAACAACACCACGGCAAAAACAGAGATCATTGCCGGACTTACCACGTTTATGACCATGGCTTATATTATAGCCCTGAATCCAAACCTGTTGACCGGTTTCGGCAAAGATACCATGCCGGAACTTTGGAACGGTGTTTTCCTGGCAACCTGTATTGCATCCGCAATCGGTACCATCGTAATGGCTTTTCTGGCAAATAAGCCGTTTGCCATGGCACCCGGAATGGGACTGAACAGCTTTTTTGCAGTCGTAGTAACCAATATCGTAGCCCTGACCGGAATGACCTACGTGGCATCCTTCCAGTCTGCTCTGTGCATTGTCCTGATCGAGGGTATCGTGTTCCTGGTTCTCTCCGTACTGAACATTCGTGAGAAGATCGTAGATGCTATTCCTCTGGGCGTGCGTCTTGGTATTGCACCTGCCATCGGTCTGATGCTGTTAAACATCGGTGTAGGCTCCAATGCAGGTGTCTATTCCGAGAACGGCGGACCTTTCTATGCTATGAGAGACTTCTTCGGTGCACTGACACCTTCACTGGCTAAGACCAATATGGGCTCCGGCTATTCCGCAATGGTTCTGTCCGTTGTCACCATGTTTGTAGGTCTGTTTGCCATTGTTGTTCTGGCACAGAGAGGGGTTAAAGGTGCTGTATTACTGGGTATCCTGATTTCCAGCATCATCTACTGGGCAGGAGAGGCTATATTCCTGGGAACCAATCCCTTTGCGTCTCTGGCAACCGCATCCTTCGTACCTGCTTTTGGAGATATGGCTTCCACCACACTGTTTAAGTTTGACTTCCGGGGATTTGCAGAGATTGGCTGGTTTACCGCCATCACTCTGATCATTACCTTCTGTATCATTGATATGTTTGATACCATCGGTACTCTGGTAGGAACCGCAAGCCGTGCGGGAATGCTGGATAAGAATGGCAAGATGCCGAATATGAAGCAGGCACTTTTATCTGATGCGGTAGGTACAGTGGCAGGTTCCTTAACCGGTACCTCCACCGTTACCACATTCGTAGAGTCTGCATCCGGCGTAGAAGCAGGCGGACGTACGGGTCTGACTGCACTGACTACCGGTATCATGTTCCTTGCATGTATCTTTATTGCACCCATCGCCGGAATCATTCCTGCGGCAGCTACCTCTTCCGCACTGATCTATGTGGGTGTACTTATGGTAGCAGGTCTTAAGAATGTAGATTTCGATGACATCTGCCAGTCACTTCCCGTGGCGCTGATGATGATCGCCATGCCGATCTCCGGATCCATCGGACATGCCATCGGTCTTGGTCTGATCACCTATACTGTGATCAAGGTATTTACCGGTAAGGCAAAGGATGTTTCTGTCCTTACCTATGTATTATCACTGATCTTTTTGTTAAAATTCTTTATTGTCGCATAAAGAAAAAGGCGGGGTCAAAAGCTCCAGAGTTTGATACCTAAGAAAAAGAAAAAAGATCAGAATATGGGGGCGGGCACTGCACGGGTGGTGTCTGCCTTCTTATATCCGGAAAAGTGAGAAAAAATATGGAATTTGTTATATTTGCAGGTGTACTGCTTTTTCTTTTTTTATTCATGATCGTACAAGAGCTTATGCAGGCAAAAAGAGAGGAAAAAATGTTCCGGAAATCTCTTTTGGTAAATTACGGAAAAGAACCGCCGAAGGAATATTCGCTGGAGAGATTTGCAAGGCTTGGCAGCTATCTGGAACGACATAAGGAAGAGAATCAGTTAGATGATATCACATGGAACGATCTGGGAATGGATGAGGTATTCTGCCGGATCGACCGGACATTATCAGCGGCAGGAGAGGAATACCTGTATTTTACCCTCCGGAATATCTCCTGCGGGAAGGAAACGCTGGAGCATTTAGAGGAAGTGACCGGATGGTTTCTGGAGCAGGACGTTACCAGGGTCCGGGTACAACTGTTACTGAAAAAACTGGGGTATCTCGGGAAATACTCTCTCTATGATTATCTGGATAATCTGGACTATCTGGGAGAGCGTAACAATCGGAAGATATTGCTTTTAAATCTTCTGTATCTGTTGTTTGCCGCACTTTTATTCGTGCAGCCGGCGGTAGGGATCCTTGGGATCGTGGTGTGTATGCTGGCGCATATATTGACATACTTTCGTGAGAAAAAAGTGATCGAACCGTATATTACAAGTTTTTCCTATGTGCTGCGTATGATTAGTGTCTGTGAGGAACTGGGCAGACAGAAGATCCCGGTGTATAAAAAAGAATTGGAGGATTTAAACGAGGCGCTGAAAAGCCTGCGGGAATTAAAACGGGGTTCCTTTTGGGTAATGGCAGGAAATCAGGGGAAGATCGGAGGGAATCCGTTAGATATTCTAGCGGATTATCTGCGGATGATATTGCATCTGGATATCTGGCAGTTTAATCACATGCTTCAAAAATTAAGACAGAAGACCGATCAGGTGGACAGATTGTTAGGTATCACCGGCTATCTGGATATGGCAATCTCGGTGGGAGGCTTCCGCAGGTCCTTAGAGGGGTACTGTATTCCGCAGCTGGAAGAAGATGCGAAGAAGGCGTATCTGCATATGGAAGGCGGATGGCATCCGCTGCTTACGCATCCTGTAAAAAACAGTATCCGGGCAGACAGAGGTGTGCTGCTTACCGGTTCTAATGCCTCCGGAAAATCCACCTTCTTAAAAATGGTGGCAGTAAATGCCGTTCTGGCACAGACGATTCATACCTGTACAGGGGAAAGCTATCATGCTCCGGTATTTCGGATCTTTTCTTCCATGGCGCTGCGTGACAGTATACAGAACGGCGAGAGCTACTATATTGTGGAGATCCGGTCCCTTAAAAGGATCCTGGATGCGGCACACACAGGGACGGCTCCGGTGCTTAGTTTCGTGGATGAGGTCCTGCGGGGAACCAATACCGTGGAGCGTATTGCTGCAGCCACACAGATATTGATGCATTTGTCTGAAAGCGGAGTACTTTGTTTTGCCGCGACTCACGATATTGAAATGACGGAACTATTGAAAAACTGTTATGACAATTATCATTTTGAGGAAGTGATCCGGGATGGCGACATCAGTTTCCCTTATGAACTGTTACCCGGGAGAGCAGGCACCAGAAATGCGATCCGGCTGCTTAACCTTATGGGATACGATAAAGAGATCACCAAGAGAGCTGCAGCGCAGGCGGAAGACTTTTTGCAGACAGGAAGATGGTCGGTGCAGACTCTTTTGGGGAATACTTGACGTTTGCGCCGTATCGTTGGTATACTCCATATAAATAGAACCTCACATAAAGACATTAGGAAAAGCATAAAAAGGCATAAAGGAGAAAAAATATGGCAGTCAGCTTTTTGAATTCATTTTTATCTTATCTGGTAGTGCTGGTAGTGATCGCGGCAGTAGGCGCTGTTGCCATTACTCTGGGAATTACTCTTCGCAAGAAGAAAAATAAAAAAGAGGAAATGCAACAGGTGCAGGAGACCGCTGACGGAGAATAAGGGCTATGGCAAAATCGTCAGGACAGAAATTAAAGCTTTTATATCTGATTAAAATGCTGCAGGAGAACACGGATGAGAAACATCCAATGAGTACTCCGGATATTATAAAATACCTGGAGAATCAGGGAATCCATGCAGAACGGAAGAGTATTTACAGCGATATGGAGAGTCTTACGGACTTCGGTTACGATGTGGTACAGGTGCAGAGCAGACTGGGAGGCGGCTATTACCTCGGCAGTAGAGAGTTTGAACTCCCGGAATTGAAGCTGTTGGTGGATGCAGTACAGTCCTCCCGCTTCATTACCACGAAGAAATCCAGAGATCTGATAAGAAAGCTGGAGCAGATCGCCGGGAAAAACGATGCCGGAAAGTTACAGCGTCAGGTCTATGTTGCAGGCAGAATTAAGACGGAGAATGAGAGCATCTATTATAACATCGATGCCATTCATCGCGCCATTCAGGAGAACAGGCAGATCACCTTCGTGTATCTGGACTGGAACCTGCACAAGGAACTGGTGCCCAGACCCGGTGGGGATAAGTGCGTCAGCCCCTGGGCCCTGATCTGGCGGGATGAAAATTATTATCTGGCAGCCTACGACAGTGAAGCCGAAGTTATCAAGCATTACCGGGTGGACAAAATGGGACAGGTGGAAGTAACGGTAAATCCCAGGGAAGGGGTAAAACAGTTCTCACAGATCGACGTGACCTCCTATACGAACCAGACCTTCGGCATGTTCGCCGGGGAGGAGAGCGTGGTGACCATGGAGTTCCCCAAGCGCCTCATCGGTGTGGTACTGGACCGGTTCGGCAGAGAAGTAGATATCCGCCCTATTTCCGATACCACGTTCCGTGTTCGTGCGAAGGTGGCAGTCAGCGGACAATTCTTCGGATGGCTTGCGGGAATCGGACCGGATGCCAGGATCGCAGCGCCGGAAGCAGTACAGAAGCGTTATGTACAGTGGCTTTCGGATATTTTGCGGGAACAGTCGGGAACCGCGAAATAAAAATGTATCCAAAATTTCATTCCCTTTTTTGTATAGTTTTCTAAAGGATCCCTCGTTGACAAGGCAGGGATTCTTTTTTATACTGATAAATAGCACCCACAATATATTGCTATCTGATGCGGATAAATACCATATATGGTATTTGCTAACGCTATCGTAAGTAAGAGGGATACAGCAGAATCCGGGCATTTTCCGGACATTATCGTATGAAGGGAAGAGAAATATGAGCAGCAATTTTGAACATGACCATGAAGAAAATGAAGATTATGGCAAACAGTTCAGACCGAACAGGGAGATCTATGTCGTAAAAAAGGACGGGAGCAAGGAGCTTTTTAATGTACAGAAGGTAATCAGTGCAGTAGGCAAAAGTGCATACCGCGCCCTGACGAAATTCACCAAAGAAGAAAAAGAGAATATCTGCCAGTATGTGGTAGATAAGGTAAACGAACTGGAAGTGGATGAAATTCCCATTCCCATTATGCACAATATTGTAGAAAGTGCCTTAGAGCAGGTGAAACCGATCGTCGCAAAAAGCTATCGCGATTATCGTAACTATAAGCAGGATTTTGTACGGATGCTGGATGATGTCTATAAAAAGAGTCAGTCCATCATGTACATCGGAGATAAGGAAAATGCCAACACGGATTCCGCCCTGGTATCTACTAAGCGCAGTCTGATCTTTAATCAGCTGAATAAGGAATTGTATCAGAAATTCTTCCTGACAACGGAAGAGATCCAGGCATGTCGTGACGGTTATATTTATGTGCATGATATGTCTGCCAGAAGAGATACCATGAACTGCTGCCTGTTTGATGTGCAGAATGTCCTGACGGGTGGCTTCGAGATGGGCAACATCTGGTATAATGAGCCGAAGACTCTGGATGTGGCATTTGATGTCATCGGTGATATCGTCTTAAGCGCTGCCAGCCAGCAATACGGCGGATTCACCGTACCCAGCGTGGATCTGATCTTAGAGCCTTATGCTGAAAAATCCTACAACAGAGCCCTGGCAAAATACGAGAGACTGGGAGTAGCCGCAGATGTGGCGGAGAGAGAAGCACTTGCAGATGTGAAGAAAGAATTCGAACAGGGCTTCCAGGGATGGGAATATAAATTTAATACTGTGGCAAGCAGCCGTGGCGATTATCCTTTTATTACCGTGACTGCTGGAACCGGTACTGGTAAATTTGCCCAAATGGCTACTATTACCATGCTGGAGGTCCGCAGAAAGGGACAGGGCAAAAAGGATCATAAAAAGCCCGTTCTGTTCCCGAAGATCGTATTTTTATATGATGAGAATCTGCACGGTCCCGGTAAGCCGCTGGAAAATGTATTCGAAGCCGGTGTGGAATGCTCTGCCAAGACCATGTATCCCGACTGGCTGAGCCTGACCGGTAAAGGCTATGTGGCAAGCATGTACAAACAGTATGGCAAGATCGTATCTCCCATGGGATGCAGAGCTTTTCTGTCTCCCTGGTATGAGAGAGGCGGCATGCATCCGGCAGACGATAAGGATCAGCCGGTATTCGTAGGCAGATTCAATATCGGTGCGGTATCCCTGCATCTGCCCATGATCCTGGCAAAAGCGAGAAAAGAGAGCAGAGACTTCTATGAAGTGCTGGATTACTATCTGGAACTCATCCGTCAGCTCCACATCCGTACCTATGCTTATTTGGGGGAAATGCGTGCATCCACGAACCCTCTGGCATATTGTGAGGGAGGTTTCCTGGGAGGACATCTGAAGCTGACAGACAAGATCAAACCGTTACTGAAATCCGCAACGGCAAGTTTTGGTATTACAGCGCTGAATGAACTGCAGGAACTTTACAACGGCAAGTCCCTGGTAGAGGATGGGGCTTTCGCTGTGGAAGTACTGGAGCATATCAATCAGAAAATTTCGGAATACAAGGAAGAGGACGGCAACCTGTACGCCATCTACGGAACTCCCGCAGAGAATCTGTGCGGTCTGCAGGTAAAGCAGTTCCGTAAAAAGTACGGTATTATTGAGGGCGTTTCCGACAGAGAATATGTCAGTAACAGCTTCCACTGCCATGTGACAGAGGATATTACCCCCATTCAGAAACAGGATCTGGAGAACCGTTTCTGGGATCTGAGCAACGGCGGCAAGATCCAGTATGTAAAATATCCGATTGATTATAATACCGAGGCGATCAAGACACTGATCCACAGAGCTATGGATATGGGCTTCTATGAAGGTGTAAATCTGTCGCTTGCATACTGTGATGATTGTGGACATCAGGAACTGGAAATGGATGTATGCCCTGTCTGTGGCAGCCGCAATCTGACCAAGATCGACCGTATGAACGGATATCTGTCTTACTCCAGAGTACACGGAGATACAAGACTGAATGATGCCAAGATGGCGGAGATCGCAGAGCGTAAGAGTATGTAGATATGTAGAGACAGGATGGACAGATAAATGAGATATCATAATATAACCAGGGACGATATGTTGAACGGCGATGGACTGCGGGTCGTACTGTGGGTAGCAGGATGTAATCATTGCTGCAGAGACTGTCAGAATCCCATTACCTGGGACCCCGATGGTGGACTTTTATTTGATGAGGCTGCGAAACAGGAGATTTTTGAGCAACTGGAGAAGCCATACATTTCCGGGATCACCTTTTCCGGCGGAGATCCCATGCATCCCGTGAACCGTGCTGATGTGAGAGAACTGATGCAGGAGATCAGAGAAAAATACCCTACGAAGACGATCTGGATGTATACCGGAGACAGTTGGGAGGACATATACGATCTGCCGATCATGCAATATGTGGATGTCGTGGTGGACGGAGAGTTCCATGTAGAAGAAAAAGATGTAAAACTTCTGTGGAAAGGCAGTAAGAACCAGCGGGTGATCGATGTGAAGAAGACACTTGCCGGAGAACATCCGGAAGATGTGGTACTGCACTGCGGAGATTATGCGTAAAGAAAACAGATCCACAGTGACTTAAGAGAAACAGATACTGTAAAAATAAGAAAAGGACAAAAGAACCATGCATAGAATCGCTAAATTTCATTTTGTGAGCCCTTCACAGTTTTTGACTGCCATGCAGGAGGAATATCCGCAGTATACGGAGGAACAGATCAAGGAAATGTACGAGGCTCTGAAGCTTCCGAAGAGAGCTACGAAAGGAAGTGCCGGATATGATTTCTTTGCTCCGTTTACTTTTAAACTGACACCCGGAGAGACTATTAAAATCCCGACCGGTATCCGGGCGGAGATGCAGGAAGACTGGGTACTGCAGATATACCCAAGAAGCGGACTGGGCTTTAAATACAGACTGCAGATGAACAATACGGTGGGCATCATTGATAGTGATTATTTTTTCTCGGACAATGAAGGACATATTTTCATGAAGATCACGAATGATTCCAATGAAGGCAAGAGCGTGGAGGTTCCCGCAGGAACCGGGTTCGCCCAGGGGATCTTCATGCAGTACGGTATCACAGAGGACGATGATGCGGAAGGCATTCGCAACGGTGGCTTCGGAAGTACTACAAAATAATCTATAAGGATAAAATCCTCCGAAGGAGACATGATGAAGTTATGATATGTACCCAGAGGGGGATTTTTTATGCCACAGAACATATGCAGTATGTCGATGGACGGATAGAGCTTAGGACGAACTTCAATATTATTCACGGTGCTCGTGGCGGAGAGCTCAGCACGGATGTGATTTGGCAATGGCGTTCGTGGCGAATGCAAATTATACCCATGTGAATTATGAACTGCGGTCTGTATTGAAATCTATGAGGATATTAAATGTGACAAAATGTATCACTTTTATCGACGAAATTGAAAAGGTTGCCTGTCAATGATATAATGGCGCAAAAGAAAAACCATAAAATTTATAATATCAGGAGGCAATCAATGTTTAAAATCGTTACAGACAGTACAGCAGATCTGCCCGCAGAATATCTGAAAGAACATGATCTTGGATGCATAAATCTCAGCTATATTATGGATGGTGTGACATATGGGCAGGGACAGGAACTTCCCGAGAAGGAGTTCTATGCACTGATGAGAAGCGGCAAAATGCCCACCACTTCCCAGGTGAATCCGGAGGAGGCAAAGAATCATTTCCTGAACTATTTAAAAGAGAACAAAGAGATCCTGTGTATCGCCTTTTCTTCCGGATTAAGCGGTACCTATAACAGTATGCGCGTAGCAGCGGAAGAGATTATGGAGGAACAGCCGGATTGCAGGATCATTGTCATTGACAGCCTGTGTGCCTCTCTGGGAGAGGGGCTGTTAGTACATAAGGCAGTTACCTTAAGAGACCAGGGCAAGTCCTTGGAAGAAGTGGCAGAGTGGGTAAAAAATAATCGTCTGCATCTGGTGCATGTATTTACCGTGGATGATCTGTATCACCTCTACCGCGGAGGCCGTGTCAGCAGGGCAACAGCAGTCGTGGGAACATTAGCGGGTATTAAGCCCAAGCTCCATGTGGATGATGAAGGACACCTGATTGTCATCGGTAAGGTGAGAGGACGTAAAAAATCCCTGCATGCATTGGTGGATTATATGGAAGAGAAAATGGGTTCTTACCGTGATCAGAATGATATCGTATTTATCAGCCACGGGGATGATCTTCCGGCTGCAGAACTGGTAAGAGACCTGGTGAAGGAGCGGTTCGGAATCGACAGCTTCTTGATCAATTATGTCGGACCTACCATTGGGTCCCATTCCGGTCCCGGAACACTGGCGCTGTTCTTCATGGGAGAGGAACGGTAAATTGAGAGTTACGCGAGCAATGAGCCGCGCATAGGCATAGTAAAGACAGCGTTGGGCGCTAGCGCACAAATCGCTGTCTTTACT
>DLZQ01000022.1:0-5497 GCA_003447295.1 Lachnospiraceae bacterium
GTGGCGTTTGCCCTGTTCCTGCTGTTCTATCCGGTATTGTCCGGGCAGCCGGTGGATGTGGATTTTGTAATAAAATACTTACGTTGGAGACCGACCTGGGTATTAATCTCTGGTTAAGAGGGAGATATCACATGAATAGGATAAAATTTAATTTATTTCAACTTGCCGCTATGATTGGAAGCATCCTTTTTCTGTTTTTAACCGGAAGTCTGCTGCTCCATAATCCTTCTTTTTCTACTTGGGGCAGTGCTCTTGTTTTCCTGTGTTTCCTGCTTTACTTTCTTCACAGGACTCATGGAAAAGAAGCTTTCTGCGACAAAATATATCCGTATTGCCTGATCGGATTTGTCATACTGTTTGGAATCTTTCAGTTTTCCCGGATCGAAGAATTACGTTTCCAGCCCAGCTTTGATCTGGATGCCATCTATGGCGGTGCCATTCAATGGCTGGAAACCGGAAGTTTTCCGAATTACTATGACTATTTTGACTGGTTTCCCAATAACCTGGGCGGTCTTATGTTTCTCTATGTGCTATTTCGAATTGGCACCGTATTTACCGGAGATTACTTTCTGATTGCGGCATATGGCAACGGACTTTTACTGCTGCTAACACTTGTTATTGCCAGCCTCACGACACGTAAATTATTCGGAAGCCGCCACGGTTTGTTGACTTTACTGGTCAGCATATGTTTTCTGCCGTTTTCCTTTATGGCTGACGCCTTTTATACAGACTCTCTGTCTCTGCTTTTTCCGATTTTCCTGTTTTATCTGTCTCTGTTTACGGATGTTCCGGATTGGAAGAAAAAGATTGCCATATATCTACTGTCGGGACTTACTGCCACGATCGGAATTTTTATCAAACCTACTGTCTGCATCATGGTGATTGCTATTGTACTGTCTTTTCTTTTTCAGAAAAAATGGAAGAAAGCAGGCGGATATGTGCTGAGTATCAGTCTGATCTATCTCGTGGTTTCGCTGATTTTTCACAATTACATGTACTCCGTCCATCTGGACCCTGGTCTGGCTGCCATTAAGAATACGCCTTCCCTGCACTGGATCATGATGGGGCTTACCGGAAACGGAGGATACAATCCGGCAGATTATGAATTCACACGTTCCTTCCAAAACCCTGCCTTGCGAAATCAGGCGCTTTGGAGTGAGATTGGAAACCGTATCTCCGAAAACGGTCTTACCGGTATGCTTGCCCTTTATGCAAGAAAGCTTCATCGCTGTTTCGGAGATGGCACTTTGGCACTTTCTGATTTTTTGGATGACAGTCCCGTTCATTCTTCCTGGCTTCATTCTTTTATTTTATACAGTGGGGAAAAATATCATTCTTATCAGGCTGTCTGCAATATGGTTTTCTATGCATTGCTTGTGCTGCTGGTAATTGCTGCTGTGAATTGTATTCGCAGGACCGCATCACCATCTTCTGTTACCTCTGACACCCTTGTATCGGATCCGATCACCGCTTTGCAGGCGCCTTTGTTGGCTATTATCGGCATCACCGTGTTCCTTATGCATTGGGAAACAAGTGCACGCTACATCACCAACTATGTTCCGGTCCTACTGATTGTTTCCGTTTACGGAATAGAATGTTTACATGAAAGTATTGTTCTTTCCTCTGTAAAAAAACGGATTATCTCTTTTGTGGAACGTTACCCGGAAGAAATAAAAATCTTTTGTGCTGCTATTGGTTTTCGTATTATATTCTATCTGTTTTCCATAGTTGTTATGGCGGTCATGGGCGATTATTCCGGCGGAATCACTTTTTCGGATTTTCTGGAGGTATAGAAACGCTGGGATTCACAGCATTACCTTAATATTGCCGAGAATGGCTATGCGGGTGCCATAGAAAACGGAGAACATATTTTTTTGGTGTTTTATCCGCTACTGCCGTGGCTTTTGCGCTGTCTTGGTTTTTTCTTCCACGACATGCGCTTCTGCGGAATTTTACTTTCAACCATATGCTATGGAATCGGCTGTATCTTTTTATATAAAAATGAAAAAACAGAGTTTAATAAGCAAGCCGCACTGACCGCTACATTGGCCATCAGCGTCTTCCCCTTCGGATTCTTTTTCGGCTCCATTATGACAGAGTCCCTGTTCTTCGCCATTGCTTCTGCCTTTCTTTACTATGTGAGGCAGCATAAATGGTCTATGGTTGCCATCCTCGGTTTTCTCGCCTGTCTGACAAAGGTACAGGGACTGCTTTTGGCATTTGCCGTGCTGGTGGAACTATTTTATTCTGAAGGTGGAGTTACCCTGCTCCGCGGCAAAAAATGGAGAGATTTCCTGCACAAGGTGCTTCTCCCCGGTTGTCAGGCTGCTGTCATGCTGTTTGGCTTTGTCGTATATCTTCTGATCAATTATCAGGTAGAGGGGGATCCTTTCCGTTTCCTGTATTATCAGTCCAATCACTGGTACAACGGATTTGCTCCGATCTGGACAACGCTGCACTATATCATTCAAAACACCATCACCGGCTGGTACACCTCCACCGGTATGTGCCTATGGGTACCGGAACTCGTGTTGTTTTTTGTCTATATCGCAGGTATCATTTATGGTTTCCGCAGGAAAATGCGTCCCATGTACCTCGCCTACCTGATTGCCTTTTTCCTGCTGACCTACTCCTCGAGCTGGCTGATCAGTGCCGGACGCTATACCCTGTCTGCCCTGCCGCTGTTTCTGCTTGAAGGTGATTGGCTGCAACGTCATGAAAAACTCAAATTCCTCATATTACTGCTTTCATCCATGCTTATGATGCTGTATTTTGTGGGATATTTCAGTTGGAAACAGATCATGTAAAAACCGACTCCCTCAGACACAGACAGCGCATATCCATAAAAAAACAGTGCCCGGATCATATCTTTTATGATCCGGGCACTGTTCTCTATAATCTTGGGAATATCCTTAGCCTTCGGCGATGGCATGACCGGTGTACAGCTGGTAATATCTGCCCTTCTGAGCGATAAGTTCGTCATGACTGCCTCTCTCGATGATGCGTCCCTGTTCCAGGACCATAATACAGTCACTGTTTTTAACAGTAGAGAGTCTGTGGGCGATGACAAAGGTGGTTCTGCCCTTCATCAGCTTATCCATGCCGTCCTGTACAATCTTCTCAGTACGGGTATCGATGGAGCTGGTAGCCTCATCCAGAATCAGTACCGGCGGATCCGCTACTGCGGCTCTGGCAATGGACAGAAGCTGTCTCTGTCCCTGGCTTAAGTTCGCGCCGTCACCGGTGAGGACTGTGTTGTAGCCATCCGGAAGCTGACGGATAAAGGTATCCGCATTCGCTAACTTCGCTGCTGCGATAACTTCCTCGTCGGTAGCATCCAGCTTACCGAAACGAATATTGTCCATTACGGTAGCAGTGAACAGATGGGTATCCTGCAGTACGATACCTAAGGATTTTCTCAGATCCGCTTTCTTGATCTTGTTAATATTAATGCCGTCGTAACGGATCTTACCATCCTGAATATCATAGAAACGGTTGATCAGGTTCGTGATCGTGGTCTTACCGGCGCCGGTGGATCCTACAAATGCGATCTTCTGACCGGGCTTTGCATACATCTCGATGTTATGCAGAACGATCTTGTCGTCGTTGTAGCCAAAATCCACATCGTCGAATACCACTTCACCCTGTAATTCAATATAATCTACCGTACCGTCTGCCTGGTGTACATGCTTCCATGCCCACATACCGGTTCTCTCGGGACACTCTACGATCTTGCCGTCTACCTTTTTCGCACGTACCAGCGTTACATAGCCTTCGTCGGCCTCTACTTTTTCATCCAGCAGATCAAAAACTCTCTTGGCACCTGCCTGTGCCATGACGATACTGTTCAACTGCTGGCTGACCTGACTGATCGGCATGTTGAAGCTTTTGTTAAAGGTTAAGAAGCTGGCCAGCTTACCTAAGGTCAATCCTGCGAAACCGCCCAGTGCCATAGCACCGCCGACGATAGCACATACCACATAGCTTAAGTTACCCAGCTGTGCATTGATAGGTCCCATCAGGTTAGCAAACTTATTTGCATTATAAGCACTTTCGCACAACTCGTCGTTCAACTTTTTGAACTCTTCCAGGCTCTTGTCTTCGTGACAAAATACCTTGACTACCTTCTGGCCTTCCATCATTTCTTCGATATAGCCATTCACGGTACCGATATTCTTCTGCTGCTTTACGAAATATTTTCCGCTTAAGCCTGCAACTTTACCTGTGACAAACATCATCAGTGCCACCATGATCAGACTGACTGCTGTCAGCGGGATACTCAGTACCAGCATACTTCCCAGCGTACCCACTACGGTAATAAAACTGGAAAATACCTGCGGGATACTCTGGCTGATCATCTGACGCAGAGTATCAATATCATTGGTGTAGATGGACATGATATCACCATGGGAATGGGTATCAAAATACTTGATCGGCAGCTTCTCCATGTGTTCAAACAGATCATCACGGAGACTCTTCAATGTTCCCTGCGTTATCGTCACCATGATACGGTTGTAAGCATACGTAGCCGCTACACCCACCAGATAAAAGCCTGCCACACGGATAATTTCCCGGAACAGATTGCCAAAGTCCGGAGTCTCCTGTCCGATCATGGGCAGGATATAGTCATCGATCAGCCTCTGCATGAACAGAGTACCCTGAATACTCGCCACAACACTCAGTACGATACAGATCAATACAAAAATGAAGTGAATGCCGTAGTTTTTGAAAATATACGCCATCAGTCGCTTAAATATTTTTCCCGGATTGTCAACGCGCGTACCGCCCTGCATTCTTCTGCCGGGTCCACGCATTCCGCCGCCCATAGGTCCTGGCATTATGACTCACCTCCATTCTCATCAAAGTCGCCGCCACCCGTCTGGGTCTGGGCTTCATATACTTCTTTATAAATGTTATTGGTACGAAGCAGTTCTTCATGGGATGCAAATGCATCGATCCTGCCGTTATCCATTACGATGATGCGGTCCGCATCCTGAATGCTGGAGATACGCTGTGCGATGATGATCTTCGTCGTACCGGGGATCTCCGTGGCAAATGCCTTGCGGATCTTCGCATCGGTAGCAGTATCCACGGCACTGGTGGAATCATCCAGGATCAGTACCCTCGGCTTTTTCAGCAGTGCTCTGGCAATACACAGTCTCTGCTTCTGTCCGCCAGATACGTTACTTCCGCCCTGCTCAATATAAGTATTGTATTTTCCAGGCATCTTTTCAATAAATTCATCGGCGCATGCCAGACGGCAGGCACGGATGCATTCCTCTTCGGTGGCGTTCTCGTCGCCCCAACGGAGGTTCTCCAAGATTGTACCGGAGAACAGCACGTTTTTCTGCAATACCACGGATACCTCATTACGTAAGGTTTCCAGATCGTAGGTTCTGACATCCTTGCCGCCGACATAAACGGTACCCTCAGTGACATCATACAGACGGCTGATGAGGTTCACCAGACTGGTCTTAGAGCTTCCGGTACCACCCAG
>DLZQ01000022.1:5581-6221 GCA_003447295.1 Lachnospiraceae bacterium
AACATCATCAGGTTCATCAGAATGGTCATGCAGTAGGTCAGCAGACTCATCAGTTCACCGGTGGTTAACTGGCTGGCAACGATCATATGGGCACCCAGCCAGCTGATTCCGAGAATACAGCCATATACGGTAAACTGCATGACGGGCCAAATGGTGACCATGGTACACTCTGCCTTTTTGAACATTTTGTAAATGTTGTAGCTCGCTTTGTGGAACTTGTCGATCTCATAGTCCTCGCGCACATAAGCTTTTACCACGCGCTGTGCTGCTACGTTCTCCTGTACGCTGGCATTTAATTCATCGTATTTTTTGAAGACTTCNNTTTTCACTCTGCTTGTTGTAACGGAAGGTCACATGATCAAAACGGATGCTTCCGTCGGTTACATCGTAGTCAGGCTGTTCGGGGTTGGTGATGTCCGCCTTTTCATTTAATACTTCCGCGATACGCTTTCCGCTGGCAGCACTCATGGTCATCATAACGAAGATCATGGCTAACATCATCAGGTTCATCAGAATNNTTCTCCTGTACGCTGGCATTTAAATCATCGTATTTCTTGAATACTTCACTGAAATACTTGGACACTGCTCTCATAATAAAAATGATAACGATTCCAAGGAACACTACCGCCACCAGATAAAT
>DLZQ01000022.1:6318-8391 GCA_003447295.1 Lachnospiraceae bacterium
TCATCGTATTTTTTGAAGACTTCGCTGAAATATTTGGACACTTTCCGCATAATGAAGATCATGATGACACCTAAAAATACGACTGCCACCAGATAAATGCTTGCCACTTTCGCGTTGATCAAAAACGCCATCAGCATGGCGCAGATCAGGCTGACCGGTGCACGGAAGCACATACGTAACAGCATCTGATATGCATTCTGCACGTTGGTCACATCCGTAGTCATACGGGTGACCAGTCCTGCGGTGGAGAACTTATCAATGTTGGAGAAAGAGAAGGTCTGAATATTCTCATACATGGCTTCTCTTAAGTTTCTGGCAAATCCGGTGGATGCCTTCGCACCGTATTTACCACCCATGACACCGGCGAACAATCCGACAATGGCTGCCAGGATCATATAACAACCGATGATAAAAATATGTTTCATATCTCCCGCCTGCACACCGTCATCAATGATGGATGCCATCAGGAGCGGAATCACCATTTCCATGGCTACTTCCAGGATCATGAATATGGGAGTGACGATCGAAGCACTCTTATATTCCTTGATCTGTCTGACTAATGTTTTAATCATAGCTGATTTCCTTTCTGCTTTTCTTCTTAAATTATTTCTATGTAATTTCCTCGTTATTTCTTTACTGCTTCTTTTTTATTTCTTGGCTGCTTCTTTTTTATTTCTTGGACGCTTCTTTTTTATTTCTTGGACGTTTCTTTTTTATTTCTTGGCTGCTTCTTTGCTGTTTCTGATTTTTCTACTCTGATAAATACTCGGTGATCTGCCTGTTGGGAGCATCCGTTAACGTCACGCTCTCCGTCCATTCCCAGATTCTGCATCATTTTATCCAGAATACACAAAAATGTTGCCTTTTCCTCTTCTGTCAGCCCTGCTTCCAGTTCCCGGTTAAAAATCCGGATCTGCTCTTCGATCAGATTATGATGCTCGATCGCTTTCTCTGTCAGAAGAATCCTTTTTAATCTGGCATCCTCCGTCGACGCTACCCGGATGAGATATCCCTTCTGCTCCAGGCTCTGAAGCATCACCGTCGCCGTGGATCTACGGATTCTGAATTCCTTCTCCACATCCTTTTGATAGACATCTCCCTGTCTGCTTTTATGGTACAAATATCCCAGAAGCGGTCCCTGCATTCCGTTAAGTTCATGACCATCCTGCTGAGCAAAAATTGCTTCCATCTTCCGACGGATCATATTGTTGGCGGCCTTGATCTCGAATCCAAGCTGACGATTCGTCAGTACATCTTTCTCGTCCATTCTGCCTCCTTTTTTTCTATATACTTCAAACCATAAACTGCTAAAATCAGATTCTGCATTTTAGCATAGCATGAAAAGACGTACATTCAATGTTATTTTGCAAAAAAATGTTAGATAACTAACTTTTTTTGTTAGTCATCTAACATTATAACGCAATCTTTTTCGTTTGCAAGAAAAAAAATATAAACTCTTTATAAACTCCGTCAATCCTCTAGTACCCGATTCAGTATTTCATCCTCCAACACCAGTTTTTTCGCGGCTTCGCGGTACTTTTCCTCATGAAGGTAGGTATGGCGGTGGGGCTTGATTGTGGGAGCCATGTCGATGGCTTTGAGGAAATCGGATTTCTTCATATGTAAAGTTTCCACATAATCCCAGAAACCGGTATCCTGAAGCACTGTGCTGACACGAATATAACGGTGATCCTGTACCTTTGCCATAATGTAGGTGGCAATACCTACCTGAATACCATGTAACTGCGGTACTTCCAGAATCTTATCCAGCGCATGAGAGATCAGATGCTCACTGCCGCTGGTGGGAGCACTGCTTCCGGCGATCTCATTGGCGATACCACTCATAGCCAGGGAATCCAACAGTTCCTTTAAGAACAATTCATCCTTGATGCTCTCATAAGGAGTGCGGACGAAGCTGTTCACCGCTTTCTTCGCAATCATGACTGCAAAATCATTCACTTCGCCGCAACCTGCCTTCTCTTCAAAGATCCAGTCGTAGAGTGCTGTGATCTTGGAGATCATATCGCCGATGCCGGAGTAGATGAACTTCTCCGGAGCGGTACGGATCACCTG
>DLZQ01000022.1:8734-9237 GCA_003447295.1 Lachnospiraceae bacterium
CCGCCGATGGAGATCACCGCCTTCGCCTTATTCGGAATGGCAAACGCCAGCGTGATGATGTCGTCAATATCCACCGTATCCAGTTCATTATATTCTAAGACGTTCACCTTAGCTTCCCTCAGGGAATTCATCACCAGTTCCCCGAACATGTCAATCAGTCCGTTGCCGAAAAATAATACGACCTGGTCCAGATTCTCCGCCTTCAAATAACCGCCGATTTTGCCTAATGCCCCGTTTCCGATCTTTAAAATGGACGGAATCGCCATCTCTTTTCCTATCTGCATGGTAACCTCTCCTTATGAATGATGTATTGATATTCTTTCACATAGAAACATTAACTTACTGATAATTTCTTTTTTAATATAACATTGCAATGTCAGATTGTAAATAAAATGTCAGAAACATGCACCATCTGGCGCACTTACAAAAAAGCAGACATTTCCACATAGAAATGACTGCTTCTATATCTTTCTCTCTCAGCCGGCACTGATTCCGAACATCTG
>DLZQ01000005.1:0-5252 GCA_003447295.1 Lachnospiraceae bacterium
AAGTACCTGTTTTCGATGTTAAAAGATTATAAGCCGACAGAGGAGTATGATGAGCAGATGAAAGAATTGCTGCTATGGGGAAAAAGTGAGCAGTATCTGTGGATGGTGACGGTTCCGGAGCAGGGGTGAAAAAGTCTGTCGATGTCAGCAGATATAGCGTCAGGGTGACTGAAATCATGGCACCATGATATAAAACGCTCAATTTTTGCATGAAATTGGGACTCTTTAAAAGAAAAAATACTTATTTCTGGGCATAATCGGAGAAAAATTTTCGTATATGGAAAGTTAGAAAATCTGACCAATAGATTGAGACTGCAAAGTAAACAGTCTAAATGCAATACGCAGACAATCATGAGAAGAGAACAGTCAATAAAAAACAATTACTGAGTTATTCCAGTATATTTAATTCATAAAGCAGATACAAACTCCCAGATGTGCAGGTGAACAGACATGAAAAATATCCATAGCATTGAATTTTATACCGAAAGCAAGGAAGAATTGCTTCCCGGTTTTGAAAAAGATTTTCCCTATATCGCTTCAAGGGCAGAACTTGACAAGTATATGGGGTGCTATGTACCGTGGCACTGGCACAGGACAGTGGAACTTTTTTATATGGAAAGCGGCAGCATTGAATATGATACGCCAGGAGGGAAAATAGTATTTCCGGCTGGAAGCGGCGGCATGATAAATCCCAATGTACTCCATATGACAAAAGCAATATCGCAGAGAGAAAAGAATATACAGCTACTTCATATTTTCGATGTTTCCTTACTTGCCGGAGAACAGGGAAGCAGGATTGAGCAAAAATATATTGCGCCTGTCATAACAGCCCCGCAGATTGAGGTAATCCCGCTTTTTCCGGGCAATACAGAAGAAGAAAGAATTTTGAAACTGCTTGCGGACTCATTTCGTTTATCCAGTGATGAATTTGGATATGAAATAAAACTGCGGGAAGCCCTAACGGAAATATGGCTCATGCTTTTTGAACTTTCTCATTCTATGCGTGAAAAGAAAGTGGAACATAACAAAAGCAATGATAAGATAAAACTGATGATGATATACATTCATGAACATTACAGAGAAAAAATATCTATTCCGGAACTTGCTGCGGCAGCATATCTAAGTGAAAGGGAGTGTTATAGAGAGTTTCGTGACTGTCTGAACATGACACCCGTAGAGTATATAACGGCTTACCGTCTGCAAGCTGCCTGTCAGATGTTGACAAAGGGGCAGGAAGCTGTTACTGTTATCAGTCATGAGTGCGGTTTAGGGAGCAGCAGTTATTTTGGAAAGGTTTTTCGGGAATATGCACATTGTTCACCTATAGAATATAGGAAAAAATGGCAGAATAATGATATATAATGGCGGAAAAGAAATATTTTTCCTATGATTTTTGCATTATAATGATACCTGTAAAGAAAAACAGCAATTTACAGGAGGTGCGTGCAAGGTGGTAAAACTGAACATTCTGAACATGGAAAATTTTTTAGACACTGTCAATGCCTGTATCGGCAAAATATATATGCTCTGTCCGAACGGTAAAAAACAAAACATTAAAGGAGAAGAAAAGATACAGGACAGTTTGTGGCGGCAATACTTCCAAAACAAAAACTGTCTGTGTCTTATTTTAGAAATTCCGAATCCAACGGACTATATGAACATTGTTTCGTACTATGCCGGGGATTGCTGATTTGTCTGTAAATATTTCATTATAAAGGGGCTGGGAATTTTATTTTCCAGCCCCGCCCTTTTGAAAGGAGTTAAAAATGGAGTTGAACATTAAGGCCGCAGAACTGGCATTAAGGGAAGCGTCAGAA
The DNA here is from genome assembly GCA_003447295.1 of Lachnospiraceae bacterium. Taxonomy (GTDB): domain Bacteria; phylum Bacillota; class Clostridia; order Lachnospirales; family Lachnospiraceae; genus Acetatifactor; species Acetatifactor hominis. The sequence continues at coordinate 1,818 of DLZQ01000005.1, forward strand.
TCCAATCCGGGAGCGTGGGCAGACCATTCTCGGTTTGTAGCCGAAGCATGTAAAAACATCGCATCACACTGTAAAGATTTATCTTCTGAACAGGCATATATTTTCGGACTGTTGCATGATATTGGACGCTATGCCGGAGTAAGTTCGGAAAGGCATCTGATAGACGGCTATCGGTACTGTATGGAGCGCGGATGGGAAAAAGCTGCACAGATATGTATATCCCACGCATTTATGATACAGGATATTGCCACATCTATCGGTGAGTTTGATGTCAGTGATGAGGATTATCTGTTTATGAAAGAATTTGTTGCAAATGTGGTATATGATGATTATGACCGTCTTGTACAGTTATGTGACGCATTGGCTATGCCGACGGGGTTCTGTCTTTTGGAAAAGAGATTTGTAGACGTGACAATACGGTACGGTGTTCACACGGCGACAATAGACAGGTGGAAAAGGATCTTAGAGATTAAAGAACAGTTTGAAAATCAGATTGGCTGTTCTATCTATTCTCTGCTTCCGGGTGTTGTGGAAAACAGTTTTCGTTAAGGGGACTATTATTTTTCTGATTATAGAGCGTTTTCGTCTGCGGGGTGCTGTTCAGCCTTTTTTGTGTTATACTGTTATATAGATTTTTCTTGGTCGCCGCTGTCTCTTTGCGCCCTTACGAAAAATTAGGTATATTATATATGGAACAGAAACTTTGAAGTTAACGAAGGAGAAAGAGTGAAATAGAAATGAAGATTCGTAAGGCAGAGAAAAAGGACATTCCAAGAATTCTTGCACTGTTGGGGCAGGTATTACAGATACATGCGGAGATCCGTCCGGATATTTTTATACCGGGTACTACGAAATACACCCCCTGCGAGCTGACAGAGCTATTACAACAGGAGGATCATCCAATCTATGTTGCCGTAGACGAGGACGATCTGTGCATGGGTTATGCATTCTGCCAACTCAGGGAGCAGCCCTTTTCCACGAATATGGTCCCCTTTAAATCCTTGTTTATCGATGATCTTTGCGTTGACAAGCAGACACGAGGGCAGCATATCGGGGAAAGCCTGTTTGAATATGTGAAGCAGCAGGCAAAAGAACTGGGCTGCTATGAAGTAACCCTGAACGTCTGGGCAGGCAACACTTCAGCAGAGCACTTTTATGAAAAGATGGGGATGAAGACAAAAGAACGGCAGATGGAATATATCCTGTGAGCCGGATGGAGGTGGCAGGCATGATTAAAATTGCATTTTTTGATGTTGATGGGACGCTTCTGAAGATGGGTCATAAAGAATTAAGTGATCGGACGCTGCATACATTAATTTCTCTTCGGCAGAATGGGGTGAAGCTGTGTATGGCGACCGGAAGAGGATATCTGTCGGCGCCGCGTTTTCCGGGGATTGATTTCGATGCGCTTCTGACCTTTAACGGTTCTTATGTAACAGTCGGAGACGAGATTATTTTTAAGTGCCCGCTTGATCGGATGGACAAGTTTCAGATCCTTCAGAATCTGAAAGACATGCATAGGGCGTTAGCAATCAGTAACGAACATTTTATCATCACCAACGGTACAGATCCGGATCTGGAGCAGTATTTCAGATTTGGTAATGAGATGCTGAAAATCGATAAACAATTCGATGAACGGGTTCATGAGGACATCTATCAGATGATGTGTTCCTGCCGGAAGGAAGAGTATGAGCGGATTCTGGCTGGTACGCACCATACACAGATCACAGCATGGTGGGATAGAGCGGCAGATATCATTCCACTGGAATGTGGGAAGGGAAACGCAGTGCGCGCGGTACTTCAGCATTTTGGCTTTACAAAGGAGGAAGCCATCGCTTTTGGAGATGGCTTCAATGATATCGAGATGCTGGAAGCAGTCGGCACCGGTGTGGCCATGGGGAATGCGAAGGATGAGATCAAAGCCCACGCCACCTGCACGTGCAAATCGGTGGAAGAAGACGGAGTCTACGATTTTTGCTTGGAACATGGGCTGATTACAATATAGGCATTGCTGCCCGCATTTCCTTCACTTTTCCGGCATCCACTGCTTCATATGCATTCTTTCGGTTTCTATCATAAGAGAAGTCCACGTCCTGCAGGGAGGCGGTCGTATCCGGCTGCCAGCTTCTGCAGGATGTATGAACCTGCTCTATGTTCGTATATTCCATCAGAGCGTTTACGTTTTGTGCATTCACGCCGCTTCCGGCTAAAAATGTGATATCCTTACCATACTGGCTTTGCAGCTTTTGCAATTGCGTTCTGCCCGACCATACATCGGGTGCACCACCACTGGTGAGGATCCGGTCCGCACCAAGTAAGATCAATGCTTCCACCGCACGTTCCTGTTGCGCAACACAATCAAACGCCCGGTGAAATACAGCTTCTTTTCCGGCGCTATGGATGATGTCGATCATTTCCTGTGTCCGGTTCCTATGGATGGCATGGTCCTCTGTCAGGAAGCCGAAAGCAATACCATCAGCTCCGTGCTCTAAAAGGATGCGGGCATCTAAGAGCATGGTCTCGTATTCATCCTGTGAATAGCAGAAGCCGCCTCCTCTTGGGCGGACCATGGTTACAATAGGGATGCTGCACTGCTCTTTTGCACAGATCAGATTGGCCGTAGAAGGTGTGAGACCACCCAGATACAGTGCACTGTTAAGCTCTACCCGGTCGGCACCATTTTGCCAGGCGGTTTTTACATCTTCGAAGCTGCCGCAGCAGATTTCCAATAATCCTTTCAAAATAATCCCCCTCAATTTATATCTTTGTGGTCCATCGGGAGAGGTCCCATACCTGGGTAGCCAGTCCGTCATAGAACTCCGGTTCGTGGCAGACCATGAGAATGCTGCCCTTGTATTCCTGCAGGGCACGTTTCAGCTCGTCCTTGGCATCGACATCCAGGTGGTTCGTCGGCTCATCTAACAGCAATACATTCGTGGCGCGGTTCATCAGCTTGCAGAGACGTACCTTTGCCTGTTCGCCACCGCTCAATACCTTGACGCGGCTCTCGATATGCTTGGTGGTGAGTCCGCATCTTGCCAGGGCGGAACGGACTTCATACTGGGTGAAGGAGGGGAACTCCTGCCAGATCTCTTCGATGCAGCTGTTGTCTCCGGAGCCGGACATTTCCTGCTCGAAGTATCCGATCTCCAGATAATCGCCCTGCTCTACTTCACCGGACAGCGGAGGGATCAGACCCAGAATGCTTTTTAACAAAGTGGTCTTACCGATACCGTTGGCACCGATCAGCGCCACCTTCTCGCCGCGTTCCATAGACAGGTTCAGAGGCTTGGACAGCGGCTCATCGTAACCGATGACGAGATCTCTGGTCTCGAAAATGATGCGTCCGGTAGTACGTCCTTCTTTAAAAGAGAATTCCGGCTTCGGCTTCTCCGCAGCCAGCTCGATGACATCCATTTTGTCCAGCTTCTTCTG
>DLZQ01000005.1:5591-5878 GCA_003447295.1 Lachnospiraceae bacterium
TTGTCGTAATCGCCCACGTAACGGGTCAGCTCCTGGTTGTCCATATGATAGATGAGGTTGATGACACTGTTCAGGAAGGGAATGTCATGGCTGATCAGAATGAAAGCATTCTCGTATTCGTTCAGATAACGCTTCAGCCATTCGATATGCTCCGCATCCAGATAGTTGGTAGGCTCGTCCAGGAGCAGGATATCCGGCTTCTCCAACAGGAGTTTTCCCAGCAGGACCTTGGTACGCTGGCCGCCGGACAGTTCGGTGACATCACGATCGAGACCGATCTCCATCAA
>DLZQ01000005.1:6161-7466 GCA_003447295.1 Lachnospiraceae bacterium
TCCTGGATCGTCCCCAGATCTTCCATATACTGTTCCAGCTCTTCGGGAGTGGCATCTCCCATTTTGTCGCAGATCTCGTTCATCTGTGCTTCCATATCATATAAAAAGTCAAAGGCGGAAGCCAGCACCTGGCGGATGGTCATGCCGGGAGTCAGCACGGTATGCTGGTCCAGATAGCCGACACGGACATTTTTCGCCCATTCCACTTTTCCCTCATCCGGCATGAGCTTGCCGGTGATAATATTCATAAAAGTAGATTTGCCCTCGCCGTTGGCACCGATGAGGCCGATATGTTCGCCCTTTAACAGTCGAAACGATACATCGTTAAAAATAGCACGGTCACCGAAGCCGTGGGTCAGGTGTTCTACGTTTAATATACTCATAATTCCTCACATTCTGCTGCGTATGCAGCGGATACACGCTAATAGTCCTTTGCAAGTATAGCGTAGGGTTTATCCTTTTGTAAAGTAAAAAGCGGGGAGAGGGCAAAAATCAAAGTAAAAAGCCGGGAAAAAGGCAAAATTGAGTTGTGATGTGCTATAAATCTGTGCTATGATGTATCCGCTTACGCAGTAAAAATGAAAGACTTTAATGCAGGAAAATATAATGTAATGTGAAACTTTTCGTTGTATTTGTCGTTTGATAGAATAGGCATCCCCATAGTGGGGACACTATAACAATAAGTATGGGCATATCCCATAGAAAAGAGGAGAGACTTTATGAAGAAGAAATTAGCATGTATGTTACTTATGGGTACTTTGGCACTGTCCATGGCGGCCTGCGGAAACGGGCAGGACAAGAATACCGGTGCTGCTACAGAGACCGGTGTGGAAAGCACAGAAGGCATCGTGGAATCCACCGGGACGAGTGCAGAGAGCACTGAGGCGGGAAATGCCGGCACACAGCAGGAAAGTGGAGATGTGGCATCGGCATTACAGAACGCCAAAAAAGCAGTGGCAGATGCGCTGGGTGATGATTACTGGCCGGATTCCGAGATCCCGGAGGAAATGCTGAATGAGACCTACGGTGTCAGTGCAGATCTGTATGATGCTTATCTGGGTGAGTGCCCCATGATCAGTGTCAATGTAGATACTTTATTGATTATTCACGCAAAAGATGGTAAGGTAGAGGATGTAGAAAATGCATTGAACGCCTACCGTGACAGTCTGGTGAATGACACGATGCAGTATCCCATGAATCTTGGCAAGATTCAGGCATCCCGGGTAGAACGGATAGGTGATTATGTATGCTTTGTACAGTTGGGCGCGGACACTTCCTCTGTGGAAGAGCAGGGAGATGAGGCCG
>DLZQ01000062.1 GCA_003447295.1 Lachnospiraceae bacterium
CCGTGATCTGTGAGCAAGCTCCCAATCACGGTTCTTATTTTGCCTATGCCCGGCTCATTGCTCGCGTAACTTTCAATTTACTACACATCCGGTTCTGAGATGCGTGTGACTCCCACATAAATATCCGATATTTCAAACCATGTAGGATAATCGACTATACCGGTCTGCGGAAGATGAAATATTTTTTGGAACATCCTGACTGCTTCCGCAGTATCGGTTCCATAGATACCGTCCGGGCTCAGTGTGGGAATCGCCGGATAATTCCTGGCGATGCGGTTCAACTGTTGCTGAAGCTGTCTTACTTTTTCGCCTGAAGAACCGATGGTCAGGTCATACCCCGGCCAGGAGGACGGCACTCCCGATATAATATCCGCAGAATTGATGTACATATCATTGCCATAATAATAGTGAATGATATCAATGGCAGAATATCCCTGATCCGCAAGTGCTTTGGAGCCCCATTGACTAAGCCCCCGGCAGGTAGTGCGGTTGCCGTCACAGTATGAGGTGAAAATAGGCTGCCGTACGCCGGGTCTTGATAAATAATTTGTAAAAATGGAATCTACCAGATAGTCGATCTCTTCAAACACATTTCTGCCATAGATCCATTTCTGGTCATATGCCGTAGACGAAGTAATCGTAAAATCATATCCGCGTCCCCGGTACGTCGGAATCAGTACTAATTCGGGAGTCCCCGGTACCCACAAATTCCTCCATGCTGATCCTGAATTTTATCTTAATATCACTCTCCCAGATATCTATTCTCTCAATCAGTTTCGACAGCATTACCTTTTGCTCCGCAAGGCTGCATTCCTTAAACAGGTCTCCCCAGTTGGAGATTATATTTCCAATATTATGCAGGTCTTTTTTCTTTAATTGAGATTCCTGATATTCTCTGTCCTTTCTTACTACTGACTGTTTCAGTTCGGAATACTCTGTCTGCTTTTCCTGTATCAGGGCGGCTAACTGTTCCGCACTGAACACTCCCTCTCCACGCAGTGCCGCAGGGATATTCTGTTGTAATGTTGCAATATCTTTCTCTATTGTCTTACACTGTTTTTCCAGGTCCGTCTTTTCCTTTTTCAATTTTTCTCTCTGCTGTTCCTGCAATGCCAACAGATCGTCATAGGTATCCGCTTCTTTCAGACTATTCAGATAGGTTGTCACCACGGAAATAACAATAGGCTCTATTTCCTCTGAACGGTAAAAGGCTTTACCCTGACAACGCCCTGAAGCATTCGCCATGTTGGTACAGCGGTATCTGCCGACAAACTTCTTTTTATTCTCGCCCTCTTTGGTTGTCCAATAATCGTACTTACTGCCATTCGTAAGTCTGCATCCACAATACCCACAATAAACCAGACCTTTCAAAACCAGCCGCCCACTGGAAGAAGATTCATATTTTCCATGCTTGGCATCTCTGGCACGTTTGATCGCCGCTTTTCTATTTTCACGCATTTCCTGCGCTTTATACCATGTCTCCTTCGATACAATCACAAACTCAGGATTCTGATTCGTTGACAATATCCAACTATCCATCGGCATGCGCTCATAATTTCCACCGCATTTGGTTCTCTGTCTGCGATTATAGGAAACGTACCCCATATAAATAGGATTCCTGAGTATCTGTCCAATCGTGCCTGCCTTCCACTCTGTAATGGGTGCAGGAACATTTTCTTCATTTAATACCTTGGCAATCTTAAAATCACCGTAATTATAATTGATCGTATAGTTATATATTTTCCTTACGATCTCTGCCTGTTCCTCGTTGATTACCAGTCTTTTCAAGGCTCTGCCATGATTGCTGATCTCTCCCGAATACTCCAGTCTGTAACCAAACGGAGCACATCCTCCCACAAACTTTCCTGCCCGGGCAAATGTTTCCTGTGCATCTTTTACTCTCGCACCGGTCTTTCGACTTTCGCCTTCTGCCTGCCAGAACCTTATGTAGTTTAATAACTTATCATTATGTTCTGTGGTCTTTAACTGCCCTTCCTTTACTGTCCAGATTTCGATTCCCAGGTTGTTCAGTGTGGTCACGAAAATCGGACTTTCGTCCTCTTTTCTTCCGATTCTGTCCGACATATAAACTACCAACACATCAAAGGTCTTGTCCCGGGCATCCTGCAATATCTCCTGCAGAATATCTCTGTCCTTTAGAGAAGTTTTGAAACCAGATACCGCCTTCTCCAAATATTCCTTCTGAAACTGCCAGTCCGAATGCTTCTCAATATATGCTCTGCATTCCTCTCTCTGTACTGGAATATCATCTCCATGCAACTGCTGTTTCGATGATACTCTCAGTAAACAATTCACTCTCTTCATTGTACCTCATCCTCCTTTTCGCTGTCCGGCTTAACCGCCAGAGCCTCCTCCGGTGGCAGGAAGTGTAACGCCCCCGGGTTCTTTTGTCCAGACCCGATTTCTCCACGAATATACTTTTCCTTCAGAATACCCCTGATTTCTTCCCCTGCTTTCGCAGAAGTCTCTGAAAAAATAAGTTCGACCCGATAAACATTTTCTGAAATTGGCGATTTTACCTTCATGCAAGGGTTCTTCTCCGCATCCGTTATTATTCCATTACTATGGATGAAACTCGTCCCATATTCCGTCTGCCCTTCCTCTTCCACCGCTGTTGTTCTGAGCTCGCTGTCTGTTATACGCTTTCGCACGTTACTGTTATAAAGCATTAAAGCTACCTCCGTGTTTCTTAAAGATAGCTGCAATACAAATGCGTTCTGTTTTCAAAAGGTGTACTGTTACCGCTACGAGTATGGCTTGGGTGGGGACGATGTAAGGTAGTTCGGAAATAAACTGTTCTGGGGTGGGGACGCTATGCGATCAAGGGGAACGCTGTGGGGAAATCGGTAAACGTATCGACGTGAAAAGTGAAAAAAGGTCAGTGCGGAGTAAAATAAGTGACTATTGTGCTTTAGAAAACTAACAACCAGTCTGAAAATGGTCTACTACTTCCAAAAATGGGAATGTCTGGTCACATGACAGATTGGCTCCTGTGGTTCACAGTGCTTTCAGCACTTGTTCGGATGGTGCTGGTGGATTCATGGAAATGCTGCGTGGAAAACTTGAAAATATTTTTCTGAAATGCTTTATTACTGTTTTTTGCTTTGTCTGAGGTTGGAAAATCACATGGTAGATGGATGTAGGTGTTGATGGGTGGGGAAATTGCTAACCAGTCGGGAAAAGGTGATAAACGGATTTTTCAGACACTAACTTTTCTTTTTCTCCGCACACCTAACTTTTTTCAGGAATTTTCCTGTATTTTTCACAAAAATATTTTTTATCGGAATTGCTGTTTTTCTTATTTGACAGTTATTTATATTAAATTTTGAAAATTGGATTTTAATATAAAAAGATTTCTGTTTGAGAAGTGTTGAAAGAAAAAAAGCCATGGTACAGAAATGGAACTACTGCACCATGGCTTGCCGGGAAAGCATTGTTATGAAAGACCTCTGATCCGCTTTTTGTAAATCTGTACCAGACTGTCATAAAAGGCATCATTCGCTCTCCAGTTGCCATCGTTTGGCATCATATAAGCGGCGATCTGCATTTCGCTGCCATCGGGGAAACACAGGTAAACCAGATAAAACTGCTGTACTTTCCTCGTTAAAATCATGGGACGCAGACGCTGCTGTCTGGGAACATATACAGCGTCATCGTATCCTCTGTTGCTTGTGGTGTTCTGTGCCATCTTCTCAGTCCTCCTCTTCCGGGTAGCGTACTTTCAAGGGATCATAAGGTTCGTACCAAAACTCCCCTCTGCTCTCTATCAATACTCTGTAATAATATCGTTTGTAAACTGCCAACAGCTTTCTCTCCAGCCAACGGTTCTGTTTCCTCGTTGCGTAGGGACTCTGCGCATAGACGATCACTGTCCGTGGATGCCTGCTGGATAATATTGCACCCAGTCCTTTGTTGCTTCGTCTGATATAAAATATTTTCTTGTCCATCTTGCTTAACTCCTTTTTTATTTTCTATTCACAATTAAGTGTTGTACCGTGTAAGGGACTTTTCCTTTACAAGAGAAAACAATGTTGAAAACGAAGTTGTTGACAGCACAGATGTTATATTATCTACTTTTTGCTTTTTGAGGTGGCATCTCTTTTGAATTTCTTGGGCTTCGGGGTAGCTACCTGCAGTGGAGCGAAATAGTCAGAGAAGTCCGCCGCTGAGGACAGATGCGTATAAACCGTGTCCAAATTTTCATACCCGGCATTCTTCAACGCATTTGTAAATTTCTCATTTCGGATAGTGACAGAATAGATTTCCCCTGTGGATTCATCCACCCTCTCTCCCCGTACTCCCAAGTGGTTCCGGGTTTCATATAATTTTTTCGTTTTCTCTGTTTTCAGCCGTTCAAATGCCTGCTGGTACTCTGCCTCCTGCTCTTCCCTCCACGAAGTAATGACCTTGTCCCGTTCGATTGCCTTGGAACAGAGATAGCCATGATTTCCATGCATTTCTGCTGTGGATTCGTTCATATTACTAATTACATACTTGATCACTGTTGCCATTTCACTGTTCGTTTCGATCTGCGTTATGTAGAAGCTGCCATTTTTCCATAGTTTCCTCACCTCACCGGGTGCTATCGTTATGGGGAAATTGCAGATCATGTGGTAATGCCAGTTGCCGTTTTTCTGTCGGCTGAACGTTGCCACATAGAGGAAGTGGTCATAATGATCGTTGACCCTCTGAATAAACTTCTTAAACTCTCTATGGGTAATAGACAAGTCTGAAAAATTTTTTTCTGGCTGTAAGCGACTGTCAAAGGTCAGGGTCAGCATGATCATCTTGCCTGCTTCAAAACTGTTATAAACCATTTCCTCAATAACCCGTCTGCGCTGTTTCATTCTGTTGTAGTAATTGAAATCTGCATAGTTGCTCGGAATATTTCTCTTGATTTCTTTTTTCTTGTCCGGCTTGATAGGCTGCGTGGTATATAATTCCATATTTTCGTAGGTGGTCAGCCGTGTCCGCCTGCGGCTGATTTTGATCTTCATTGCCAGTTCAATTAACTCTGATTCCATTTTTGTATCCTCCTGATTGCCTTCTTACTTTGGAGTATACACAAATTAATTTCATTGTCATCTTGAAAAAGTAACAAACTTTTTATGGTATTCCGTATGTATGATAAACCTGTTTTAACTACGTGTGGGGACATGAGGAGACACGCATCTATGGACTGACCGTTACGGGTACGCTATACAAATTGCACAATGAGGTACAAATTTCAGGCATAAAAAAAATGCCTTTCGGCACCGCACATTTTTAATTTCTGAATAATACGTTTTGGACGATTAAAATTCTAAGGTTCAGAGACTATTCCAGAAGGGTGTAGTTGGCATCGGTGGGAGGCGATGAGGTGTGGGTACACTCAAGCAACACATACAAATATTTCTGGGCAGAAGGCAACGTAATCGGTGAAGCCAGGGAAGAGTTACCTTGTTCCATAATGGAGGCATGGGACTTTGATTCATTCCATCGGGTGGCATCCGATAAACCAACCGTGGCTGTGGGGGTGGAGGTGGTAAACCAATCCACTACTGTGTAGGTAGGTTCATCCTCTATCAATATCTTTCCTATCGTATCCTCCCTGGTATAGACTCCATCATTGATGTAGGTGGAAGTTGAGGAGGTTGAGGTGTTCAAGGTGCGATAGGCTTTGATAATGGTGTAGGAACGTGATAAGGAAGAAGTAGTTGGTGTGGGAATATACTCGGGTGCCTTGCCTGGGGTGGAACCACAGTTCTCTGCATCCCATGTATGAGTGGCATCCGTGGTAATATTGTCATGCGCAGAAATTACCATCAACCCTACTCCATACTCCTTCACCTGTCCATCCGTCAACTTCTCCGTCGTAGAACCTGTCCATGGACGAAACCCTGCTCTCTCTCCTGCCTTTCCTGCCGTAATATACTCCGCAAAGGCCGCTGCCTTGTTCGTGTAGGATGCGAACCAGTTAGAAGTACATTCAGGAATATAGGTGGTTCTGTAATCCAATACATTCGGTAAGGTACCAAGGATGGGAGTACCAAAGTATTGACGACCACCTGAGGAGGTGGAACCAACAGAGAAAACGTAACCATGGGAATATCTCGTTGTCATTTCTCGAATAATTGAAGCTTTCATATTCATTACAAGATTGGTTAATAATCTACCAACCTCTGTCGTAGACATTACAGTACCATCCTCGTTCTCAATATCCTCCCCCGCTCTAAACCATGTCAAGTACTGTTCATACTGGCTTGCATATATCATAGCTGATGCACTACCAGAATTTTTTGCCGCCTCTGCTAATACCTCACCTGACAAACCTGTTATATATGCGTTTGCCTGCTCTAATGTCATGCCATCGCTGGTTGAACCCGAGGAAGAAGAACCGGCAGAACCATCGGGGACACTGTATTGAAAATTGACCATTGTTTCAATGACAAGGACGTATTCGTCATTCATAAACTTTTCATCATAAGAACTGTTATTCCATGTTTGATGGACAAAGTTTACTGCATTAGAATTTCCTGTTGCGTCTTTAGCGGCGAGCCATGCTTTGATTGTTGGTTCGTTTGTAGTTACGTTTCCATAGGAGTCACTATTACCAAAAGGTGGACATCCCCAAGGTGCTACTGCGGTGAACGCTGTTGCAGTGTAATTTCCCTTTCGGGACTTTGCAATCCACGCTGTGCCTTCATGCAAACTACAGCCCGGTGACATAAATGCCTTGGCAGTCATGCTAGGAATAGTACTGCCATCTTTGGTTAAGAGATAGCATAGGTAACCAGTTCGGGTGTAGGAAATACCTTTCTGAATCGTTGATGTTCCTGCCGTAGAGCCTCTGCCTAGGGAGTCAATGATCGCTCCTGCCGCAGAATCCGCATGAACCGTGAGCGGATATGCCGAAAAAATAAACATCAGCAATAAACCTAGCATTGCTACTTTGAAAGATTGATACGCTTTCTTTGTTATCGTCATGCTGAACCTCCATTTCAAAAAATAATAATTAAAAAATAAAAAACTGAATATTTATAATAAAAAGGCAGAAAAAATGGACATCTCTCTGAAAAGGGATGCCCATTTGAAAGTAATATTACGACTGATTAAAAGGAAACGTGCTTAGTTAAAACTCTTCATTCTGAATCCTTCTGTTAAGTAAGTTGGCTTCTGCTTCTTGCAACGTAAATTTCATTGTTGGGGATGCTTCTACTGTTGCATCTAAGGATTTAATGGTAGATTCTATATATGCTACCTCTTCCTCCGATAAGTTATATTTTTTATATAACTGTTGGTCAATGTTTGAAATAGGTTGTGACCAGTCAATATCAGAGGTTGTCGTGAAGTTCTGAAGTGGTACAAACTCAAAAGTATTGTCTGTTACATTACTTCTGAAGTTCTCTTCTGTGTAATCTTTTATTTATGAATTTTTTTCTAATTGTTTTACTATATGTTCAAAAGCAATTTCAGCTTGATTCTCTGTATAGCCTAAACTTGTACAATAATCTATAATTTCCCATTTTGTACAACTTTTGTTTCCAGCCTTTTTCACATATTGTTTTATATGTCGTTTACATTTCAACATGCAATTATGGGTCTCAATATTAAACTCTTTAATAATTTGATTAGCCCTCTTGTTCAGTTGTTTATCATCCAATTTTAATTTATTTAAGCTCTTTAAACTAAGCTTCTGCTCACTTGCTATATGCTTAATTATTTTAATGTACACAGTTCTATCTACTAAAAATTGTTTCTTCTCCGTTTTATATAACGTGTTATTGTTTATGTGCATTGAACATACACGATTTTTATTAATACAGCAATCACACGTCCAACAGTTTCCTAACAATGCTGTGATTGCTAATGGTGGTCTTAATGCATCTTTTATTATTTCTTTATATAGCTTTTCAACAGTTACTCCGTTTTCTATATCATTTTGATTATATACTATCCCTTTATTTCGCTGTATCCTCTTTAATGTATTTTCTCGCTTTTTCCTTGCTTTATTATAATAGTCATCAAATATCTTATTCTGTTTTGTCATTTTTGTTACATTTTTTAAGTCTCTATATTCTCTAACCTCAAGTACTGCTCTTAATGCATCAGGGTGTGAAAATTTCTCTATGTCAGTAGCCATTAATATAGTGTGCTCACAACAAAATATAGGTATTAACTTGATTTGATCTCTGTATTTACTTCTACTTATTTCTTTTTTTCCATTTTTTAGATGCATTTGAACATCTGCATTCTCTGCTATATCATCATAAATGTAGTATACTGCATCTTCTGGATTTAAGCTTAAATTCTTTATGCTATTTTGTAAATTCTTTATCCCATCAAGAGTATTGACAATTATATTAGAATTACTTAAATATATGTCTATGGCATTTCTCATTAATGCCATGCCCTCATTTCTATCCTCAGTGTATACGTAAATCATACTTGTTTACTCCTCCTTATACTAATGGCTCATCGAAAGAGTATTTTAACTTTATCTTATTATTTGATATGTCCATCTCTGCTATATCTGACATATTATATATCAATTTAGGCTTTCTTCCTATTACAATGAATGTGTTTGTTCCCGAATCCATGTTAATTGCATACATTAGTGAAGCATCTTTTCTCTGAATGTCATCTGCCTGGTCTATTACGAATATTTTATCTTTACTTTGTTTTATGGTATTGACCATTGCATCATAATTTGCTTTTGGTCTAACATTTTCGTAATTAATGCAGATTATGTCATCCCTATCTTCTACCCTTTTCATTTTATCGTAAAAGAAGCTTTTACCAGTTGCTGTTTCCCCATTAATAATTGTCATATTACTTCTCAAATTGAGATTTATTTCGTATTCTCCTGATTTAATTAATAACTCTTTCAAAATATCACTCTCCTTGAATATCAATTAATCTTGTTGAGGCATCCAATGCATCCATAAATATTTCTCCATTTACATCGATTGGTGTGTTACTAAATAAACCTAAATCACCATGCTCTATACATGCGTACACGTCAACATCTGATGCAAGTTCTTTTGCTAAATATTCAACAGCATTGCCCCCACAAGAAGTTATATTAAATATATACCTATCTATTGTTTTTGTTTTAATTGCATGGTTTATACATAATAGTGTTTTACATCCCTCCGACATACAACCTATTCCTATGGGTATACCTGAAAATTTACCTTGTATGGTTCCGTCATCATTAAGTGATGTATCTTCTACGCTTTGAACAATTCTGGTGTCTGTTTCATCTAAATATTTAGCTACCTTCTTAGTTAAAAAATAGGAATCCCATGGAACTGGTACATATTCTTTATCATTTGGTAACATGTTAATATTGAATAGTTTTAACATCATATCACCTCTACATTCTTTCTTTTTATTATATTATACCGCTGAATTAAGGAAATTACAAATTGACGCTTCTAAAATTTTCAGAAAATTTTGATTGATATTTTGTGAATGATGGGGTCGAAATACTATATGTTATGTTGAATATTGGTATGAATGAGAATAAACATAACTGTATTGGTGGTTGATGGAAGTGACCTCTTCATATTCCCCCTGTCAGAATACGTTGAAAGCGATGCCTTATTAGCACCGCTTTCAATGTAAAATGAACTTAGTTTATAGTTACATGGCTGGAATCAGGTGCATCATCTAAAGAACCTTCGTAACCAAGCATTTCCCCCGTGTCTGGTGTACCGGGGTTGCCGTGGGCGGGGATGTAGGTGTCTCCACTGGTGGAAGAACCTGTACTGCCTGTGGTGTTACTGGATGTACTGTTACCATCGCCGTTCAGAATTTTCAGTACCAAGTCTCTATACTGAGATTCTGTAATCTTTCCAGATGTATAAGCATCTTCCACTTTCTGATATCTGTTCTCCATTGGTTCCGTAGAAGCTGGATCATAAATATCTTTCGGCACCTCTGCTGTATCACTAGGAGTCGTTACCTGCGCAGGGGTGGGATCAACATAATCACCGGCATCTATCTTGGAATCTACACCAGTACTATCAATACTTGAAGTGCTATCCGTCGTTGCTTCCACTGTACCAGTCTCTACTGCGGTGGTGTCCATGCCGGAATCATAATTACCTAACTTGTAATTGAATGTTTCCATGGATGCATCCTGCTGTAATGCAGTGACAAGAAGTTCTACTGCTTCGGAACGGGTGATTGCTTCGTCCCATCTCGTAGTTGCAGAGATTAAACCTTTCTGGTTTGCTACTACTAATGCTTTGTATAGGTCGGTAGGAAGTCCATCATCGGGATTCTGTATTGCATATTGTAACTCGTATGCTCTCCAACGATCTTTCATCTTGTCATTTTCAATAAACTTCTGCTTCGTTGCTATATCTCCACCATCCTTCGCATCTGCTAAAATTCCTCTGCAACTATTCAGATCAGTAGAATTAAAATCCTCACTGAAATACCGATTCACAATTAAGTAGATGGCTTCTGCTCTGCTGATGGCTCCATTGTAAGTAAGGTTATCCAGGTTCTTATTCTCCGTACTTAAGTATGCGTTGTCGTTTACTCCCTGCGCATAAATATTATAATCAGACTTACCTACCGCCGTTGCAAAATTTTCATCTGCGGCAATCTCCTGAACAGGGGTGTCTGCTCTGTAAACCATTGCCATGAACTCATTTCTCATCAGTGAAGAATCGGGATTCGCATAGTTCGGTTCGTTATCGGGAAGCAGATTAAAATATCCATTGATTCCCATGTAAACAGCTTTCATTGTTTCATTATCTTCAATGTCTGCATAGTTTTTCAGAGAAGCCTCGGCAAGAGCCGTCAGGCTGTCTTCGTTCTCTAAGGACTGGACAAATGCTCTGTTATGCATCACCACTTTTAAGGTATTGTTGTTCTCATTGTCTCCTGCTTCGTTGACATAAAATACACCGTTTTTGCCTTCGTCCGTGCGAATAATACCTAAGGTATCATCCCAACCGCTACGAAGATCTGCATTGGTAGTAAGGGACGCTAACTCTGTCCATGACAGAGCGGTTTCCTGACCTTGCTCGTCCTCTACAAAGCCAGGTTCTATGACCTCTATTTCTATCTGGTCTCCGTTATTGATTGCCTGCAATAATTCAGACTGGGTCATAGCTGCACAGCCCATAAGCTGGCTTGCGATAATCACTGCCGTGAGCGTAGGAATAATAAATCTTTTTACTCTCATAAACTTTCCCGACATATAAGCAGTACCTCCTGTAAAATAATGTAGAATAGTCGATGAGGATGCCTCTCGGCATCCTCATAAAAAATATAAAAATAAAAATCACTTATTATTAAATACAAGTAGAAAATCAGGTCTAAAACATCTTAGCTATTGTTGCTATACCAGATATGAGCGTTACTACAATACAAGCATTGCTTACATACGGGCACTTGCTCCAATCAGTTTTTATAAAGTCATGTAATTTTTTGAAATAATGTTTCAGCTCTTCTGACAGGCTCACTTTATTCTCTCCGGCAAGCGTTTCATCTACCAGACGCTTAATCCCTTCAATATAATTGTTTCCTGCCGTAGTTACTTTGTCATCTTCATCCACAAAACCAAGCTGATCCAGTTTTTGAATACATTCCTTATACTCGTCTGGTTCGTAAATGCCATTGCTTACAGCAATTTCACCTATGCCACCCTCGGGAATATTGCCGGGATTCTCTGCATCAAACTCGCAAATGCTTTTGATTAAAAGAAGCAGTTCCAGTTCACGTTCTGTCAGTATCATATCCATAGTAGTTGTCTCCTTTGACACATTGTATTTTCGCCCATTATATCATCTTTTAGCAAACTTTACAATGCTATGCGCATATTTATATTAACCTACGGATATAACATAAAATGTAAAATCATAGTAACAGTAGGAGGTATTCTATGATTCATGGGTTAGGCGAACGCTTACAGGAACAACGAACTGCACATAAACTATCACAAAGAGAAGTAGCCTCGGCTCTTAACGTATCGCCTGCGGTTATCTCAAATTATGAAAAAGGGGAGCGCACGCCAAGTCTGGAAATGCTCATTGCTCTTGCCCGGTTATACCACTGCTCCACTGATTATCTGCTCGGTTTTGACAAGATCAATACTGATACCATTAATGTTTCCATGCTCACAGAAAGACAGAAAAATCTCCTACAACTCTTTCTGGAAGAACTCTGACAGCAGCTTTGTAGTTTCCGATAATTTACTGTGAATGATTCCCAGCGACAGCGCCTCTATGCTGTCGCTTTGTTGTGTCTGCACATCATTCTCCAAAAGAATCGTGACAGCCAGTGCTTCTTGCAATAACCTGATTATGTTATCCTGTGAATGATCTGTTGTCGTATTCATAAAGATGTCACCTCCTCTCCCGGAATGGTTTCTCCGTGGGAGAAGAATGTAACGCTGAATAAAGGGAATGGCAAGATGGAAATGGGATGCTTTGGCATAGAATTTCAATAAACCTCCGCAGTGAAAAAATGGTAGAAAAGAACTTCTCGATTTTACCCGAAAATTTTATTTTTAAGTGATACCATCAGTTTTTAGACCTATGCGGAACCTATTTTAGAGGACACGTAGCTGAGAATCATTCTGAAGCAGGGGAAGAAAAAAATCACTTTCCTTCAATCATAAATCGAAAAATAGAATTTTTAGAAAATGCTGGGACACATCCAATGCATCTGGAAATGCCTGTGATTTTTCTATGATGCTATGCAGAAATGGCATCTACTTTGAAAACTTATGGCTATTGAAGTTCTGATGGATATGTAGCAGCGAGAAATTTTGAATAAACTTAAAAACAGCCCACCGCATTGTTAAGATGCGATAGGCTGTCTATGAAAATGAGGTGTAAAAGGAAATGGCTTAATTGACTTCTGAGCCGTAATAATGCTTACCGGCATCGGATTCGATATTTTCTACTTTCCATTTGGAGCCGTATAAAATATCGGTTCTGTAATAATCTCTGACATTATGTCCTTTCTGGGTATCTAACTTTCCATTGATATAAATATCAAAAGTTCCCATGTTATTATTGGTGTCTGTTGCAGAATATCCAAGATTCGGATATTTATATTTCGTACCCGATTCATCGGAAGCATCCACGCTGGCTTTCCATAAGTACTCGCCGTTAATGTCTAAGGTAACCAGCTTTCGGAACGCCCAGAACTCTGTTACTTTATGATCCGTTACAGTGTATGTAAGGCTGGTCTGCACCGTTCCATCTCTTCTGCTACTGGTTACAGTGTCGTTGTATTCCACCCGTGGTGTATATTTCCATGTTACCTGAGAACCATAGAAATAATCACCGGAGACCTCTGTGATCGGAGTGAAAGTGGCATCTGCATCGCCCAGACCATCTGCATTCTGGTAATAAACAATTACCTGTTGCTTATACTTCTGCCGCTCAATGCAAACATAGTTGTCTTTCTTGCCTGTCACTTTGTAATATACTGAATTTCCTTTAAACTCCTGATTCTCAGTATAACTCCAACTGTAATACAGATCATAAATGACCAGCTTACTGTCTACCAGTTTCCAGTCATTCGGATAATTACCATTTGTGTCCATATATTTCACAAAGGTCTGCTGTAAAAATTGTCCTAACTCTTCCCTGCAATAATGACTGCCGCAACGGCTACATTTTCTTGTATAGAAATATCCTGGACGACCAGGCACCTCATAGCCTGTCGTTCCTAATGGAACTACCACAGAACAATCGTGATTTAATTTCGGAATAATCTCTGTATACTGATGACCGCAGGCGGCATCATGGCTGTTTCCTATACAAGTATAAGTTCTTACTCCATCATTTTCACAGGTAGGTGCAGTTGTAATTGCAGAAGTATAAGTATGTGTATGTACCGCAGTTACTCTTGCGTATCCATTTCCTTGTCGAACACCGTTACTCATTGACGTATTGGATAGCTTATCCGTATTTACATGACCAGAACCTCCACTGCCACCAGTGCCGAATGATTCACCGGAGGAATAACCGCCAAACCAGCCACCGCCACCGCCACCGGCACCATCACTGTTTCCAATACCATATGCATCCATTCCCTGACCAAATGCGTATCCCGTTGTTTGTGTCGGATAGTTCCATGTGGTATGTCCATAATCGTTTGAATAAGTTCCCCCGTTGATACCTCCACCGGATCCTCCTTCTATTTTATAGCTAGCGCCACCACCGCCACCTGCAACAATTAGAATTTCACCACGATTATATTTATATGCGGAAAGCACACCACG
The DNA here is from genome assembly GCA_003447295.1 of Lachnospiraceae bacterium. Lineage (GTDB taxonomy): Bacteria > Bacillota > Clostridia > Lachnospirales > Lachnospiraceae > Acetatifactor > Acetatifactor hominis. The sequence continues at coordinate 14,261 of DLZQ01000062.1, forward strand.
ATTTACGTTAAGTGCTATGTGTGTTGCTCCACCGCCAGCTCCGGAAGCTTCCGGACCAGTATCTCCATCATCACTGTCACTTCTCCATCCATTATATTCATCATTGCATCCTCTACCGCCACCATTATATCCGCCATAAGCCCAATCACCGAAAGTACCATCCGACCCTTTCCCACCTATGCCAATATATAATTTATCTCCTGCTTTCAGGTTTACAACACCGGTAGCATATCCTCCTCTTCCTCCGTATGCCATCCATTGATGATCGCCTTGTGCCTGACCGCCCTGTGCACCCCAAACCTCCAGCTTATAATTGCCATCATATGGTGCCGTAAACGTTTGAATACTTCCGGTATACCCATACTCCCATTTTTGATTCTCTGCTCTCGCGGTGATTCCCTTGGAAGAAAACATGATGGCACTGGAAATTGCTGCTAACGCAAATACACCGATGTGCCTTCCCCATTTATTTTTCATTGTTGCACCCCCTTATATAGCTGCCTCATTTGTCTTGGTTGCTTTTGGTTGAATGTTCTGTGTGGCTTCGTACTCTTTTACTCTTCGGTAAAAGGTGTTCGGTTTGATGCCTAAAATATTCATTGCCTGCCGTGCATTAATCTCCGCAGCCTTCCATGAATTATAAACTGTCATAAACTCTGATTCGTTGAGTTGGATTGGCTGACGACCAAACTTAATTCCTTTCTTTTGTGCCTCTATGATACCTTCGGTCTGCCGCTTAGCTCGTTTTTCAAGTTCCTGCTGTGCCATGGTTGCATAAACCTCGATCAGAATGTTGGTTACCATGTCCATGACCCATTTATTATTGGAATCTATATCTACCAAGGTGGATGGCAATTCCAATATTCTGATATAAATTCCACGATCCTTGTACCATTGCAATTCTTTCTTGATACTCTCTTTGTCTCTGCCAAGACGATCCATTTCCTCAAAGACTACTTCTATCAGGTCATTCGTGGCATTAACTTTGGAAAGATGCTCCAGTATGATTTTCATTTCATTGTAATGCTCTCTGTCAAATGTCTTGCCTGTCACTTTGTCCTTAAAGATATTAGCATCGGAAATATTCGGTCTGTAATTTCTGATTGCTGTTTCCTGTCTCTCTAAGTTCTGGTCTTTACTGGAAACTCTCTCGTATGCGTAAGTTATCATAAGGTGGAACCTCCTTTCTTTAGTAGGAAAGGGAAAGGCTAAACGCCTTCCCCCTTGGTGTTAACTGTTATTCCATTGGTTTTATTGTGGATTCTATGTAAGCTATCTCTTCATCGGAAAGATTATATTTTTTATATAACTGCTGATCTATGTTTGAAATGGATTGCGACCAGTCAATGTCGGAGTCATTAAGTGGGGTAACAGGTACAAACCTGAATCGGTCTTTATCCATATGTTGATCAATCATTCGTACCCTAACCAAAGCACGTACAAATTTTGTTTTTAAATACTTTTCAATTCTTCTAGCTGATTCCTCTGTATTGACTGGTCCTACTACTATGTATGACTGAGTACATACCTCATTCTTTTCTGCAAAAATTACTCTTGTTAGTACATTACTTTTACTACCACAGCCATGCGGATATAATACTTTGTATTTATCAATATACTCTACATGCTTACTTACCCAATTCTTAGGAATATAACAAATATTATCTCCTTGACATTCGTATCCAGTATAATGCATTATCAAATCATCTTCTGATGTTTTCTTATCGAATCCTCTTGTTTTTGATATTAAACCAAATGCATTTTGTGAATTTATATATTGCTCTATACTTTTATCATTTATTACTTTCTTAACAATAGATGCATCAATCTTTGACACTATAAAGCAATCAATTCTATCATTTGCAATAAATCTTGTATCATTGTTTTGAGTATTAGTCTCATCAACTATTTCTGTTTGTCCACAGTATTCTTTATTCCAACAAAAATATGATACTTTATCCATGATAATATGAAATATTTTGTTTGCATCAAGTATTCCTATTTTTGTTATATGATTTCCAGTCAATAATATCTTACGCATATCATCCAATTTTTTGTTTCCAGCAAACCATTTTGCAGGAGTAATCATACATACAATATCTGATATGCTTGTGGCACTCTCAAAAAACAATTGATAGATTGATTCACCAGAAGCTACACTTCCTTCTGTCACATTGCCATTAATTTTTTGATAGGGTGGGTTACCGATTACTACGTCAAATTCCATATCTTTTCCAAACTCCTTATTTAATATATCCCCTATATTATTTTGCTTTCCATCTGGTCTTGACCCCATATTGATGCCTTTTAATTTATTGATATAGTCTGGAATTATTTTTATGTTTCTATCTTCACCAAAAAGTTTTTTAGTTGTTCTGTCAAGAGAGACTTGGCTTAATGCAATGCCATATATCTGATTCTTTAGGATATGATTTGAACGTTCAATATCATTCGGAAAAGCTGATTGCATTGTTGCATTTTCCATCAGTCTATCATATATTTCTCTAAGGTATTCTCCACCTTTGCAAGCTGGGTCAAGAAATTTTGTTTTACTGTTCCAAACCTCTGCCGGTAGCATATCCACCATTGCTTTTACAACTTTATCAGGTGTTACTATTTCTGGAATACGTGCCATTCCATTCTGTAAATCTTCTACTATTGAATACTCATTGACCTCTGAAATTACCTGTATGTTTTCTTTTTCTGGTATATCTTCAAAAATTTTAAAACCTATTGCAGTGATAAGTGCCTTTATCTGAGTTACTTTGTCCTCATATAAACTAATATCAGCGCCACCGTTATTTTGTCCTCTGCCGTTTAGATTATTTTTCTCTGGCACTTCCTGAATAAAAATGCTCTCTAAGGCATTCAATTCTGTTGCACCCCAGGTATCATCTTTGTTCGTTACTACAATTATCCAGCTCCATTTATCTCTATATGGTTCTGTTGTACTTTTGTCATGCTCTCTTAATCTTACTAATGCTGACTCTCCATTCTTACGCTTTAATGCCTGTCCTACATAAGCGACCTCATGCCCATCTTCATAACCAAATAGGAAATATATAGAGTTATATCTAAGTTCTTTGTCAATAAATTTCAAGGAAAGGTCTGTTCTCGGAAAACTGAATGCTATTGTTCCCCAGTCATCATTAGCAAATCTTGCTGCTCCTATATGCGCCTGCACTGGTTGCGATTTAATATTTATTGTATTATTTTTTTCTACTTTCTTCTTTGCCATGCCTTTCTATCCTCCCAAAAGTCCAAAAATATAAAAATATTTTTTTCTTTCTTATAACCGGCAGGCAGGAATTACAGCATCTTATTGAAAATAGAAATGCTATATCAAAACAGGGGATGCATCCACTAAACTATTTCATATCCAAAAATTTTGAAACCTGTCATAAATCATACTTTTTGACACACTTTTTTCTCTCCCTTTATTTTATTTCAAATCTCTGGTTTCACACTTTTGAAGTATTTCGATTTACATTCATACCTTTTGACGCACAATTTTTACACAAAAACAGAAAGGCAATCCCAGTTGTCGGGACTGCCTTTACAAAAAGAACCCTGCCTACAAATTGCATAGGCAGGATCCTTTGAAAATTATGTATTTTTTGTTATATACTGAATAAGTCGTATTATATAACTTCTGGCTTTCTCGCATAACCAGACGAATGCACAACAGATAAACATAAAACACGCAAAATTGAACATTGACTGATTACTCAAAATCTGCATTATAAATTCTATCTCCATGTTATCACACCTCCTGCTTACAGCATCCCAAAATACTTTAATAAAGCCAGCCTGAGTAACATTTCCTCATTGATGTACTGTACTTTTGATTCTATGAGGGGGATATCTTCCTCTCTGATGCTCTGAAAATTACCTCTGCGGTCATGGCGGCAGATAAAACAATCCCCGGCTATGATCGTTTCGCTCTCCGGTATTGCCACCCTCGGTTCCAGTCCTATCAGCCACCCCTCTTCATTGCAGATCAGGTCTATCTCTTCTGTCAACGCCGTACATTCTATCAGACCTCCGACAAACGCCTGCTCTGCCTTGAGAGAATTTTCTATTTCCATGATTCCTTGCTTATCTTTCATGTATCCATATACTTTCATACTGCTGCCCTCCGAAAAGAAGCAGACACCCCATTACAGGGTGTCCGACTTCTCCTTATCCTCTTTCTGTTTTCCATCCGCCACAGGTGCTATCGGTTTTTCCAAAGGTGCCACCACTACCGCACCATTTTCCAGTTTCGCCCCGGCACTGATGATATGCATATCCAACAGTGTTTTTACTTTCTCCTCCGTGAAACTGGTTCTCTCATATCGGGAGGAAATCACATCATACATGGTATTTCCCTTTTCCTTATGCGTACCGATCACAATATAGAAAAGGTTGGCTAAACAGTCCTCCTCGACCATGGGAATTAAAGTGTTGGTGTGGATTTTCTTCATCATGTTGGTGGTGAAAAAGTTCTTTTTATCCATTACCAGTTCCCCTGCTTCGGATAACTCCAGACCATAAACCTCATCCGTGGTAATGCCTTTCAGGGCATCTTTGATCTGCTTCTCTGTCAACTCCACGACTTCCCCCTTGGGTAAGCTGTAGGCTTCATAACAGATTGCTCTTGCTCCTAAAAAGATCTCGTTGGTTACTACTAATTTTCTGCACATAATTTTTTCCTCCTGCGTTTCGCATTTACTATTTTGTTTCGGACATTTTCTTTTCTGTCCTCCTTACATTTAATACAATAACGCTGGGAAAATGTTTTGGCAGTGGCGAGAATAGCCAGAGATTTTATAGGGTGATTAGTGATGATGTAGAAGCTTCATGCCCTCTACAAAATAACCAATTTTGACCCTGTCAATTTTGGTGTATATTTCAGAAAAATAAAGTATGCTTTTGTTAATCTATCGCTTATAATAAAAATGGAGTGTTACCAAAACGGTAAGCGGTTCACCTTTCGCCAAAATGATGACATTTTGAGAGCTTCCAGTATTATTGGAGGTGATACAGATGGGAAATCTATTGAAAGGTACATAAGATGCTGGAAACAGTGGTAGGCATTGTCGGTATTGTTGTTACGATCATCAGTATCATCGTAACGCTTATCAGTATCGTACAGACTGCACGGAAACATAAACATCAAAAAAGCAACCGCCCGACCAAGGAATAGGTTGCTTTTTTGATATATAACCGAAAACTTAGGTGAACCGTTGCTGTACGGTAGCACTCTTTTCTTTTATTATCTTAACACTCTCTTTTGATTTCGTCAATAAATCCGCTAAAAGTTTTATGTTTTATACTATAACGCTACGATATCAAACTCATGCCGCAGCCACCTTATTTTCCGGGCATTTATCCTTACCATAAGTTCCTGGCAGATCACCTTATTTTTACCCCGAATTACTACTGCACTCTCTACCACTCTGTAAATACACGGTTTAACGTAAATGACTGAATGACCAGAATATTTGCATAGATCGCACTTTCCGGCCAGGTGGAATAGATCTCGCTGGAAGCCACATTTTTAATATAATCTTTATAGCGTACCCAGTAATTTTTGGCAGTAGGATCCTCTGGAACACCGTCATGTACAATCACATATTCCGGAATGACCACGCGGCTTAAGACGATCTCCCCCGTCTCGTTCATGGGTTTGATCTCTTCTTCCGGAATCTTCGGAGGATATTCTCCGAACAGAGTATGTGCCGGTATTACGACTACTTTTTCTTCCTCCTCTGTCACATTCAGAGGATTCATGCGGATCGGCTGCAGGGAATATTCTCCTGCCAGAATCTCAGAGCCGGATACCAGTACCGTTTCATAGCCTTCTGCGGTCACCTGAATGTTGTATTCCGAATAAGGCTGTTCCGTAATCTCCGGAGATAAAGACAGTTCTCTCGGTGGCGCTTCCAGAGTTATCGCCGGGGTCTGCCCCGATTCATCGGTAGTAAGTGTCTCTATCGGAGAATCCGGATCTCCGGTATAAGAAATGGTGACCGTAGCACCGGAGATTGGGGACATCCCCAGAGCGGAGACAACGCTGATCTGGAGTGTACCTGTATAAGTAGTATCCGTAATATCCATGGACATATGTCCTTTCTGCCTATCCCGTACCACATCATCCTCGCATGTTCGGTCAGGCAACAAATCTTCCTTACAGCATATGCTCCGTTACGCGAAGATGTGCTTAAATACTAACTATTCAAAGTCATATAAATATGATTGGATGAATTTCTGAACAACTACCATGATTTTTCTAAAAAAAGCAGGAACTGTGACGTATGTGCAAACACTCATCTCAGTTCCTGTTTTGTCTTCAGCGTCCTTCGCCGGACCTTCTGCTTAATTTATTTTGTCAACAGCATCATAATGTCATTGCTTCTTGCCACGAATTTGGTCATGGCATCGGCAGACAGGGGTGCATGCTGGAGCTTCGCCAGATCGTAGAGCTGCTCGCAGATCATTTCTGCGTTCTCGCCGTCCTGGTGCTCCGTAATGTACTGTACCAGAGGATGGTTGGCATTCAGGATCAGGGTCTCGCCCTCACCGCCGAAAGCACTCATATCCATACCGGGCATGGAGTACATCTTCATCATATCCTGCATACGTCTGCTCTCTTCGGACAACGTGATCATAGAAGAGATCTTCTTGTTCTTCAGCTTCTCTACCTTGATCGTGATCTTGTCATTCTTCAGAGCCTTCTTCATCAGCTTGCTGATGCTCTCAGCCTGCTCTTCCATCTCTTTTTCAGCCTTCTTGGAAGTCTTGGACTTCAGTGCATCGGTCACATCCGCATCGATACGCTGGAACTTGATTCCCTCGTTCTTCTGCTCCAACTGGGAGATGAAGGGCTGATCAATATTGTGGGTCAGGATCACAGCATCCATCTTGGCAGCCTTGAACATATTGATGTACTGGCTCTGCTGCTGTTCATCCGTTACATAGTAGATGATCTTCTCCTTCTTCTCTTCCTCGGTATTCTCCTCGGAAGCCTCATCTTCCGCCTTGTCCTCTACGACTTCGGCTTCTACCTTGTTGCCGTTCTCGTCTACGGCATTCTCCTTGTTCTCTTCCTCATCCTGAGGCTTGATCTCCAGGCACTCGGGCAACGTCAGATATTTGCCGTCCAGATTCTTGAAGAGGATGTAATCATTCATCTTCTCACAGAACTTGTCATCCTTCAGGCAGCCGAACTTGATGAAGGGGCTGATGTCATCCCAGTACTTGTCGTACTCTTCCTTGTCAGTCTTGCACATACCGGCAAGCTTGTCCGCTACCTTCTTGGTAATGTACTCGGCAATCTTCTTGACAAATCCGTCGTTCTGCAATGCACTTCTGGATACATTCAGAGGCAGATCCGGGCAGTCGATGACACCCTTTAACAACAGCAGGAACTCCGGAATGACTTCCTTGATATTATCTGCGATGAATACCTGATTGTTGTACAGCTTGATGGTACCCTCGATGGACTCATACTCCATATTGATCTTCGGGAAGTACAGAATACCCTTCAGATTGAAAGGATAGTCCATGTTCAGGTGGATCCAGAACAGAGGCTCCTTGTAATCCTGGAATACCTTACGGTAGAAGTCCAGATACTCTTCCTTGGTGCACTCGTTGGGATGCTTGGTCCACAGAGGCTGTGTCTCGTTGATCAGTTCGGGACGCTTTCTGATCTTCAGCTTCTTGGGTTCTTCTGCTGCCTCAGCTTCTGCATTCTCGCCCTCTGTTTTTTCCTTCTTCTCCGGCTCGATCTCTTCGAGAACTTCATCATCGGGAAGCTTTTCCTCTTCCTTGATGATCTGGGTCTCCTTGGTGTTCGCTTTGGACAGATAGATCTCCGTAGGCATGAAGGAACAATACTTCTTCACTACCTCACGGGCTTTGTACTCATTACAGAACTCCAGGCAGTCTTCATTTAAGAACAGAGTGATGGTCGTACCGACATCGGTCTTGTCTCCGTCTTCCATGGAGAACTCAGTGCCGCCGTCACACTCCCAGTGCACTGCCTTGGCGCCATCCTTGTAAGATAACGTATCAATATGTACTTCATCCGCTACCATGAATGCGGAATAGAAGCCCAGTCCGAAATGACCGATGATCTGGTCGGAATTGCTCTTGTCCTTATATTTCTCAATGAAATCCGTAGCACCGGAAAATGCGATCTGGTTGATATACTCTTCCACTTCGTCGGCGGTCATGCCCAGACCGTTATCCTTGAAGGTCAGTGTCTTCTTCTCGGGATCCACGATGACATCCACACGTCCCTTATAGCCTTCGGGCAGGGTATATTCTCCCATCATGTCCAGCTTTTTAATCTTGGTTACGGCATCACAACCGTTAGAGATCAGCTCTCTGTAAAAAATGTCGTGATCGGAATACAACCACTTTTTAATAATCGGAAAAATGTTTTCACTGTTGATTGATAAGCTACCGCTTTTTGCTGCCATTTTTACCACATCCTTTTCTATAATTGCACAGTCATGGCTGACTGTTATCTAACTGATTCTAAGTGTAGGACTGCAAAATTAAAAAGTCAAGACAAATTTAGCACTCATTTACAATGAGTGCTAACAATCTGCCGAAAGTCCAGTATTTATCAGTGTTTCCGCAATTCTAAAATTTTAATAAAGCGTATGGTGATCCTAAGGATTACTCCTCCGGAAAATACTTTGCATATACATCAAAAAAGTTATCCGTGGTCACCTGCTCGTCCGTGATCAGGGTGATCTCATCCCACAGTTTGTCATTGAGCTGACGCACCAGCGTATTCACAAAGCTGTCATACTCCTGTCCGAAGACTTCACGCTTCCGCTCTTCCACGATTTTTAACTTATTGGCGTCTGTCTCTTCCCGGTCCAGGGTGTTGATGCATTTGATAATGTAATAGCCCCGCTCACACTTGACGACCTGGCTCACTTCATCCGTTGCCAGATTGAATGCTGCTTCCTCGTAGGCACTCTCCGCCTCCCCCTTGCCGAAGGAATAGGTGATCTCGGAATCATCACTGTATTTAGAAGCCAGCTCCGTGAAATCATGTTCTCCGTCCACCGCCATGGCTCTCACCTCACAGGCTTTTTCGTAAGCTTTCTGGATAGAGCTTTCCGAATAGGGCTTTAAATTACCGTCCATATCCGTGGATGCTGTTGCGAAAAAGATCTGCTGCACCGTAATTTTGCGCGCCTCGTCATCGCTGATCTCCGGATTGATATCCTGAATGATCAGCCGGTAGACCTTATCTGCCATAGCATATTCCCGGTACAGCTTCTCCACGATCTCCTCCGTGGCACCCATGGTCTCGATCTCTGTGTCATTCAAGGAAGAATAATACTCCTGCGCCGCCTTGACGACCTTTGCTTCCTCGGCTTCATCTAACGTGACCTCTTTTTCCTTTGCCAGCAGATACATGGTCTTGATCTGTGCGATCCGTGCCAGTACCGTCTCCTTGACATTATCCTCCAGTGTCACACCATTTAAGGAGGTGTTCCAGATCTCCGTTCCGTAGACATTCGCATACTGATTCTGTGTCGTAGTCAGATAGATCATGATCTCTGCCTTAGAGCAGGACTCATCTCCGATCCGGAACACCTCGTTTTTACCTAATCCCGTGGTAAATACCACTTTGGTGCCGTCATCCCCGCCACAGGCGGTCAGTCCCACGACCATGCTCATTCCAAGTACTCCTGCAGCCAACATCGCTGCTACTTGCTTCTTCCCTCTGTATTCCCTTTTTTCTCTATTTTTGTTATTATTTTCTTTATCATAAAAAAACATTTCATTTCCTGCCTTTACAGTTCTCTTTTTTCATTTCTTCTGAAAGCTTTAAAATATAATTATACCCTATTTTGATACGATATGCCATTTTTTCTTGTAAGTCCAGAAAAATATATAAATTTCGGGCAAAGAAAAAGTGCGTGCAGCACCTTTTGTCCACACGCACTTTGCTTCTTTGTTTTCTTAGCCACACTATTCAGCTGTTTTTTCAATTATCTTATTCCATAATTATTTCCGCCGGTCTGTCCTCTGCGGGAAGCTTTTCCACTTTTACCGCACAGACTTTGTATTCCGGGATTCTCGCATATTTATCCAATGCCGCATTCGTCAGGATATTGGCATTGCCATCCGGGAAATGGAACGGCATCCAGGTCTCCTTCGGGGATACTTTTTCTCCCACTCTCGCAGTCGTGATCAGAGTACCTCTCCTGGATGTAACCCTTACCTTTTCTCCATTTTCGATGCCAAGGCGCACTGCATCCTCCGTATTCATCTCGATGAAGGAATGACCTTCCTTCTCCATCAGTCCCGGGGTCTTGCCGGTCATTGCTCTGGTATTGTAATGGTACAGGATACGTCCCGTCATCATGGTAAACGGATATTCCTCATCCGGAAGTTCCGCACTTGGCACATATTCTGCGGGGTAGAACCATCCCAGTCCTCTGGAGAACTTACCCACATGTAAAATCGGTGTGCCGGGATGTTTCTTATCCGGGCAGGGCCACTGGATACTCTCACCCTTATCCAGTCTTCTATGGCTGATACCTGCAAAGCTGGGGGTCAGGGACGCGATCTCATCCATGATCTCTTCGGAAGTAAGCTGGGCTTGCGGATATCCCATGCGGTTCATCAGGTCGATAAAAATATCGGTATCCAGGCGCATCTCGCCTTCCAGTGTCACCGCTTTACGCACACGCTGTACTCTTCTCTCCGTATTGCTGAAGGTACCTTCCTTCTCCGCATAACTGGTACCGGGCAGGATCACATCCGCATACTGCGCGGTCTCTGTCATGAACAGGTCGGACAATACCAGGAAATCCAGGCTTTCCAGTGCCTTGCGGATATGATGCTGGTCTGCATCCGTTACGATCGGGTCCTCGCCGAAGATAAAGAGTCCCCGGATCTCCTTACGGATTGCCGCAGGGAATACATCCGTTGCATGTACGCCGGGTTTTTTGTTCAGCTCCACACCCCATGCTTTTTCAAATTTAGCAATCACCTCGGGATTTGTCACTTTCTGATAACCGGGAAGATCACCGGGCAGTGCACCCATATCGCAGGCACCCTGCACATTATTCTGTCCACGTAAGGGATTGACGCCACAGCCGCTGCGTCCCAGCTTCCCTACTAACATCGCCATGTTGGACATGGACATAACACCTTCGGTTCCGGTGGAATGTTCCGTTACGCCCAGACAATAGATGATCGGAGCCTTCTTCGCCTTAGCATACATCAGTGCCGCCTCCCGCAGATGATCCGCATCGATATGACAGATCTCGGCTACACGCTCCGGAGTATATTCTTCCACAATCTTTTTTAATTCTTCAAAGCCTTCGGTTCTGGTGCGGATGAATTCTTCGTCTGCCAGTCCCTCATGGATGATCACATTCATCATACCGTTGGCAAATGCGACGTTCGTACCGGGCTTTAATTTCAGATGAATATCTGCCTGCCTGGACAGACCGATATCTCTGGGATCTACCACGATCAATCGGGTTCCCCGCTCTACCGCCTGACGAATCTGCATACCGATGACAGGATGTGCTTCCTCCGGGTTGGAACCTACCAGCATGATCACATCCACATCCTTCGTAATATCACTGATAGGATTGGTCATTGCTCCGCTTCCCAGGGTCATGGCAAGTCCGGCCACGGTTGCGGAATGACAGACTCTGGCACAGTTATCTACATTATTGGTACCAAACGCACAGCGGACCATCTTCTGCAGCATATAGCAATCCTCGTTCGGAGAACGGGAGCAGGCAAAGCCTGCCAGTGCATCGGAACCATACTTTTTCTTGATCTCTGTAAATTTCGCTGCGATGAGATCCAGTGCCTCATCCCAGGTAGCACGCTCAAACTCTCCCGTCTCATGGTTCTTGATCAGAGGATATTTTAATCTCTCCGGTGAATGTACGAAATTAAACGAGCCAAATCTGCCCTTAACACATAACAATCCCTTGTTGGAAGGACCGTTTGCCGGTTCCACATCCACGATCTCGTTATCCTTTACCACCAGATAATACTGACAGCCGGTAGCACAGTGGGGGCAGGTCGTCAGAACCTTTTTCACCTTGCCGACCTGGTACTTTTTACGGTTTTTGGCTACCAGTGCTCCGGTAGGACATACTGCCGCGCAGTTACCACAGGACTCGCAGTCTGTCTCCTTCCAGTCCGGTCCGAACGGAGCATCGATCAGTGTTCTCGTACCGATCTTACTGTTATGCAGGGTGCCGTTACAGGACACCTTGTTACAGGTGCTGACACATCTCTGACAATTGATGCACAGCTCCGGATAATACGTCAGAAAAGGATTCTCTTTTTTCGCTTCAAATTTGGCTGCGCTTCCGGGATAGCAGGATTTCGTAATGCCATATTCATTGGACAGATCCTGTAGTCTGCAGTCACCGGATTTGCTGCAGGAGAAGCATCTGACATCATGATTGGCAAGCAGCATGTTCAATACCTGCTTTCTGCTGTTCACCACTCTCTCGGAATGAGTGTTCACCACCATTCCCTCTTTTACTTTTGTATTGCAGGAGGTTACCAGATGTCTGCTGCCTTCCACCTCCACAACACACATTTTGCAGGCTCCTACCTCATTGACATCCTTCAGGTAGCAGAGTGTGGGGATCTTGACGTCCGCCTCCTGTGCAGCTTCCAGTATGGATAAATTCTCATCTACGGAAATCTGTTTTCCATCTATGGTGATCGTTACCATTATACTCTGCCTCCTTCTACCACTCCGCATCCGAAGTGATCACATCTTAAGCACTTACCGCATTCCTGCATCGCCTCATCGTAGGACATTCCGTTTTCCACCGGTTCGAAATTGTTCTTACGCTCTCTGGCGGAACGATCTGTCAGATGCACTCTGCCGTAATGAGTTCTGTCGTTCTCTCTGGGCTCCGGGATCTTAATATCCTCCAGATATTTATGATGATACCCAAGGTATTCATCAATGTTCAGCGCTGCTACTTTGCCGGCACCAATAGCCTTAATTACGGTTGCCGGACCGAATACACAGTCTCCGCCGGAGAAAATCTTGTCATAGCTCTTAAGTCTGGTGGTATCTAATGTCTCAAATGTCTTTCTTCGGGGATTCACATCATACTCTGCAAAAGGTGCAGAGACAATATCCTGACCGATGGCCATAAGTACCACTTCACAGGGCACCTCGATCTTTGGTTTATTTGCCACCGTTACAGAAGGCTTTCCCTGTTTGTCATACACACTGATGATCTGGGGCTGTGCCACAAATCCACAGACATTCCCCTCCGCATCCGCATTGATCTTCACCGGTGCATTCAGTGTCAACAGTTCCACGCCCTCTTCGATGGCTCCCTGGATCTCGGAAGGCAGTGCTGTCATGTCGATCTGACGTCTGCGGTAGATCACCGTCACCTCTTTTGCATGGCACCGGATGGCAGAACGGGCACAGTCCATGGCTACGTTTCCGCCGCCTACGACCACCACACGTTTGCCGGTATAATCCGGGATGTTGCCCTTACCGATCTCGCCCAACATTTCCACTGCGGAATAGACTCCGTTGCTGTTCACGCCGTCTACGTTTACAGATTTACCTACCTGGGCACCGATGGCAATATAGATCGCATTGTACTGCTCCTGAAGCTGCTCCATAGTGATATTCCTGCCGATGGCAGTATTGTAATGCACTGTAATATTACCGGTAGACAGGATCGCATTGATATCTTCGTCCAGTCTGTCCTTGGGCAGACGGTAATTTGGGATACCGTATCGCAGCATTCCTCCCAGCGCTTCTCTCTCTTCGTATACATCTACCTTATGTCCCATCAGAGACAGATAATAGGCAGTCGTCAGTCCGGAAGGACCTCCTCCTACGATAGCTACTTTTTTACCGGTGGTGACATTACACTCCGGCACCTTTACCTGATCTGCCGCGATCTGATCCACCGCGAATTTCTTCAGTCCACGGATATTGACCGGGCTGTCAATCAGGTCTCTGCGGCATTTTGCCTCACAGGGGTGTTCACAGATAAATGCGCATGCCGTGGGAAAAGGATTGTCCCTGCGGATCAGATTGATGGCGTCCGCATAACGATGTTCACCGATCAGCGCAATATAACCCGGAATATCCACATGTGCGGGACAATGGGAAATACAGGGAACCTTCTGTCCCACTTCCGCCTGACATCTGTGCTGTTCAATATGGCTCATGTATTCATCACGGAACAGCTCCACACTCTGCAATACGATGTTGGCCGCCTCATAACCTATGGCACAGTCTGCCGTATCCTGAATCATTTCCGCCAGGGATACCATGTTGTTAAAAGTCTCCATATCCGCCTTACCGTCCAGAATGCTGCGCATCATATTCTCTACCTGTTCCAGTCCGTCACGGCAGGGAACACACTTACCGCAGGTCTGGCTTCTGGCACTTTGTAAAAAAGAAAGCTGCACTGCGATCGGACAGACGCCGGGAGGATTTCCCTTCACCCTCTTTACAAATTTATCTAGGAATTTTGTTGTTTTTTCATTCATTTCATTTTTGTAAATAATATTCTCGGAATGCATGAAACCCTCCTGTGTACGTCCTGTTATGATAAATACTGTATTTTTTCCAACAGGCATAAGATTTTACCGACTACCCCGAATACTTAAAAAGGTATAATGTAAGTGCTTACATTATACCTTCTTGAGAAACATTCTTCAATTAGATTAATTATTTAACAAACCTGTTATTTTTTTAGCGAAGTACCATTACCGCATTCCCCGTCTTCTTCCCGTAAGATACGGATTCCGTGAGCCAGTGTATCCAGTACTGCCTCCAGGCATTCCTTCACTGCTTTCGGACTTCCCGGCAGATTTACGATCAACGTCCGGTTACGGATGACACTGGCAGCTCTGCTTAACATCGCCCTTGGAGTGATCTGCAGGCTGTAATAGCGCATTGCCTCTGCGATTCCCGGTGCATTTCTGGTAGCTGCCCGCATGGTGGCTTCCGGGGTATTATCTCTGGGAGAAAAGCCGGTTCCTCCGGTAGTGAATACCACATCCACATCTTCTTCATCCGCAAGCCTTACCATTTCCCGGTATAAACCTTCCGCATCGTCAGACAGTACCACCTGGCTTACCACTTCATACCCCTGTTTTTCTATGATCCTGCGGATGGCGGGACCACTCTCATCTTCCCGCTCTCCTTTGCTCCCTTTGTCACTGGCAGTAATGATTCCCGCACGGAGTTTCCTGGTACTGATCAGTTTTAAGCTATCACCGACATCGATTCTGCCGTCATGCAGTACCCTGGCGAACACGCCCTCTCTGGGCATGATGCAATCCCCCACCATATGGAAGATCTCGCATTCCGAATGGCATTTTTTCCCTATCTGCGTAATCTCTAGCACCACATCATTACATTTGAAAATACTTCCCACCGGGTAAGACTTAAAATCATATCCTTTCACCAGCAGATTTTCACCAAAAGCTCCATCTGCCACATCTGCGCCTCTTGCGCGGAATTTTTCCACTTCTTCCCAGGATAACAGGCTTACCTGCCTGTGCCAGTTGCCCGCATGGGCATCCTTCTCCAGTCCCCAGTCTTCTATAAAGTTACAGCTTCCGATATTTTGCTTGGCTGTTCCTTTTTTCTCACTGATACATACTGCTGCTACTTCTCCTGCCATAACTGTCAACCTTTCTGTCCCGCCCGGTCCGTTTTTGCCTGCCCGCGCCGGTCATGTTTTGTATCTATCCGCCGATCTGTACCATTTTCCGCTGTTCTTCCACACCGTCCGGCAGTTCTTCGCCTGCTGTCCTTTCCCGGAAATGATGTTCTGATGGTTTCTCCTTCAGGGCGTTTATGATATGCCTTCCAATTTCCTCATCGTTTGCTCCGCCCCGAAGCAGCGGCTTAAGCTCCAGTCCCCTGTCATAATGCAGACAAAGCTTCAATCTTCCCTCGCAGGTCAGGCGGATTCTGTTACATTCCCTGCAGAACTTGTGGGAAATCGGACTGATGAATCCGATCCTGCCGGAAAATCCCGGAAACTGATAATATTCTGCCGGACCGTCTGTTTCTTCGTAAGGATCTGCCGCACGCCCCGCCACTGCCAGCGGCGATTTCCCCGGAACTGCTATTGCTGCTCCAAATCTTCTCTCCAGCCGCCTTAAAATCTCCTCTGAAGAAATTCCCATATAATCTTTTCCACAGCCTATGGGCATCAGCTCGATAAACCGGACATCCACGGGTCTGGCTTCAGCCAACATAGCAATCCCTTCCAGGTCGTCTCCATTCATCTCCACGCAGGGAACACAGTTGATCTTCACCCTAAGCTGCTGCTCCAGCGCTGCATCGATCGCACAGAGCACACTGTCCACACCTGCTGTGCGATCTGCCCGGTCACAGCCGGTGATGCAGCGAAAACGTTCCGGATCCAGCGTGTCCAGGCTGATGTTCACTGCCGTAAGTCCCGCTTCGCGATAGACTTTTGCCTGCGGTGCGAACAGCGTCCCATTGGTAGTCATGGCAATCTCCCGGATTCCGCACAGCCCGTGGATCTGCTCCACCAGCCACGACAGATTTTTCCGTACCATGGGTTCCCCGCCGGTCAGCCGCACCTTCCGGATTCCCAGTTGTTCCATGATCCCCACCAGCCGGAAGATTTCTTCCAGCGTCAGTATCTCCTCATGGGCTAACGGCGTGATCCCATGCGGTGGCATGCAGTATCTGCACCGGAGATTACACTTGTCCGTCACCGATATCCTCAAATAATCAATTTCTCTTCCCAGACCGTCCTGCATTATGTACTCCTTCTATTTTTCCAGCCATATGATCTGTTCCGGCGGCATTTTCAGATACAGTGTTTCTGCATGTTTCAGCGACTGCCATTCCTCCTTCGGCAATTCATAGGTCAACACCTCTGACGCATGTTCCCCAGTCCGGTTACCGTTACAAAACAGTACCACTGTGGAAAAGGTATCCTCAATCACCCGCAGGATATGACACTTTAGCACATTCGTTGCCTCCATTGTCGGAACGACCTGAAAATAGTGTGCCCGGAATGCCGCATATTTGTAGTTTCCTTCCTCAGGCGGCGCAGACAGGCGGATTCCCCAGTCTGTTGCTGCATACCTGCCATCAGGCTCTGTCCAAAGCTCCGAGACATTTTTGCATCCGGTCAGAAGCGTTGCCGCCAGAGATGACGGATTCTGAAAAAGCTCCTCTTTCGGCTGCACATCCAGGATCTGTCCGTCTTCCATAACCGCGATGCGGTCCGTCATACGATAGGCCTCGTTCCGGTCATGGGATACGAACAGTACTGTCTTCCCATAATCTTCCATCACCTTCATCAATTCCCGCTCCAACTGCATCTTCAGATAATTGTCCAGTGCTGTAAAGGGCTCATCCAACATCAGTATCCCCGGTTCCCCTGCCAACATTCTTGCCATGGCGGTACGCTGCTTCTGTCCACCGGACAACTGCGCCGGGTACAGCTGCTCCTTGCCTTCCAGGAAAAAACGTTTCACATATTCCGATGCTTTCTTCCTGTCACCTGCACCGCACAGGATATTCTGCAGCACCGTCATATTCGGGAAGAGGGCATAATCCTGAAATAAATAGCCTACTCTCCTCTTCTGTACCGGCAGATGGATCCGTTTCTCCGAATCAAAAAACACTTTATCATCCAGCCGGATCACGCCGCGGTCCGGCTTTTCGATTCCTGCGATGCATTTGAGTGTCATGCTCTTGCCGCAGCCGGAAGCACCTAACAGCCCCAATACCTCTTTTTCTGCG
This sequence comes from Lachnospiraceae bacterium, assembly GCA_003447295.1. Classification (GTDB taxonomy): domain Bacteria; phylum Bacillota; class Clostridia; order Lachnospirales; family Lachnospiraceae; genus Acetatifactor; species Acetatifactor hominis. The sequence goes on from DLZQ01000062.1 coordinate 32,049, forward strand.
GTAAACTTTACTTTCAGTAGAAAGTCACCACATTTTTTCTCAATATCCACATACAAAGCCATTATCTCTTTCCACCGCCTCTCCGCTCCTGATAACCCATCCAGTAATTCATCAGGAAAATGGTGAAAAAGGATATTCCCATGATAATAGCTACCCAGTAATAGGCAAGACTGCGGTCACCGCTCTGCACTGCCGTGTAGATTGCCACCGACATGGTCTGTGTCCTTCCTGGAATATTTCCGGCTAACATGATCGTCGCGCCGAATTCCCCCATAGCCCTGGCGAATGCCAGAATCGTGGCCGCCGCCACACCGGGCCATGCTGCCGGCAGCTGAATCCTGAAAAAAATCTTTGCCTCTGACATTCCCAGCGTCCTTGCCGCATAAATCAGATTCACATCCACCTGCTCCAGGGCTCCGCGGGCTGTCCGGTACATGATGGGAAAAGATACCACCACTGCCGCGATCACCGCCCCCTGCCAGGTGAACAGCACACTGATTCCCATTTTTAAGAGCAGCCCGCCTAACAGACTGTTCTTCCCGAAGATGATCAGCAGGAAAAATCCGACTACCGTAGGAGGTAATACCATCGGCAGAGAGAAAATGCCGTCAATCAGTGCCTTGCCCGATCTTAAGGAGATGACCAGCCTGGCAGAAAGCAGACCTAAGAAAAACGTAAACACCGTCGCACATACCGCGACCTTCAGGGAGATCCATAAGGGTGAAAAATCCATGTCTGCTCCTATTCTGCCGCAGAGAATCCGTAGGCTTCAAATTTCTGCATGGTATGATCGGTCTGCAGATAGGCAAGGAACTCTGCTGCCGCATCTGCGTGTTCACTTGCCTTCACGATTCCCACCGGATAGATCACCTGTTTACAGGAGCCCGCGGGAGCCTCACAGACGATCTTGATGTTCTCGCCCACATAAGCATCCGTTGCATATACCACGCCACAGTCCACTGCACCGGTTTCTACCCAGGAGAGTACCGTGCGGACATCGGAGCCGTAGTTTGCTTTTGTCTTTACCGTATCCAGAATTCCCAGAGAGGTGAAAATCTCCTCGGAGTACTGACCTACCGGCACACTGCCCGGCTCTCCCAGACCGATCATGCCGACTTTATCTGTTGCCACATCTTCGAAAGAGGTAATGTCTTTATCCCTGCCTTCCGGAACGATCAGAACTATCTTATTTTCCAACAGCTTCACAATAGAATCCGAATCCATCAGTCCCTCATCGTTCAAAGCTGTCATCTGTTTGGTAGCTGCGGAGAAAAACAGATCTGCCGGAGCGCCTTCCTCGATCTGTGTCTGTAAGGCACCGGATGCTCCATAAGAAAAGTTCAGTGTCACATTTGGGTGTGCTGCTTCATACTCTGTCTTGATCTCGTTGCATACATCCGTCAGGGAAGCTGCCGCTAAAATGGTCAGTTCCACAGCTTCACCGTTCTCCGTATCCTGCGCCATGCTGCCTGCTTCCACATCTGCCTGAGCATTTGTTTCGGAAGCAGCCGACCCGGTATCTGCTGCATTCTTCGTTTCAGATCCACATCCTGCAAGCAGCATTGCTGCCAGGATCGTTGTCATTACTACTGTCAATTTTTTATTATATTTTTTCAAATTCTGTTCTTTGAAAATGTCCGCTCTTGCCACCCATCTTTTCCTCCAGATGAATCTCTCCCATTTCCATGCCGCGGTCCATTGCCTTGCACATATCATAGATAGTAAGCAGTGCCACATTCACCCCGGTCAGTGCCTCCATCTCCACGCCGGTACGTCCGGATAATTTTGCTGTACAGAAACACCGTATCGTACAGGTCTCCTCTTCCATAGCAAAATCTATGGTGACCTTTGTCAGCATCAGTGGATGACACAAAGGGATCAGTTCCCAGGTCCGTTTGGCCGCCATGATCCCTGCGATCCGCGCAGTTCCCAGAACATCTCCCTTTTTTGCCGTACCATCCTTCACCGCATCAAATACTTCACGGCTCACCCGGATACAGCCACTTGCCGTGGCACATCTCTCTGTAATATCCTTGTCTGTTACATCTACCATGATGGCGTTTCCCTGCGCATCAAAATGAGTAAAGCCTGACATTTTCGTTTCCTTTCTGTTGTTTACTGCTTCCCAAAACCGCAATTGGGGAAGTGACATACCTCACAGTTTAGGCACAATCCGCCCTCTCCGTAGCTGTCCAGATCAGCCTTCGTCAATCGTTCTCCTGCCAGTACTCTCGGCAGTACCAGGTCAAATACCGTGCGTCCTGCATACATCACGCAGCCCGGCAGTCCCAGCACCGGAATCTCTCCCAGATAAGCTAACAGGAACATGGCTCCGGGAAGCACCGGTGCCCCATAAGACACAATATCCGCTCCCGCAGCTTTGATCGCTCCCGGTGTCCTGTCATCCGGGTCCACGCTCATGCCGCCGGTACACAGCACCATATCTGCGCCCTGACGGACAAACTTAAGAATCGCTGCCGAAATATCTTCCTGACAGTCATCCAGGATCACCTGACCCATCACTTCCGTATCATATGCCGCAAGCTTTGCCCGGATGGCAGGTCCGAAAGCATCCTGTATCCTGCCTTTAAATACTTCACTGCCGGTGGTGACGATCCCCACCTTTTTATGGGACATGGGCAGAATCTTAAGAAGCGGTTCCCCGCCGGCTGCTTCCTTTGCCCGGTTCATTTTTTCCTCTTCGATCACCAGTGGGATAATGCGCGTGGCCGCCAGCCTGTCTCCTGCTTTCACCGGAAAATTGCCGTGAATGGTGGCGATCATCATCTCTCCCAGTCCGTTCACCGCACGTAATTTTTCGGAATTGATCTTGAGCAATCCGTCTGCTGCTGCCCGGATCTCGATCTTGCCTTCCTTCGGTTCACTGGCAGTCATATTGTCATTGATGCACAGATCCCGTAAAATTACCGCTGCCTCGTCCTCATGCAGGATACCTTCCTTTTTTTCCCACACATAGAGATGTTCCTTACCCACAGATAACAATACGGGAATATCCTCTTTCGTGACAATATGTCCCTTACGGAACACGGCATCCTTCACCACTCCCGGAATGATCTGGGTAATATCATGGCACAACACCTGTCCCACTGCATCTTCTGTTCTGATCAGTTTCATCGTAATCTCCATTTCCGGGATACCCTTCCCCGGAAGACCTTACGATTCTGTCACTACTCTCCCAGGCATACCAAAGTATCCTAAAATACAGGTATAAATACCTGCTATGTCATTTATGTCATACACAGGACAGTTCACTGCATCCTGCGTCACTACATCTGTTGCAACCGCGATCAGGTGCTCTGTGGCACATACTGTATGCTCCGACACCGCTCTCCGTACCACTTCAACCTTCGGATACGCGGAATCCTTCAATCCCTCCAGAATCAGAACATCCACATCCCCGCAGGCAGCTATCATATCCTCCGCGGTCACTTTTCCCTTACGGTTCACAGAGGACTGCGTGTCGGAATAAATAGCACTGATTTGGGCTCCTGCTTCCGTAAAACGATACGTGTCCGTTCCTTCCTGATCCATGGCGTACTCATGCCCGTCGTGTTTGATCACACCTACGCGGTATCCGTCCCGGATGAACTCGTTGATCAGCTTAATGATCAGTCCGGTCTTGCCGCTGTCCTTGATGCCGCTGACGCAGAAGATAAGCGGCAGGCTTAAACTTTCGAATTCTTCTCTGGTATTGATATTGCGCAGCTGCTTTTTATCAAAACAGCTACTTTCCAGACGGATGTATTTGGTTCGCACCCTGCGCAGGATCTGCATCAGGCGATACTGCCCCTGTTCGATCAGTTCTTCTATCACCGGCAGTATTTTTTTAGAATAAATGGCACACAGCGGATGAATATGATCCTCATCCACCATACAATAGCAGTCATAGTCCGAGGAAATAAATTCTGTCATATACCGCACCAGATCTCCCGTGATAAATGGCATATCCCCGGCACAAACAAACACATAATCGCAGGATGTGTGGATCAGGACCTGCCGGATTCCTTCCATAGGTCCGATTTCGCGATGCTCATCACAGACAACGGGAAGCCCCAGATCCTCATATTCTCCGGGCATGGCAGCAGAAATACAGGGCTTCTCATCGAACCCCTGCAGTTCCTCACAGATTCTGTCTAAGAATCTGCGATTCTGATATTCCATTAAGACCTTGTTCTGTCCCATCCGGCTGCTTCTGCCTCCGGCGAGGACCGCTGTGCCAAGGGTAAATTTATGCATTTCCTGCATTTTTATCTTCCTCCCGTGCAAGCACGTCGAAACGTTTTTCCTTGTAGTTGCCTGTAATGATACCATAAGGATTGCTCCGTGCAAGCACTCCCGCAATCCTTAACGCTATTCGCATATCGTATAGCTTTCGCTATACTTTTATGCTCATATCGTTCAGGTCACCAAGACAAATAGTTTCTCCCGTGCAAGCACGTCGAAACTATTTGTCTTGTGACCTTTGTATCATTTAAAGTATTGGATCTTCACTTCATCTCCGGGGTGCAGTTCCCGCCCCGGTTCTATATCTATAAAGCAATTACAGTCTCTCATGTTGGAAAGCACCGAAGAAGCATGTACTGCTGTGGGCAGTGTCACTCTGCCTTCCTCCGCATATGCCCGGACAAAGCGTCTGAGCTTATTCACCTTCGGATAAGGGTCAGAAAGCACCGCGTGCGTTCTTCGCACTTTCAAGGATGCATCCTGTGTCAGATACGCTGCCAGTTCCCAAAAATAATACTCAAAATTGGCATACGCCGCATAGGGATTTCCCGACAGGCTTAAGATGACTTTACCATCCAGGACACTGCCGATCGACGGAGTTCCCGGCTGGATATTGGCGTGGGAAAATATTTTTTTCGCTCCCAGTTCTTCCAGCACTTCCGGCAAAAGATCCTTTTTCCCCACAGACACACCACCGGTAGTGATCACAATATCCGCTGTTTTCAGGCACTGCTGTAATTTTTCCTTCAATAATTCTTTATCATCTCCGCAGATTTCCATGCAGGGTACCTCAATTGCCCATTTTTCCATAGAAGCCCGCAGCATATAAGCGATACTGTTATATATTTTCCCCGGTAAAAGCGGCGTTCCCGGAGCCATCAGTTCCGAACCTGTGGATAGAATACTGCACTTTATCCGCTCACAGACCGTCACCTTGTGAATGCCGAGACTTGCCAAAAGCCCCATATGGAGTGCACGCAGATGTGTCCCCCGTGCAAGGATCTGCTCACCCTCACGGATGTCCTCTCCCACACAACAATAATTTGTTCCCGCTGTAATCCCCCGGTAGATCTGTACCTGTTTTTCGCCATAATCGGTATCTTCCTGCCGGATGACCGCATCGTATCCTTCCGGCACATAAGAACCGGTCATTACGCGTACTGCGCATCCTCCTCTACAGGGAATCTCTGCGCAATCTCCGGCAAATAATTCTCCCACGACCTGTAAAGTAACCGGATGTTCTCTGTCCGCACCCAGCGTATCCTCTGCCCGTACCGCATAACCGTCCATGGCAGACTTCGGATAGGGAGGAATCATTATCTTCGCTACAATATCCTCACCGAGGATCCGGTCACAGGCATCCGTAAGTGCCACATATTCTGTTTTTTCTATGGGCTTTACCTCTGCCAGTAATGCCTCCAGACATTCTTCCAATTCTTTCATGTCTTTCATGCGCGACTCCTCTCACTGTGTTTCCTTCCGTGCTATTCCGTCGGAATGAAGCAGTCCCCCCTGTCCGTTCTCAGAGTTACTTTCTTGCATCATGATAGATCTCCATCCGATCCGGCCAGGCTCTGCAGATCAGATTCAGATGGTACTTCTTGGCAAGTTCTATCGCCTGATCCGTAGGTACTGCCTTGGACGCCAGCACCGGAATCCCGGCAGCGATCACTTTCTGTACCATGTCTGTTGGGACCCGACCCGTAGTAAATAAAATGCACTCCGACAGATCCAGCTGTTCCAAAAGTGCATAGCCGATACATTTATCCAATGTGTTATGTCTTCCGATATCTTCCATACTGCATACGTATTTGTCTCTTACTCCAAGATAACAGCTGTGGGTTCCTCCGGTCTGTCTGTGCAGCTCGCAGTCCCCGGCAAATTCTTCCGTCAGGGCAAATACCCACGCATTCTGCCATTCTGTCCCGGGTAATTCCCGTAACTGTCTTTTCCCGGTTTTTTCCAGAAAAGTAAGATTCCCGATGCAGCAGGAAGCCTCTCTGTCTGTCGATATCTGTCTGTCGCTTCCCCGCAGATTTTCCTGCAAAAATACTCTCGCACTTCTACCGCTCTCGCAGATCGTAATGCTCTCCACATCCCGGATGCTTTCAATCCAGCCTTCCGTGAAAAGTCTCCCCAGTATCAGCTCCGGCAGATGCGTGGCTGTGCAGGTCAGACGAAATGTCAGTTGCTCATCCACATAGACATCCAGGAAATGTTCACAGACAATCTCTCTGCTTCTGCCCTTTTCCTGCTTCCCACAGTTCCCGGGACCGTCCGGCTCCACTGCGGTGTAAGTCTGTGAGACTGCATTATGTAGTTGTTCCATACGGTCATTGATCTGCATTTATCGTTCTCTTTCCATCATTCAAAGTAACATTTCTATGTAAGCACTTACATTTTACATCAAACTGCGGCTCATCGCAAGCAAAAAAAATGCGTGCAGAGATGATCCACACGCATTTTTTGATTATCCTGTTTTAAACAATTCCAAGCCTTCTGTCAGCGATTACTCGATCACATGGATCCAGCCCTTAGGAGCTTCGATTCTGCCCATCTGGATACCGGTCAGAGTCTCATACAGTTTCTTGGTGACAGGTCCCATCTCGGTCATGCCGCTGGGCAGGCAGATCTCTTTGCCATGGTCAACGATCTTACCAACAGGGGAGATAACTGCTGCGGTACCGCACAGACCAGCCTCTGCGAAGTCTTTTACTTCATCCAGGTATACTTCTCTCTCTTCTACTTCCAATCCCAGATATTCCTTGGCAACATATACCAGCGAACGACGGGTGATGGAAGGAAGGATACTGTCGGACTTGGGAGTTACGACCTTGTTGTCCTTGGTAACGAACAGGAAGTTCGCACCGCCGGTCTCCTCTACCTTAGTACGGGTAGCAGCATCCAGGTACATATTCTCATCGTAGCCTTCCTTGTGAGCGGATACGATAGCATGTAAGCTCATAGCGTAGTTCAGACCAGCCTTGATGTGACCGGTTCCGTGAGGTGCCGCACGGTCAAAGTCGGTGACACGGATGGTCAGAGGCTTAACACCGCCCTTGAAGTAAGGTCCCACAGGGGTGCACAGGATACGGAACTGATACTCATCCGCAGGCTTTACACCGATGACAGGGTTGCTGCCGAACATATAAGGACGAATGTACAGAGTTGCACCGCTGCCGTAAGGAGGCACGAAAGCATCGTTTGCCTTAACAGTCTCGGTAACAGCTTCCACGAAACGCTCCTTGGGGAAAATGGGCATCTCCAGTCTTGCTGCGGAAGACTCCAGACGTTCACCGTTTAAGTCAGGACGGAAGGTTACGATATGTCCGTCTTCTGTGGTGTAGGCCTTCAAACCCTCGAATACGGTCTGTGCATACTGCAGTACACCTGCACACTCATTTAATACGATGTTGGGGTCCTGGGTCAGCTGACCGTCATCCCATTTGCCGTCCTTGTAATTGGACACATATCTGTAATCCGTAGGGATATAACCGAAACCGATGTTACCCCAGTCAATGTTCTTCTTTTCCATTTTGTATTCCTTCTTTCCTCGGTTTACCACTCTGCCTGTTGATTTCTCTTAACAGAATTTATTGATTTTCATTATTATACCATTTGTAATAAAAGTCAATATACACATTTATGCTTTCCAGTGCTTTTTTCAGCGAAAATGTGGCTCATTTCTCCTTTTAGCTGAAAACTCAAATTAAATTCACTACAATTATTTTTCTCCGGTAGCTTCCTGATATGCACTGTTCGCTACCACTGACCATCCGGTCTTATCCCCCGCAATGACCTGCAGATCTTCACTGCGGACCGCATAAAACTCCACGATCTGTGCTGCCTCTGTGGACAGATTCTCTTCCGGATTCCGGTACAGCACGAAAATCTCACATTTTCCGTTCTGCGAGGTACGATTGTAGACCAGCGTATATGCATAGGTCTTTCCCGCCTGCTCCTGTTCTCCCAGCTGCAGATAGAAATTGCCTTTGGCATTGTAGCAGACTTCGAAGGAAAAGCCCTGTTGTTGCAGCACAGCATCATATACTGCCTGTGCGTAAGGCTCTAAGGGATCCTGTACATCTTCCGCGGTTTCCGTCTCCGACGCATAGTATTCCGCAAGCCACTGTTCTTCCATCGCCTGCTTTGCTACCGTTTCTGCATCCTCCGGGTGGGTATTTTCTTCCTTGTCCATCAATTCCGTCAGATAAGTAATGTAATCCTCACCGGCAAGCTCCGTCTCTCTCCGAAACAGCACGCCCTCTGGACGCCAGTAGGAATACCAGTGCCTGTCCGGGAACTCCATCTCTTCCACACTGATCAGATTCTCTGTGAGCCGCGTCTCCGAAGGGATGTCATTTTCAAACCAAATCCAGGCAATTCCGGCAAACGTGACGATCAGGCACAGCACTGCCCACAAAGCAATGCCGATATCCTCCAGCCACTCCCATTTCCCGGGAGTTCCCCACTTGTCCCGTATTTTCCGGTGCAGCCTGATGGGTACTCTCAGATATACATAAAACAGGAGAAGCAGCAGACACAGCAGATCCCCCAGTAACAACACATAACTGCGAAAACTTACGGGACCACCCCACAGAATCATTCTGGCTGCCACATATATTCCTGCCAGAGTAAGCAGTAAAACCGTAACTGCCAAATATATCTTCTTTTTCATCGTTTTCCGCACTCAGGCTTTCTTGCGCTCGTACTTTAAGAACTGATAGGTAATGTCAAAATAGACCTGCTCGTCACTGTCTGCGGTGATCTCCCACTCGGGATCACTGTCCAGATCCGGGAAATAGGCATCCGCCTCGTAGGCATGGTCAATCTTCGTCACATGGGCCACGTCACAGTAAGGCAGCATCTGGCGGTAAATACTCTCTCCGCCGATGATATAGATATTCTCTTCGTCATATTTCTTCAGTTCTTCCAGCAATTCTTCAATAGAGTGTACCACGATGGCATCCTTAACCTGATAGTTCGGATCTTTGGATAAGATGATGTTGGTACGGTTCTTTAAAGGCATTCCCTGGGGAAACGTCTCTAAAGTCTTACGTCCCAGAACGACTACCTTACCGGTGGTCTCCTCGCGGAAATGCTTATGATCGTTGGGAATACGGATCAGCAGTTCGTTCTTGCTGCCGATCGCCCAGTTGTTGTCTACTGCTACAATTAAATTCATGGTGTACCTCGTTTCTGTTTGTTTCTATGATAATAACCGGTTTCTCCGTGCTTCGCACTCACGAAACCGTACTGATATTCGTATTCCGTGCTACCGCCCTACTTACTCATGTCAGATTGCAATCGGAATATCCCTGATCTGCTCCCCTGTCTGGTAGCCTTCAAGCTTTACATCATCCGGTGTGAACTGATAGAAATCCTTGATCTCCGGATTCAGCCAGAACTTCGGTGCCGGGAAAGGCTCTCTGCTGATCAGTTCTTTAATGGCATCCACATGACGGTCATAAATATGTGCATCTGCAATCACATGCACCAGTTCTCCCACATTCATATCACATACCTGTGCCAGCATATGAACCAATACCGCATACTGGACAACATTCCAGTTATTCGCCGCCAGCACATCCTGGGAACGCTGGTTTAAAATGGCATTCAATGTCAGCCTGTCCTCTCCCGACTTCTGCGTCACGTTAAAGGTCATACTATATGCACAGGGATACAGATTCATCTCGTGCAGATCCTGATGCACATAGATATTGGTCATGATCCGGCGGCTGAAGGGATTGTTCTTCAGATCGTAGATCACACGGTCCACCTGATCCATCATGCCTTCCTTATACTGATGCTTCACCTGCATCTGGTAGCCGTATGCCTTACCGATCGAGCCATTTTCATCTGCCCACTCATCCCAGACGTGGCTGTTTAAATCATGAATGTTGTTGGACTTGCGTTGCCAGATCCACAGCATCTCATCTGTGGCGGATTTTAATGCCGTCCGGCGCAAGGTCAGGATTGGGAACTCCTTTGACAGGTCGTACCGGTTCACCACTCCGAATTTCTTAATGGTGTAGGCAGGAGTGCCGTCCGGCCAGTGGGGGCGCACTTTCTCGCCCTCCGTGCTGGTACCGTTGGTTAAAATGTCATTGCACATATCGATAAAAATATGATCCGCTAAACTCATGTTGTCTCCTTATTCTGATTCTGTCTTCTAAATATATAAACGATTTCTCCGTGCTACGCACTCTCGAAATCGTACCCCCCTTCGTATTCCGGACTATCGTCCTACATACTCAGGGTTGTTTGTGCCTCTCATAGGAAGTATTTCCCGCCTGCAAGCAGTCAGAAATACTTCCTATGGATGCACTTTATATCTCCCACTTGTCACACAGGGAATTGATCTGGTCAGCGAACTTCGCCATATCCTTGTTGGTCATGACACCCTCGCTCTTCGTAACCAGTGCCAATAAGCGTCTTGCAGAGGCAAGCAGGCGTTCGAATACTCCGGTAGCAGGCTTCGTCTTTTTCTGGACGGCAACAGGTGCTGCCTCATAGGTGAACTTATTGCCTGCCAGGTCGAACTCCGTACCGCTGTAAGGAGCATAGGCTCTCTGTCCGTACTCGATCTTCAGGCACTCGGCAAATCCAGTACATACGCTGTCCTCTCCATGTACCACGAACACCTTCTTCGGCTTTTCTTCAAAGGCCTGTATCCAGTCGATCAGACCTTCCTTATCCGCATGACCGCTCAGTCCCGTCATTTTGCGGATCTCGGCGCGCACTGAAACCGTCTCACCGAACAGTTTCACCTCGTCAGCACCCTCTACCAGTGCCCGACCCAGTGTTCCCACCGACTGATAGCCGACGAACAGGATCGTACACTCCGGTCTCCACAGATTATGCTTCAGATGATGCCGGATACGTCCTGCATCACACATACCGGATGCGGAGATAATGACCTTGGGTGTCTCGTCAAAGTTGATGGCTTTGGATTCCTCACTGGTGATGGACAGCTTTAATCCCGAAAAAGCAATGGGATTAATGCCCTCTTTTACGAATTCCATAGCCTCCTCATCGAAGCATTCCCACCTGTTCTCCTGGAATACGCCGGTAGCCTCTACCGCCATGGGACTGTCCACATACACCGGGAAATCTTCATGGCCCTTTACCAGGCGTCCTACCTTGATCTTCCGCAGGAAATACAGAATCTCCTGGGTACGGCCCACAGCAAAGGACGGGATCACCACGTTACCGCCCCGGTCTAAAGTCTCCTGCAGCACCTTGGTCAGTTCTGCCACATAATCCAGCTTATCCTTCGGATGCAGTCTGTCTCCATAGGTAGACTCCATCACGACATAATCCGCTTCCTTCGTAGGTGTCGGATCCTTAAGTAACGGCTGGTGCTTGTTGCCGATGTCGCCGGAAAATACGATTTTTTTCGTATTACCGTCCTCCGTCAGCCAGACTTCGATGCTGGCGGAACCCAGCAGATGTCCGATATCCGTAAAACGAATTTTTACTCCCTCGCATACTTCCACGATCGTATTGTAATGGCAGGGAACGAACCGGCGGATCACACCATCTGCATCCTCCATGGTATACAGCGGCTCCACCACAGCATTGTTCGCGGAACGTTTTGCCTTACGATTCTTCCACTCCGCTTCGGCGGTTTGGATATGTGCACAGTCACGCAGCATAATGCTGCACAGATCCGCCGTAGCATCCGTGGTATAGATCTGTCCTCTGAAGCCTCTGGCATACAGAAGCGGCAGAAGGCCCGAATGATCCACATGGGCATGGGTCAGGAATACATAATCGATCATGGATTCCGCCACCGGCAGTGGCACATTTTCAAATACATTGATGCCCTGCTCCATACCATAGTCCACTAAAATATGTTTCCCGGCAACCTCCAGATAATGACAGCTTCCGGTTACTTCATGGTCTGCCCCCACAAACACAAGTTTCATAGCTCTACCTCCGTTTTTGTAATATTATTTCAAAGCATTGGCTGTTTCATAGAACTGATAATAAATTCCCTTCTGTTCCATGAGCTGGTCGTGATCGCCTTCCTCCACGATACCATCGTCTGTCAGCACCAGGATTCTATCCGAATTACGGATACTGGAAAGTCTGTGGGCTATGGTCAGGGTCGTGCGTCCCTCCGACAGCTCTCCCAAGGACTTCGCCACCGCAAATTCACTCTCATTATCCAGTGCAGAAGTAGCCTCATCCAGTATGATAATAGGCGGATTCTTCAGAAATACTCTGGCAATGCTGATCCGCTGCTTCTGTCCACCGGACAGCTTCACACCACGTTCTCCCACATAAGTATCATAGCCATCCTTCAGGCCCATGATAAAATCATGTGCTCCGGCGCGCTTTGCCGCCTCGATCACGTCTTCTTTGGAAGCTCCCGGACGTCCATAGGAGATATTTTCATAGATCGTACCGGAGAACAGATACACATCCTGCTGCACGATACCGATATTGCCCCGCAGGCTCTTCAACGTGAAATGCTTGATATCCTGACCGTCCAGTAATATCTTTCCTTCTGAGACATCATAGAATCTGGGGATCAGATTGCACAGTGTCGTCTTTCCTCCACCGGAGGGGCCGACGATCGCCACCTTTTCCCCCGCATGGATCTGCAGGTTCAGATTCGTAAATACCTTATTGTGATCATCCGGATATTCGAAGCTTACTTTTTCAAAAGAGATTTCTCCCTTCGGGTCTTTCAGTTCGACCGCATCCGGTTCGTCAAAGATCTCGATATCCGCATCCACGATCTGTAAAAAACGCTCGATGCCGGTCATACCCCTCTGGAACTGCTCGGCGAATTCGATGATACGACGGATCGTTGCGATCAGTGTGGACACATACAGCATATATGCCACCAGATCACCGGCGGCTATCCTGCCTCTTACCATGAAGATACCGCCTGCCACCAGGACTACCAGATACATCAGTCCGTCGAACAGCTTGACTGTGGTATTAAATGCCGCCATGTAACGGTAGGTCAGCTTCTTAATATCCAGAAAGGTACCGTTGTCCTTCTCGAACTTTTCATTCTCCACTTCTTCATTGGTAAATGCCTTAACGACCTTATGGCCTAGGAGGCTGTCCTCGATCCGGGCATTCAGTTCGCCGATCTGATTGCGCTGCTTACGGAAAGCGCTCCGCATCCGGAAATTCAAGATCATGCACACGCCGCACATAAGCGGTACACATAAAAAGATCATCAAAGTCAGCGGCAGATTGATATTTACCAAAATGACAAAAGAGATTACTGTCTTGATCCCGGCGATGAAAAATTCCTCCGGGCAATGATGGGCGAATTCCGTCACATCGAATAAGTCATTGGTGATCCGCCCCATGATTTGACCGACCTTGGTATTGTTATAGTAGGTATTAGACAGCTTCTGCAAATGATTATACGCATCTCTGCGCATGTCCGTCTCGATCTTCGCTCCCATGACGTGTCCCATATCGGACATATAGTAGCTGGCGATGCAGTCCACGATACGAAGTCCGAAATACAAAATGCCCAGCGTAAATATGGTCTTCACCGACAGGGCAGCCAGATCCCGAAGCCCCTCATTGGTAATGTAACGCATAATTAACGGCAATACCAGTTCGCAGACCGTGGTTAACGCCGCACAGAACAGATCCATGCACAGCGTAAAACGATATTTTTTAAAATAAGGTGCAAATCGGCAAAACAGTTCGCGGGTTGTGTATTGTTTATTCTCCATTGCTATTAAATTCCTTTTTGATCATTTCTATAAATGTTTCTTATAAATATTTTCCCTCTCCCTGGTAAAAACGAACTTTCCCCTTTTGCTCTTTCTTCTGTTCATACAATGTATTGTCCGCTGCAGACAGGAAATCCCACACCCGGTTTGGTTCCCTCGGAATAGCACAGACACCTCCCACGGAGACCGTAAGCCACGGCTCCACCTTGGAATCTTCATTGGGAATTTTGCATTCCCGGATACCGGCACACAACAATTTTGCATGTTCCATTGCATAGGCCAGATCACGCTCCGGCATTACTACCAGAAATTCATCCCCTCCGTAACGCGCCACATAGTCCTCCGGGAATATTTTTTTCAACGCATCTGCCACTACGCAGATTCCTTCATCCCCTTTTCCATGCCCGTACCGGTCGTTTAATTGTTTAAAATAATCAATATCCAAAAAAAGAATTCCCAGTTCTTTCTCATTTAATTTGCAAGCTTCAAAGACATCCTCAAGATATCGGTTCAGACTTCTCTTGTTGTACAGCCCTGTCAATTCGTCATGCTCTGACTGATACAGTAATTTATTTCTCTTCTTCGTCTGCTCCCGCTGCTCCTCTTCCGCCGCCTGCAGGCGCTTACGCAACTCCAGCATATACATGACCTGATTGCTCTCGATCATTTCGCTGCTTTCCTTGATGTGGAAAAAAGTCTCTGTAGCCTGACGGAATTCCTCTATGGGCATTTGTGCACTACAATAACGCAGACGTAACAACAAAAGCTGCAGCAGCAGACTCCTATTCTGTTCGATTGCCGCCTTGGGCTCCAGGCAGTCCAGTACCTCCTGCAGCAATTCTATATTACCGGTCTTTTCCATATATTGGAGGAGATTCTGAATACTGTCATATTCGGAAGATACCTGACGCATATCTTCCAATGCCATCACAGACTGTCTTGCATGGTCTGCCGCTTTTTCCCGGTTCCCTTCACTTTCTGCCAGATACGTAAAAAATACATTTGCCGCAAGTCTCGTTCCCCGAATGATCTCCTCGCTTTTTCCGGTTTCTTCCAATTTGCGGCATACATCCATTGCCTCCTGCTTCATATCCAGATGCAGCAGACAACAGCCATACTCTGACAACATTTTCCGGAAATTGATCCGGCTGTAAATGCTGTCATCTCCTGCTTTTTCAAATTCACGGATGCATTCCCTATAACACTGCACAGCTCTGTCATAGACTCCGATAAGATAATATGCATCTGCCATGTTACTTAATACAATACTATGTACCATCTTATCATTGTATTTCGCTGTATAATCCAATGCCTTGCCATACTGTTCCATGGCCAGAGACAGATTGTTCTGCATATGTGCCACGATACCGATCATATTATAGACCCTGGCTACGTGAATCTCCTGATCCGTTCCCAGCAGACATCTCACACTTTCGTCCAGATACTTCAGGCACTGTTCCTGATTTCCTGCATCCAGATGATAAAAGGCTGCAAAATAACAGATTCTTCCATGGATTCCCCTATCCCTCTCCTCCGTCACAAAGGACAATGCCTGTTCCAGTGTCTCCCAGGTATATGGGATCCCATCTGCCATCTGTTGGTTTAACCGTTCTGCTGTCTCTAACATCTGCTGTCTGTCTACACTCATATTTGTTCCATCCTGTCAATTCCCCAATGCTTTACTCCTTATCATTGTATTATTTTATACCCCGGTGCGCAAGTTATTTTACGGAATAGATAAAATGTTTCCCTATTCTTTAAAAAAATGTTAGAATGAGAATATGTTTCGGAAATAAGTAAGAAAAAGGTATGATTTTTATGGAAAATATCGCAATAAACAAGAGATTTCAAGATCTGCATTTTGACAGCATCCAGGCTTTACGCGGTCTGGCTGCTCTTTTTGTGGTGTTCCAACATGTCCGTTTCTTAAATTTCGGTGCCTTCGGGGTAGACATATTTTTCTGCATCAGTGGGTTTATGATCATGTTCACCACGGAAAAAAGTACAAAATACTTCTTCCGCAAACGGCTGATCCGGATTCTGCCGCTGTATTATCTGATGACGTTCGGCACTTACGCAATGCTGCTTTTCTTCCCGTCCATGTTCCAGCAGACCAGACACAATCTTTCCTACCTGGTCAAGAGCCTGCTGTTTATTCCTTTTGAGATCAGTGGTGGAATTATCCAGCCTCTGGTGCGGATCGGATGGACTATCAACTGTGAAATGCTGTTCTATCTGTTATTTTTCATTGCCTTTCATATCAGCATGAAATATCGTGGTCTGATCTGCAGTGCATTCCTGGTCGTTCTGGTAGGGGCAGTCCAGATATGTGCTCCGGTGATTTCCTCCTGGCAGTCTCCGATAGGTGGGATACTTTCTCCTGTTCTTATGTTTTACGGTGATCCTGTCATGCTGGAATTCATCTTTGGAATCCTCGCCTATTATCTGCTGCGGTTCTTATATACCAGACATTTAAAGCATCCGGTGCCGATGGCTGTAAGTGTGCTGGCTGCGGTAAGCATTCCGGTGATTTTTTGTCTGCTGGCATTTTTCACCCCCAGGATCAATGTGATCGGTTTCCGCAGGCTTCCGCTGTGGGGACTTCCGGCACTTGTACTGTTGGTTTTAGCTTTCCTGGCCGGGCTGAAACTCTCTCTGCCCCGCTTTTTCATCCTTATGGGAAATATCAGTTATTCCCTTTATCTGGTGCATTACTATCCGGTAATGTTCTTAGACCGGGCGGTGTTTGACTTCTCCACCCTGTCTGTAATGTCTGTCATCGGTGTGATCTTAAGTGTGGCGCTGAGTATCGGACTGGCTTACCTGTCCTGGATCGTTGTGGAGCAAAAATTCTCCGGATGGCTGCGGAAGAAACTGCTGCACTAGCATTTCCCTTGTAGCACAGCTTCTGTCATTTGTTTTTTTTGAATTGTATATGCAATTGTCCAAAAAGATGCACACTTTTTCTGTTGACATTTAGAACGTCCCATAGTATATTATAACTTGTCTGTAAGACATGCGCGAGTGGCTCAGCGGTGGAGCACCTCCTTGCCAAGGAGGGGGTCGCGGGTTCGATCCCCGTCTCGCGCTTGGAAAAAAGAACGATACCAAATCGGTATCGTTCTTTTTTTCGAGCCCTGGCAGGGCTCGAAAGTTCGATGTCTACGCTCCGCTCCGGTCCGCGCAGTCCGAGGTCCCCCGGACCTCGTGCGCCGTCTCGCGCTCTTTTTATTTGTAGCGGAAGCCTTGATTTTACAGGGTTTCCGCTTTTTTATGTGGTTGCAGACCTGCACCCACCTGCACCCAGTCGATTTATTGCATCGGCTATAATGCTTTTTCTAATAATTCTGTGTTTCCTCTGTTGCTTCCCTGGTCACCAAAGCTGCCGGAGAACATCCGAAAATAAATTTACTACTGGCCGCAAAAGCGGCCTATGGTTGTCAAGGTACTCGTTATGGAACGGTTCTTTCCAAGGCTAGTTGAAATAAAAGTAAACTCTTAGAAAAAAACTCAGTTCATTATGTTTTGTAAAGCAATTCTCTTTATAATCAACTAAGTGCTTTCTAAATAATATATTTAGTAGCTGGTCCTTTGCCTGCCTTCCTAATCAAACCATTCGCAATCATCTTATCAAGTAATTTTCGTGCTCCAGTCTTAGATTTATAACCGCCAATATCTGCTGCCTCTTGTGAAGAAATACTTCCATTCTGTCTGATATAATCCAATATCTTTTCTTCTTTCAACATTGACTTTGGTACCGCTTGGTCTGTATTTTCATTTCTGATATCAGCAGCACCCGGAATGTATACAACCTGTCCGACTTCAAGCTTTAATGTCACTCTATCTAAACGCTCTGAAAAATCAAACTCCGGCTCCTTCCAGTTCTGCTCTTTCCATGCAGCCAGAATCTTGTCAACACCGCTTCCGGCACGCTCACCGACATTGACAAACCCAAACATCTTGAGAATATTCGGGTTTCTTGGATCACTGTTGCCACCAGCATAAAACTCTTCTTTGGTCACTCTGATTGTACCCGGATTTGATATGGTAAGTTCCTTGCCTTTTTTGACCACAAGAATTCCCCGCCTGCCATAATAATTCGCGTGTGCAAGAGCATTTGCCAAAATTTCCAATCTGTTACAATGTTCCTCAATTTAGGATATTATAACAAAAAACAATAAAATTCTCCCTTTTTACAAAAGTGTGTCTGATGCATACTAACTCATAATTATACGAAACACCACACTTTTATTCATTTTCTATTCATTTTTACTAATGGGTATTCATTTTTAGGTAAATAGCAAATTTAACTTCC